>JBHYDO010000346.1:0-4066 GCA_051860645.1 Roseococcus sp.
GGCTTCCTGGTGCCGGCCACGCTCATCGCCGTCTTCGTGGGGCCCGAATTGCCCACGCTCGGCGGCGCGCTGCTGGGCGGGCTTGGCTTCGCGCTCTGGCTGCGGCGGGGTGGCGGCTCCGGCGGGCCGGGCGGCCGCGAATGGCTGGACGCGGCCTTGCCCTACCTGCTGCTGCTGGCGCTGATCCTCGCCACCCGGCTGGTGCCGCCGCTGAACGCGGCGCTGCGGGCCGTCTCGCTGGACTGGACCCTGCCGGGCGGCTTCGCGGGCAGCGTGGAGCCGCTGTATCACCCGGGAACGCTGCTACTGCTGGGGTTGCTGCTGGCCTCGGCGTGGCGGCGCACGCCGCTGGCGGTGCTGCGCGAGGCCAGTGGTCGCGCCGCCGCGCGCCTGCCGGGCGTGCTGTTCGCGCTGGTGGCGATGCTGGCCCTGGCGCGGCTGATGGTGCATGCGGGGCTGATCGAGGCGCTGGCGGCGGGGGCGGCCGCCGCACTTGGCAGCGCCTGGCCGGCCTTCGCGCCGGCGGCGGGCGCGCTGGGCACCTTCGTCACCGGCTCCGCCACCGCGTCCAACATCCTGCTGTCGGAATTCCAGCGCGCGACCGCCCAGGCGCTGGGCCTTCCGGTACTGCCGCTGCTGGCGGGGCAGGGGGTGGGGGCGGCCATCGGCAACATCATCTGCCCGCACAACATCGTGGCCGGCGCGGCGACGGTGGGGCTGGTGGGCCGCGAGGCGAGCGGGGTGCTGCGCGCCACCCTTCCCGCGGCCCTGCTCTATGCCGCGCTGGCCGGGACGTTGCTGCTGCTGGTGACGTGATCACCCCCCAAGGTCAAAGGGGCCAGAAGAACAGCAGCGCCGGAATGCCGACCGCCAGCACCAGCACCTCCAGCGGCAGGCCGAGGCGCCAGTAGTCGCCGAAGCGCAAGCCCCCCGGTCCCAGGATCAGCGTGTTGTTCTGGTGCCCGATGGGGGTGAGGAAGGCGCAGGAGGCGCCGACCGCCACCGCCATCAGGAAGGGGTCCGCCGCCACGCCGAGCTGCGCGGCGGTGCCGATGGCGATGGGGCACATCACCGCCGCCGTGCCGGCGTTGTTCATGAAGTCCGACAGCGTCATCGTCACCGCCATGATCAGCGCCAGCGCCGCCACCGGCCCCAGCGCCGCCACCGGGGCCAGCAGGGCGGCGGCCACCACGTCGGCCGCGCCGGTGGTGGCCATGGCGCCGGCCACCGGCAGCAGGGCGGCCAGCAGCACGATCACCGGCCAGTCCACCGACTCATAGAGCCGCCGCAGCGGCAGCACCCCCAGCGCGACCACCGTCAGCACGCCGCCGGCGAAGGCGATGGCGGCGGGCACGAGCCCGAAGGCCGCACCTGCCACGGCCAGCCCCATCACGCCGGCCGCCAGCCCGGCCGCCCGGGCATTGGGGAGGCGCAATTCACGCGCGGCGAGCGGGACCAGCCCGAAGCCCTGCGCCACCTCGGCCAGCGCATCCTCGGCGCCCTGCATGAGAAGCACATCACCCTCGCGCAGCGTCAGGCCGCGCATGCGCGCCCGGGCCGGCACGCCATGCCGCGAGACGGCCAGCAGATTCACGCCGAAGCGGCGGCGCAGGTGCAGCTCCGCCGCCGAACGCCCCGCGATCTCGGCACGCGGCCGCACCACGAACTCGGCCAGCACCACCTCGTCCGATTGCAGCGCGGCGCCCTTGGGGCGTTCGGCCTGTGCCGCGGCGTCGGGCAGGTCCTCTTCCAGCCGCAGGCCCAGATCTGACAGCGCACTGGCCAGGGCCTCGGGCTCCGCGCGGATCAGCAGGATGTCGTCGGACCGCAATTCTCGCCAGGGATGCGGGGCGGCGATGCGCCGTTCATCGCGGACCAGGCCCAGCACCTGCGCGTCGTTGTCGCGCAGCGCGGCCTCCAGGGCTGCGAGCGTCATCCCCGCGGCCTTGGCGCCCGCGGGCACGCGCGCCTCGGCGAGGTAGGGACCGGTGGCGAAGCCCTCGGCGCCGCTGACCGGGCGGGCGGGCACGAGTCGCCAGCCCCCCAGCAGGATGAGCGCCAGCCCCGCCAGGGCCACGGCCGCCCCCACGCCGGCGAAATCGAACATGGCGAAGCCCGCGCCGCCCGTGGCCTCGGCGCGGAAGCCCGAGACGATGAGGTTGGGCGGCGTGCCGATCAGCGTGGTCATCCCCCCCAGGATGGAGGCGAAGGCCAGCGGCATCAGCACCCGCCCCGGCGGCAGGCCGAGCCGCCCCGAGACCTGGATGGCGACCGGCATGAGCAGCGCCAGCGCGCCCACATTGTTCATGAAGGCCGAGAGCGTCGCGGCGACCCCGCACAGCGCGGCCAGCGTCAGCGTCGGGCCGGCGGCGCGGGGGATGAGGTTGCGCGTCAGCACGTCCACCGCGCCGCTCGCCTGCAGCGTGGCGCTCAACACCAGCACGCAGGCCACGGTGACCACCGCGGGGTGGCCGAAGCCCGCGAAGGCATCGCTCGGCGCCACCAGCCCCGCGGCCACCGCCGCCAGCAACGCGCCCATGGCCACGAGGTCATGCCGCCAGCGCCCCCAGAGGAACAGGCCCATGGTCGCGACGAGGATTCCGAGGAGAATGATCTGGGGCGAGGTCATGCGGGAAGGGGCATCGGAGGTTCCTGGGCGGCCCTGGTTAGCGCGCGGAGGGGGCGTGGGTTGCCAAGGGGGCGGCGGGCTGTTGTCCTTTGTCCCGGTGACGGTCGGGAGGGATGGGTGCAAGGCTGGAAGACCGCGTGGCGCTCCTTCTACTACGAGGGCGCTCCCGAGGCGCCGGACCCGGTGTTGGTTCCCGGGCGCGTGGCGCTGCTGGTGATCGACGTGCAGAACACCTACCTGGCGCGGCCGGACCCGGCGACGCTGACCGGCGAGGATCTCGCGCGCTTCCACCGCTGGACACCCTTCCACCAGCGGATGCACGGCACCGTCATCCCCGCCATCGCGCGGCTGATGGCGGCCTTCCGGGCGGGGGGAAGCCCCGTGGTCTTCGCGCGCATCGCGGCCCTCCTGCCCGATGGCCGGGACCGCTCGCTCAGCCAGCGCAAGCCCGGATGGAACGACCTGCTGCTGCCGAAGGATGAGTGGGAGTCGCAGGTGGTGCCGGCGCTTGCGCCGCTCCCCGGCGAGATCATGGTGACCAAGACCACGGATTCGGCCCTGACCGGCACCAACCTCCGCCTCGTGCTGCAGAACATGGGCGTCACCCATGTGGTGGCGGCCGGCATTTTCACCGACCAGTGCGTGAGTTCGACCGTGCGCTCGCTCGCGGATGAGAGCTTCGACGTGATCCTGGTGGAGGATGCCTGCGCCGCCGGCAGCCAGGAACTGCACGAGCAGGAACTCCGCATCCTGAACCGCATCTATTGCGAGGTGATGTCGGCGGAGGAGTTGCTGGGCTTCGTGCCGGCATGAGCCCGGAATGACGCCGGCGCGACATCGCCGGGATGCGCCGCGATTCCCGTTGCCGGGCGGTGGCGCGCAGCGTTAGGTTCCTGCGCCCTCCAGGGAACCAGCCGCCATGACCACCAAAGAGCTCGCCGAAGCCTTCACCGCCGCCCTGCGCGAGGGACGCGGCGAGGAGCAGCGCTTCTGGTCCGATGCCGTGGTCAGCCTCGAGGCGATGGACGGCCCCATGGCCCGCTGCGAGGGCCGCGCCGCTGTGGAGGCCAAGACCGAATGGTGGATGGCCAACCACGAGGTGCACGGCTTCACCGCCGAGGGCCCCTTCCTGCACGGCAACCAGTTCGCGCTGCGCTTCACCATCGACGTCACAAGCAAGGCCGATGGCGTGCGCACGGCCATGACCGAGGTCGGGCTTTACACGGTGGCCGTTGGGGCCATCATCGAGGAACGGTTTTTCTCCTCGGCGGATGGGTAGGCCAGTGGGGCGGGGGCGGGCGCTTGACGGCCCCCGCCCTATTGGCGACCTTCCGTATCAGAACTGGAACGCAGGGGAGGGCTGGAAATGCCTCAGGTTTCGCTGACGGTGAACGGCAAGCAGCACAGTGTCGAGGTCGAGGGCCGCACCCTGCTGGT
>JBHYDO010000347.1:0-4047 GCA_051860645.1 Roseococcus sp.
GCACTGGCGGGTGCGACGGGCGTGGCCGCCTATGTGCAGCGCAAGAACACGCTCGCGCCGCCGCCCCCGCCCGATGCCACGCCCGCGCCCAATGCCGAGCCCCCCGTGGCCGAGGCGCTGCGCATGGACCTGCTGCGGCTCGAATTGGGCTACGGGCTGCTCTCGCTCGCCGCCGGCGACGCGCCGCGCCTGTCCGAGCAGATCCGCGGGCTGCGCCGGTCCATCGCGCAGGAGATGGGCTTCGTCCTGCCCAGCGTGCGCATCCAGGACAACCTGGAGCTCCCGCCCGATGCCTATGTGATCCGCGTCAAGGAGATCGAGGCCGCACGCGGCAGCCTGCGCCCGCCGATGAACCTGGCCATAGACCCCAGCGGTAACATGCCCGACCTGCCCGGCGAACGCACGCAGGAGCCCGCCTTCGGCCTGCCCGCGCTCTGGATCGAGGAGCGCCTGCGCGAGGAGGCGCTGGCCCGCGGCTGCACCGTGGTGGACTGCGCCGGCGTGCTGGCCACCCACATGACCGAGGTGGTGCGCGAGAACATGAGCGAGCTGCTCTCCTATGCGGAAACCCAGAAGCTGCTGGAGGAATTGCCGCGTGAGCAGCAGAAGCTGGTGCAGGATCTCATCCCCGCGCAGGTGGGCGTCGGCACGCTGCAACGCCTGCTGCAGGCGCTGCTGGCCGAGCGCGTCTCCATCCGCGACCTGCCCACCATCCTGGAGGGGCTGCAGGAGGCGGTGGCGGCGAATTTGCGCGCGCTGCCGCACATCCAGGCCATCGTGCGGATGCGCCTCGCGCGGCAATTGTCCGAGGCGGCGCGCGGGCCGCAGGGCTATGTGGGCCTCGTCACCCTCTCGCCCGAATGGGAGGTGGCCTTCACCGAAAGCCTGGCCGGCCCGCCGGAGGACCGGCAATTGGCCATGGAGCCTGAGAAGCTCCAGCAATTCATCACCCGCCTGCGCGACGTGCTGGACGCGCAGGCCGCGCAGGACGAGGCGCCGGTGCTGCTGTGCTCCGGCCTGCTGCGCGCGCATGTCCGCGCCATCGTGGAGCGCATCCGCCCCAGCACCACCGTCCTGGCCCAGGCGGAGCTGCATCCGCGCATCCGTGTGCGCGCCCTGGCCAGCGTCTGAGCCGTGCAGTTGCGGATTTTCCACGGCCGCACCTCCTCCCACGCGCTGGCGGCCGCGCGGGCGGCGCTTGGCGATGACGCCGTCATCCTCGACACGCGGCGCGTGGGCGGCGCCGTGGAGGTGACGGCGGCGCTGGACGTGGCCGAACCCCTGCTCATCCCGCCCGAGGGCATGGGGGGGGCGCTGGACATCCCGCCCGCGCTGGCCCGCCACAACCTGCCTGCGCCGCTGGCGCTGCGGCTTGGCCATGGGCGGCTGGCACCGGCCCTGGCCGCGCAGCTGGGCTTCGGCCCCCTTCCGCTCGACCGCCCGGTGCTGCTGGTCGGGCCGCCCGGGGTCGGCAAGACCCTGACCTGCGCGAAGCTCGCCGCGCGCGCCACCATGGCCGGACAGACCCCGCTGGTCGTCACCGCCGATGGCGCCCGGGCCGGCGCGGTAGAGCAGCTCGCCGCCTTCACGCGCCTGCTGCGCCTGACGCTCGCCGTCGCCGCGCAGCCCGAGGTGCTGGCGAAATCCCTGCAACGGCGCGAACCGGGCCAGCCCGCTTTCCTGGACGGCTTCGGCTGCGACCCCTTCGACGCTGGCCAGGCCGAGCGCCTGCATCGCCTGATCGAGGCCGCGGACGCCACGCCCGTGCTGGTCCTGCCCGGCGGGCTGGACGCGGAGGAAAGCGCCGAACTCGCGCGCGCCTTTCACCTGCTGGGCGCGCGGCACATGATCGCCACAAGGCTCGACACCGCGCGGCGACTGGGGGGAATCCTTGCCGCGGCCGCGGTGGGCCTCACGCTGACCGAGGCGGGCATCGGCCCACAGGTGGCACGCGGGCTGCAACCGCTGAGCGCGGAATGGCTGGCCGCGCGCCTCGCCGCCGCCCCCGGAACGCCCCTCGTCCTTCCCTGGGAGCCCGCGCCATGACGCGACTCACGGTCATCGCCTCCGGCAAGGGCGGCGTGGGAAAGACCTGCCTTTCCATTGGCCTCGCCCAGGCGCTGGCGGAGGAAGGCGCCCGCGTGGCGCTGGTGGATGGCGATCTGGGCCTCGCCAATGTGGATGTGCAGCTGGGCCTCACCCCCGTGCGGGACCTCGGCCATGTGCTGACCGGCGCCTGCACGGCCGAGGAGGCCCTGACGCCCCACCCGGCCGGCTTCGCGCTGCTGCCGGGCCGCTCGGGTGCCGCGGGGCTGGCGGCGCTCGGCGCCGCGGGGCTGGACCGGCTGGTGGCGCTGCTGCGCGCCCTCCCCGTGGAGGAGGTGGTGCTGGACCTCGGCGCGGGGCTCGCGCCCGCACAGCGCCATCTGGCCGCCGCGGCGGATTTGCTGCTGGTGGTCGTCACCGAGGAGCCCACCGCGCTGACCGATGGCTATGCCGTTCTGAAGCTGCACCGGCTCGATGGCGGCGGCCGGGCGGCGGTGGTGGCGAACATGGTGGCCGGCGCGCCGCAGGCCGCGCGGGTGCATGGCGCGCTGGACGGCGCCTGCCGGCATTTCCTGGGCGGGGGCGTGCCCCTGCTGGGCGCGGTGCGGCGCGACGCCAAGGTGCCGGCCGCCATCCGCGCCCAGGCGCCCCTGCTGACGCGCCACCCGGGCTGCCCCGCGGCCCAGGACCTGCGCGCCCTGGCCGCGGCGCTGCGCGAAATTCCCCTGCTCAAGCGCGCTTGAGCGTGGCAATACCCGCCCATGTCATCGTTCGCCGCACGCCAGGCCTCCCGGGTCGCCCGATACTACCGTTGGCTGGACAGGCTCTCCTTCTTCCAGGAACGCCGCGCGGAGGGCGAGGCCGCGCACCCCATCCACCGCGCCTTGACCGACCCGGCGGGCGGCCCGCCCTCGCCCCTCGTGCTGCACCGGCTGATGCTGGAGGGGCTGGACCTGCCACCCAATCCGCGTGTGCTGGATGCCGGCTGCGGCTATGGCGCCACCATGCTGGACCTCGCACCTGCGCTGGGCGGCGACTGGACCGGGCTGACGCTGTCCGACGCGCAGCAGGCGCGCGGTGCCGCCGCCATCGCCGCGGCGGGACTGTCGGCGCGGGTGCGCATCCAGTTGCAATCCTACGACACGCCGCCGCCCGGGCCCTTCGACCTCATCATCGGCATCGAGAGCCTGATCCACTCCGCGGCACCGGAAGCCACCATCGCCGCCCTGGCCGCGGTGCTGGCCCCGGGCGGGCATCTGGTGATGGTGGACGACATGCCGGAGGAGGCGCTGCCGCCCGAGCCGGCGCAGCGCTTCGCCCTGTTCTGTCACCATTGGCGCTGCCCCGTGGCGCCCGGCCGCGCCGGCTGGGTGCGCGCGATGGAGGCCGCGGGCCTCGCCCTGGTGGCCGAGTGCGACCTCAATCCGCTGCTCCGCGTGCGCGGCATGGACGAGGCCGCACCCCGGCTGCGCGAGTTGCGGCGCTGGCCCGAACGGCTGCGCCGGGCGGTGGGGCTGGGCGTGCGCGCCGAGGCCGAGATCGGCGGCCTCTTGCTGGAAACCCTCCAGATGGAGGGCTTCGTGCGCTATCGGCTGCTGGTGGCGCGGAACGGGTAGAGCGCGGTACGCCCCACGGGGGCTCACCGCGCGACCCGGGCCATGTGACGAAACCGGCAGCAGGGCGCGCCCGGCTCCGGTGGAGCGGGGGGGGGGGCGCCCCCGCCCACGCGCGCCCCCCGGCGGCCACCCCGCCCCGCGCCCCCCCCGCGCCGCGGGGCCGCGCTTGAAGGCGAGGTCATCGGCCGCGGTCATGGCGAGGAACATCTCGGGCAGCTTGCCGGCGATGGTGATCTCGCCCACCGCCTCGGCGAGCGCGCCGTCGCGGATCATGAAGCCCGCCGCCCCGCGCGAGTAGTCGCCAGTCAGGCCGTTCACGCCCATGCCGATGAGTTCGGTGACGTAGAGGCCGAGCTTGATGTCGGCCATCAGCGCGGCAGGAGAG
>JBHYDO010000348.1:0-4038 GCA_051860645.1 Roseococcus sp.
CCGGTGGTGGGCGAGGCCGCCGACGGCGCCGCGGGCGTTGAGGCCGTCTGCCGCCTGCGGCCCGCGCGGGTGGCCATGGAGGTCGCCAGGCCGCGCCTCGGCGGCATCGAGGCCACCCGCCGCATCATGGCGCTGGACGACCCGCCCGCCGTCATCATGGTCAGCCAGCACACCCAGGAGGCGAGCCCGGCGGCTTTGGAATCCCTCGCCGCCGGGGCGGCGGACTGCGTCAGCAAGGAGACGGGGCTGGGCGGCCTCGACCTCGGCCATCTCGACCGCGCCCTGCGCGCAAGGCTGCGGCACTGGGCGCAGGCCCGGGCGCAGCGGGCGGGGCCGGGCGCGGCGGCGCCAACCGCCCGCATGGCGCCGGGCGCGCCGCCGCCGCTCGTGCTCATCGCCGCCTCGACCGGCGGGCCGGACGCGCTGGCGGCGCTGCTGGCCGCCGCCGGACCGCTGCCCGTGCCGGTCGTGATCGCGCAGCACATGCCGCGCAGCCTGGCCGCGGAGATGGCGGCGATGCTGGCGCACCGCTCGGGGGTGACGGTGCGCGCGGCCGGACCCGACCAGGCGCTGCGCCCCGGCGAGGCCCTGCTGCTGCCCGAGGACGGCGTGGTGCTGCGCGCGGCGGGCGGGCCCTGGCTGCGCCTCTCGCCCGGGGGCGGGCTGATCCACCCCTCGGCCGACCTGCTGTTCCGCTCGGCCGCCACCGCGGGCCTGGCCGCCGCCGGCGTGGTGATGACCGGCATGGGGCAGGATGGCGCGGCGGGGGCCGCGGCGCTGGCGGCGGTGGGTGGGCCCATCCTGGTGCAGTCGGCCGCGAGCGCCGTGGTGGGCGGTATGCCTGCGGCGGCCCTGGCCCGGGTGCCGCAGGCGGAGGCGCTGGCCCCGGCGGCGCTCGGCGCGCGGCTGCGCGGCTGGTGGGCGTGATGGACGCCGAGCTGCTCGCCGCCTTCCAGGAGGAGTTTGCGGCCGGCTGCGCGGCGCTGGCCGTGGCGCCGGACCTTCCCGCCGCGCGGCGGCACCTGGCGCAGCTCGGCGCCATGGCCGATGCGCTGGAGGCTGCTCCGCTGCGCGCCGCCCTGGCCGGGCTGGCCGGGGAGGAGGCGCTGGACGCGCTGCGCGCCGCCGCCGCGGGCCTCGCGGACCTCGCCGCCCAGCCACCCGCGCCCGCATCCAACCCCCGCATCCGCACCCTGCTGGTGGATGACAGCGCCACCATCCGCCGCCTGCTGCGCGACATCCTGGCCCGTGACCCCGCCTTCGAGGTGGTGGGCGAGGCCGCCGATGGCCGCGCGGGGCTGCTGGCCCTGGCCGCGCTGCGCCCCGACCTGACCTTGCTCGACCTGGAAATGCCGGAATGCGACGGCATGGGCTTCCTTGCCGAATGGGCGCTGACCGGGCCGGGCGAGGTGGTGGTGGTCTCCTCCGCCGCCCATCCCGGCAGCCCGGCCGCGCTGGAGGTGCTGCGGCGCGGGGCGCGGGCGGCGGTGGCCAAACCCTCGGGCGCGCTTTCGCCCGACCTCGCCAGGCGCTCGGGCGAGGCCATCCTGCAGGCCGCCCGCGCGGCCATTGGCAGCCCGCCATGACGATGGCGGCGGACGACCCGCTCTGGCAGGAATTCGCCGCCGAGACGGCCGAGCACCTGGACACGCTGGAACAGGGCCTGGCGGGCGGGGGGCGGGTGGACGTGCTGTTCCGCGCCATGCACAGCCTGAAGGGCATGTCGGCCGCGTTGGGCGCGCAGGGCATGGGCGCGCTGGCGCACCGGGCCGAGGATGTGCTGGGCCAGGTGCGCGCCGGGCACCGGGCGCTGGACGCCGCCGCGCGGGAGGCGCTGCTGGCCGCGGTGGACCTGCTGCGCGCGCAGCGCGGCGTGCTGCTGGAGCGCCGCGAGGACCGCGCCCCGCCGCCCGCCCTGCTGGCGCGGCTGGCGGCGCTGGCCGAGGGGCAGGCGCCGACCGCCGCCGCGGCTTCGCCCGCCGCCCCGCCCGTTGCCTCTCCCCTGCGGCTCAGCCTCGCGTCGCGCCTGGCGGCGGAGGTGCCGGGGCTGGCCGCGGGCCGCCCCGCGCAGGGCCTCGCCGAAGCCGCGGAGGGGGCGGGGCTGCCGCGCCTCGCTGCCCTGCTGCGCGCCGCCCCTGGCTCGGCCGCGGGCTTCGGCCGGCTGCGCGCCGCGCTCAGCCTGCTGGAGGCGGGCACGGGCCTGCCCGCCGGCGCCGGGACCGCTTGGCCCACCCCGCCCGACCCCGTGCCGCTGATGGCCGCGCTCGACGCGCCCGCCGCCGCGCTCGCCGCCGCCGCCGAAGCCTTCGCCGCCGCCGCCCTGGCGCATGGCGCCGCGGGCGCGGAGGCGCTGGGCCGACAAATCCAGGACCTCGCCCTGCGCGGTCTGCCCCGCCCGACCGGGCTGCGCGCGGCGCTGGAGGCACCCGCACCCAGCCCGCTGGAGGCGGCCCTCGCGCCGCCGCCGCCGCCGCTGACGCCGGGGCTGGCCGCTGCCCTGCCGCCCTCGGCGCATCTGCGTGCGGCGGCCTGCCTCGCGGCGGGGCAGCGCATCTGGCGGCTGCGCCTCGGGCCGCTGGCCGCGGCCGAGGCGCTGGCCGCCCCCTTCCTGGCCCGCGTGGGCGAGGTGCTGGGCAGCGCCGGCCCGCCCGAGGCCATGGACCTGTTCCTGGCCAGCGACCTGCCGCCCGCCGAACTCGCCACGCTGCGCGCCGAGGCCGACCCGGAGGGGCTGGCGCTGGCCGATCTCGCGCCCGCCGACGCGCCGCCGCCCGCCCCCACCATGCGCGTGCGGCAGGACCGGATCGACGCCGTCATCACGCTGGAGGCGGAGCTGCGCGCGGCCGCGCTGGCCCTGGCCGAGGCGATCTCCGCCCCCGAGGCGCGCGCCGCGCTGGGCGACCTGACCGCGCTGCAACGCCATCTGCCCGCCGCCGCCGCCGCGCGGCTGGCCAGCCCGCTGGAACGGCTGCGCGCCGCGGCCGGCGCCGCCGAGCGCGCCAGCGGACGGCTGACCCTGGCGCTGGGGCAGCTCGACGAGGCGGTGCTGGCCTTGCGCGTCGTGCCCTTCGCGACGCTGGCCGCGCGGCTGCCGCGGGTGCTGCGCGCCGCCGCCGAGGCCGGCGGCAAGCAGGCCCTGCTGGTGGTGGAGGGCGAGGAGGTGCAGCTGGACCGCAGCCTGGCCGACGCCTTGGCCGACCCGCTGCTGCACCTGATCCGCAACGCCGCCGACCATGGGGTGGAGACGCCCGCCGAGCGCCTCGCCGCCGGCAAGCCCGCCACCGCCCGCCTGCTGCTGGCCGCCGAACGCCTGCCCGGCCGGCTGGTGGTCAGCCTCGCCGATGACGGGCGTGGCATCGACACGGCGCGGGTGGTGGCGCGGGCGGTGGCGGGCGGGCTTGTCAGCGAGGCAGCCGCCGCCGGGCTTGCCATGTCCGACATCCATGCCCTGCTCTTCCTGCCCGGCTTCTCGACGCGCGAGGCGGTGAGCGAGACCTCCGGCCGCGGCGTGGGGCTGGATGTGGTGCAGGAGGCGGCGCGGCGCGCGGGCGGCACGGTGCGGATGGAAAGCCGCCCGGGCCAGGGCACGCGCGTGGTGCTGGACGTGCCGCTGAGCGCCGCCCTCCAGCCGGTGCTGCTGGTGGAGGCGGACGGCCATGCCTACGCCCTGCCCGCCGGGCGGGTGGAGGCGGTGCTGCGCCCGGGCGAGGTGCCGGCAGGCCAGCGGATGTTGACCCTGGAGGAGGTGCTGCACCTGCCGCCGGTGCCGGCCGGCGCGGTGGTGATGCTGGCCTGTCGGGCGGGGCGGCTCGCGCTCGGCGTGGCGCGGCTGGGGCGGCGGACGGACCTGCTGCTGAAGCCGCTGCACCCGGAACTGGCCGCCACGCCCGGCGTGGGGGGCGTGGGCGTGCTGGGCAATGGCGAGGCGGTTCTGCTGCTGGAGCCGGACGGGCTTTAGCGCATGATCCGCGGCGGCGCGGTGAACCCTGCGCCGCAGCGCCTAGAGCAATATCCGACCGGATTGAATCATCCGGTCGG
>JBHYDO010000349.1:0-4011 GCA_051860645.1 Roseococcus sp.
GCCATCGTTCAGCGGGATGTCCTCGCCCACCAGGGTGCGGAAGCAGTAGAGCACCACGGCGCGGCAGACGGCGGGGGGCGCGTTGAAATTGTCCGGCCGCTGGGGGCCGGTGCCGGTGAAGTCGATCACGGCACGGCGGTTCGCCTGGTCCACACGGACCTCCACCACCAGCGGCGTGCCGTCATCGGTGCGGGTTTCGAAGCGGCCATCCTTCAGCTTCGCCAGCACGCGGCGGACGCTTTCCTCGGCATTGTCCATCACGTGGCGCATGTAGGCCCGCACCGTCTCCAGGCCGAAGGACGCGACCGCGGCCTGCAGCTCCTGAACGCCGGCCTCGTTGGCGGCGATCTGCGCCTTGATGTCGGCAACGTTCACGTCGGGACTGCGGGCGGGCCAGCGGGCGCCGGTGAGCAGGGCGCGGAACTGCGCCTCGCGGAAGCAGCCCTGTTCCACCAGCAGGAAGTCGTCGATGACGACGCCCTCCTCCTCCAGCGTGGCCGAGCCAGGCGGCGTGGAGCCGGGCGTCAGGCCGCCGATGTCGGCGTGGTGGCCGCGGCTGCCGACGAAGAACAGGATCTCGCGCCCGGCCGTGTTGAAGACGGGCGTGATGACCGTCACGTCCGGCAGATGCGTGCCGCCATTGTACGGGTTGTTCAGCGCCACCACGTCGCCGGGCCTGAGCGTGGCCGCGCGCGAGGCGATGACGGTGCGCACGCTCTCGCCCATGGCGCCCAGGTGCACCGGTACGTGCGGCGCGTTCGCCACCAGCCCGCCGGTCGCGTCGAAGATGGCGCAGGAGAAGTCCAGCCGCTCCTTGATGTTCACGCTGAGGCTGGTGTTCTGCAGCACCGTCCCGGTCTGCTCGGCGATGGCCATGAACAGGTTGTTGAACAGCTCCAGCATCACCGGGTCGGGCCGCGAGGCATCGGCGAGACGGGCGGCGGCGCGGGCCTCCACGCGGTGCAGCACCAGGTGGTTGAGCGCGGTGACGTGCGCCTCCCAGCCGGGCTCGACCACGGTGGTGGCGATGGCCTCGCGGATCAGGGCGGGGCCCCGGATGGCATCGCCCGCGCGCAGCGCCTCGCGGTCATGCACCGGGGCGTCATGGTGCGCGCCCTCCATGAAGACCTGCACGCGGTCCAGCAGGGGGATGGCCTCGCCCTCCACGCGCGCGGCGAGCGGAGTTTCCGCGACCTCGTCGCCGGGCATGGTCACCTCCACCACGGCGGCCTCAATCATCACTGGGCGCTCGGGCGTCGCGAAGCCGAAGCGGGCGCGGTGGGCGGCGGTGAAGCGTTCCAGCAACTCCGCCTCATCGCCCATCGGCACGGGCAGGAAGCTGTCGGTGCCGGCATAGCGCAGATGGACGCGGTGCTGCGCGGTGAGGCGCGCCGCGTCGGCGCCCTGGCGGACGAGGTCGGCGCGGCCGGCCTCCTCCAGCGCCGCCAGCCGGTCCTGCAGGGGGGGGATGGCGCCGGCGTCGAGCGGTGCCTCGATGGCGGCCTCGCGGATCACGGACTGGTCGGCGAGGCCCATGCCATAGGCGCTGAGCACGCCGGCGAAGGGGTGCAGGAACACGGTCTCCATGCCCAACGCATCGGCCACCAGGCAGGCGTGCTGCCCCCCCGCGCCGCCGAAGCAGGCGAGCGTGTAGCGCGTCACGTCATGGCCGCGCTGCAAGGACACCTGCCGGATGGCATGGGCCATGTTGGCGACGGCAATCCGGAGAAAGCCCTCGGCCACCGCCTCCGGCGTCTGGCCGATGCCGGCCGCGAGATCGGCGAATTTTTCCCGCACGATGCCGGCGTCGAGCGGCTGGTCGCCATCGGGCCCGAAGATGGCGGGGAAAAGCGCGGGCTGGATCTTGCCCGTCATGATGTTGGCGTCAGTGACGGTCAGCGGCCCGCCGCGGCGATAGGCGGCTGGGCCGGGCACGGCGCCCGCGCTGTCCGGGCCCACGCGGAAGCGCGCGCCGTCATAGTGCAGGATGGAGCCGCCGCCGGCCGCCACCGTGTTGATGGCCATCATCGGCGCGCGCATCCGCACGCCGGCGACCACGGTCTCGAAAGCGCGCTCATACTGGCCGGCATAGAGTGCCACATCGGTGCTGGTGCCGCCCATGTCGAAGCCGATGATGCGGTCGAACCCGGCCATGGCGGCGGTGCGCGCGGCACCCACGATGCCGCCGGCGGGCCCGGAAAGGATGGCGTCCTTGCCCTGGAAGCTGCCGGCCTCGGCGAGGCCGCCGGAGGACTGCATGAAGAACAGGGACGGGCCGTGCCCCAATTCATCCGCCACCTGCGCCACATAGCGCCGCAGGATGGGCGAGAGATAGGCATCCACCACCGCCGTGTCGCCGCGCGGCACGATGCGCGGCAGCGGGCTCGCCTGGTGCGAGAGGCTGATCTGCGTGAAGCCCTCGCGGGCCGCGAGGGCGCCCAGGCGCTGCTCATGCGCCGGATGCGCCCAGGCGTGCATCAGCACGATGGCCACCGCGCGGATGCCCTCCGCATGGGCCTCGCGCAGGGCGGCACGGGCGGCGGTCTCGTCGAGCGGCGCGATCTCGGTGCCGTCCACCGCCACCCGCCCACCGATCTCGGCCACGCGCGCGTGCAGCAGCTCGGGCAGCTTCACCTCGAGGTCGAAAAGGCGGGGCCGGGCCTGGTTGCCGATGCGCGCCATGTCGGCGAAGCCCTGGTTCACCAGCAGCAGCACCCGCTCGCCCTTGCGCTCCAGCAGGGCGTTGGTGGCGACGGTGGTGCCCATCTTCACCGCCTCGACCGCGCCCGCGGGCAGCGGCGCGCCAGGGGTCAGGCCCAGAATCTGGCGGATGCCGGCCACCGCGGCATCGCGGTAGCGCTCAGGATTTTCGGAGAGCAGCTTGGCGGTGGAGAGGGTGCCGTCCGGGTGGCGGGCCACGATGTCCGTGAAGGTGCCGCCCCGGTCCACCCAGAATTGCCAGCGTCCCGCCACCATTCGCCTGCCCCTTGGTTTCCGCTTCGGTTTGAAGCGGGCAGGCGCGGCGCGCAAGGGGGAAGCGCGCCGCAATCACGGCAGGTTCAGCTTCCCATGCGGATGCCGGTGAGCTCCGCCATCTCGCGCCAGCGCTGGACCTCGCTCTGCTGGAAGGCCGTGAATTCGAGCGGGGTGAGCGGCGCGGAGTTGAGCCCGGCGCGCGCCGCGCGCTCGGCCACGCTGGCCTCGCCCAGGGCAGCGATGAAGGCCGCCCCCAGCTGCGCCACCCGCGCCTCGGCCGTGCCGCGCGGGGCGAAGAGGCCGAACCAGGCGTCCACCGCCATAAAGGGCACGCCGGCCTCCGTCGTGGTGGGGAGGTTGGGGAATTCCGCCAGCCGCGAGGGCGCGCCGATCGCCAGCGCCCGCACCCGCCCGTCGCGCACGAAGTTCACGATCTGCGGCCAGGTCGAGACGAAGAAATCCACCACGCCCGCGACGGTGTCCGTCACGGCCGGCGCGCCGCCGCGATAGGGGACGTGGGTTGCCTCCATCTCCATGCGACGCACGAAGGTCTCGGCGATGACGTGGCTGGCGCTGCCCGCCTGCGAGGAGGCATAGTTCACCCGCCCGCCATTGCGCCCCATGGCCACCAGCCCCGCCATGTCCTGCGCGCGGGAATTGGCAGGCACAACCGTCGCGTGGTGCACGGTGGCGAGCCGCGCGATGGGCACGAAGCTTTCCAGCACGTGGTAGGGCAGGTTCGGCGCCATCCACTGGTTCGAGGCATGGGTCTGGTTGTGGCCGAGGATGATGGTGTTGCCATCCGGCGCGGCGCGCGAGGCCGCCTCGGTGCCGATGATGCCGCCTGCCCCGCCGCGATTGTCCACCACGACCGGCTGGTTCAGCAGCAGCCCCGCGCGCTCGCCCACCACCCGGGCCAGGATGTCGGTGGAACCGCCGGCGGGGGCGGGGACGATGAGGCGCAGCGGCGTGCCCTGGGCGCGCGCGATGGCCGGCGCGGCCAGCCCCGCCAGGGTGAGCGCCAGGGTGGTGCGG
>JBHYDO010000350.1:0-3971 GCA_051860645.1 Roseococcus sp.
ACCAGCCGGGCCGCCGCGCCATCCTCCGCACCGAAGCCGCGCTCCGTCCCCGCGCCGCTCGTCACGGCGGCGAGGCGCGCCGCGGCGTCGGCGGCGTCGGGCAGGCCGGCCACGGCGGCAAGCCGCGCCAGCTGCGGCAGGGCAGCGCCGGGCAGGCGCGGCGCGAGGGCGGGGCCGAGCTGGTCCTCCTCCAGCGCTCGGGCCAGTTCCAGCACGTCCAGGATCACGATGCCGCCAGCGCCATCGCCGCGCCCGTCCACGCCGCGCGGCGGGCGCAGCAGCACGGCCAGCCCCGCGCCGCCCTGCGCCCCGATGCGCCCTCGCTGGAGGAACAATTCGGCCGCGGCCTGGGTGAACTCGCGCGCGCCCAGCAGCAGCACCGCCTCGACATGGGCCTCGATGGCGGGCGCGGCCACGGCCAGCAGCCGCACAGCATAGGCATCGTCCAGCCCGTGCAGCACCAGCACGCGCGGCCCGCGGGCATCGGCCGCGGGCGGCCCGGCGGCCAGCATCATAGCGGCGAAGCTTTCCAGCCGCTCGTCGAGCAGGGCGCGCAGCCAGTCGAGCGTCTCGGCCAGGTCCGGCCCCTCGGGGAGGTTCGCGTGGCGATGCAGCGCCTCCAGCAGCAGCGGCGCGGCCAGGCGGCGGGGGTTCACGCGGAACCAGTGGCCCTCCCCCGCATGCCGCAATTCCATCAGCAGTTCGAAGGCGGGCGCGGGCGGGTCGGTGATGTCGAGCAGCGCGCCATGGGCCAGCAGCATGGTCTCGCTGCGCAGCGCCGCCCCCTGCGTGACGGGCAGCAGCCGCACCTGCCCGGCCTCGGGCAGCAGGGCCAGCAGGCGCAGCCGCGTGTCGGGCCCGATGGCGGGGTTGAGCGTCAGGCCGAGCGCACATTCGCCCGAGGGCGCGGCCCAGGCCTCCACGCGCGGGAAATCGGCGGGTTCGAGCCAGGGCACGCCGGCCAGCCAGCGGGTGAAGGCGCCGGCAGGACCGAGGCTTGGCGCCAGGAGTGCCGCCGCCACCCCGCCCGCGGCGGCGGCACACAGCAGGTCGAACACGGCCCCCCAGGCGCAATTGTGCAGGGCGTCGCCGGGGGGCGGGCCATGGGCATCGCCGGGCAGCGGGAAGGAGGCGGCCTGGCCCGAGGTGCGGATGCGCAGCGCGGGCAGGCCCTCATTCGCCGGGCGGGCGGCCACCAGCAGGAAGCCGCGGCGCGTGCGGCCCGGCCGGGCGGTCGCGGCCAGGTCCGGACGCTCGAACAGGATCACCGTGGGCGGTGGCGCGTCGGGGTCGGCGGGCGACAGGCGCAGGACCGGGTCGTGCCCGTCCGGCACCCACTCCATCCAGCCCATGACGAGCAGATGGGTGGCGCCGATGGCGTGGCAGCTGTCCAGCGCCAGCATCACCTCGGGTGCCGGGCCGGGCTGGGCCGGCGGGGGCGTCATGGTCGTGGCCAAGGCCGCGGCGGGGGCCGGGGCAGCGGGCCGGAACAGGACGGGCGCGGCGGGCCGGGCGGATGCCGCCGGCCGTTCGGCCAGCAATTCGGAGATGCGGCTGGTGGCGGGGACAAGCTCGGCCGGGGCGGCGCCCGCAGGCTGCGTCCCGGCGCCCTCCACCAGCACTTCGCCCAGCGCCACGCCCGCCGCGCGCAGCGTGACGCGGCGCGGGCCCTGCCCATCGGCCAGGGGGGTGCCGGCGAAGGCCATGTGGAAGCCGAAGACGGGCAGCGCGCTGCCATCGTCGAAGGGCAGGTCGGCGCGGTGGATGTCGCAGCGCACCGGCAGCCTGCCCATGCCCTCCATATCGATCACCGCCTCGGTGCCGGGCGCGTGCACCAGCCAGCCCCAGGCCTCGCGCGCATCGGCACCGTCCAGATGGCCGCGCGGGCGGAAGGGGGTGGGGCGGATGGCGGGCGGGTGCAGGGCGATCTCGCCGCCGGCATGCACCACGTCGAGCCTGCCCTCGCTCCAGTCGGGCAGGCCCGTGACGACAAGCTGGAAGCCCCGGCCGGCCGGGGCGTCGGCCTGGGCGGGCAGGTCGCGCCGCGCCATCAGGCGCCCGAGCGGCCATTCGAGGCGCAGGCCTTCCTGCGTGGTCAGCCGCAGCTTCGCCGCGCCCGCCCCGGGCAGGCGCACCCAGCCGCCCAGCAGGGTGACGCCATCGCCATGCTCGGCATTCTCGACGCAGCCGGCCAGCGCGTAGGGGCCGCTCACGGGCACATGGCCCGGCTCGGCGGGGCCGCCCGGCGGCAGGCGGCCGGCAGGGCGGGGCATCGCGGCAGGCGGCGTGACGGTGCGTGCATTCAGGTTCGATACCACCGTCGCGGAACCCTGGGGAGGGTCACGGGAGGCGGTGCGGAGATTTGTGGAATCTGCATGAATGCTGCACCTGCGTCTTGCGGCGCCGGCGCCGCATCGCGACACTTTCGGCTGTTGCCAACACAGCCAGCGCCTGCGCGACCCGTCCAGCCCGGCCCCCCGCCGGTGACCGGCACGACCTTCGCGCAGGCTCCGGTCCGGCACCGCATTGCACCAGCAGGGAACCCTTCGGCATGCTCATTGGCGCAATCGAGTCGAGCAGCCCCGACCACGTCTCGGGCTGGATCCATTCAGGCGCCGCGGACGTCGGCGGCGCGCTGCTGCTGGCCTTCCTGGACCAGCGATGCGTTGGCGCCGGGCGCGTCGAGATCTTCCGCCAGGACCTGGCCGATGCGGGGCTCGGCGACGGCCGCCGCGGCTTCCACTTCCCCATCCAGGTTCCGCGCCCCGAGGATGCGCTACGCGTCGCGGTCCGGCTGGACCTGTCGGAGGTCTACCTGCTGCAGCGCGAGGCGGTGCTCGACCACGGGCACATGCCGCGCGCCTATCTGGGGGGCGAACTGCCCGACGCCGCGCGGCGGGATTGGATGTGTCGCCATGGCCTGATGGTTGCCGCTCAGGAGCAGGCGCTGGCCGGGCTGGCCGATTTCGGCGTGGGCCTCCTGCCGCTCGGCCCCGCCACGCCGGAGGCCGCCGCGCGCGCATTGTTCGAGGCGGTGCTGATGGGGCCGTGCGAACTGGGCGAGCGCGTGATCGAGGGTCCGCTCCGCCCGGCCCTCTTCGCGCCCGACAGCCCCGCCCGCCGGGCTGGGCTGTTCGCCCTGGTGGCGGCGCGGCGCCTCGGGCTGCGCCTCGCCGAGGGGCGGCCCATCCCCTTGGGGCGCGAGGACGGCCCGCCCGACCTGACCGGCGCCGTGAACCACAGGGTTGATGGCCAGCATCTGCTGCTGGTGCGGCGCTGGACGCCCTTCGACCTGCCCGCCACCAGGCCCGCGGATGGGCTGCGGGTGCTGTTCCCCGCGGGGGCCCCCGCCTGAGGCACCCGGCCGCCCCGCGTATTCTCCGGGCTGGCAATGTCCGGTTGACCGCGGCGCCGCCACGGCCCTGGGGTGATCCCTTGCCTTGCTGGCCGCCCCCCAAGTCACTAGGTTGAGTGAAAGTCGAGCGCGGGAGTGCCCCACATGGTCGAATTGCTGGATTGCACGCTGCGCGATGGCGGCTACTACACCAACTGGGATTTCGATGTCCCGCTGGTGCGCACCTACCTCGCTTCACTGGCGCGTCTTCCGGTGCGCCACGTCGAACTCGGCTATGTGAACGACCCGCAGCCTGGCTATGCGGGTGAGTTCTTCTTTCTCTCGCGCGACAAGCTGCGCCAGGCGCGCGCCGCACTCCGCCCCGACCAGAAGCTCGTCGTCATGATCGACGGCAAGGGCACCACGCCGGCCCGCATGGGCCCGCTGTTCGGGCATCTCGCCGGCATCGTGGACATGGTGCGGATCACGGTCGCGCCCGAGAAGCTCGACCACGGCATCGGCCTTGCGCGCGCGCTGAAGGCGGCGGGCATGCAGGTCGGCTTCAACATCATGTATCTCTCCACCTTCCAGAACGACCTGGACAAGATCGCGCCCGCCTTCGCCGCGCGCGACGCCT
>JBHYDO010000351.1:0-3965 GCA_051860645.1 Roseococcus sp.
TGAGGACACGGCGGTCATCCACGCGCGGGATGCCGTGCGAGAGCGGAAAGTGCGGGCGGATGCGGCGCATCTGCGCCGGTGGGAGCAGGAACGGGACGGACATGAGAGCACCTCCGCCCCGTTCAGAATCACGGCAGCCCCCGTCGATGCAAGCGGATCAATGGGTCGAGAGCCTAGCGCCGCGCCCGCAGCGCCGCCGCCAGCGTGCCGTCATCCAGCGCATCCAGGCTGCCGCCGATGGGCACCCCCTGGGCGAGGCGCGTGACGGCCACGCCGCTGGCGGCCAGCCGGTCCTGGAGGTAATGCGCGGTGCTGGCGCCCTCGACGGTGGCGGGCAAGGCGAGGATCACCTCCCGCACCGTGCCTGATTGTGCGCGGCGGAGCAGCGGCAGGATGCGCAACTCCTCTGGCCCGGTGCCGGAAAGCGCGGAGAGCGTGCCGCCCAGCACGTGATAGACGCCGCCATGGGCGTGCGCGCGCTCCAGCGCCCAGAGGTCGGCCACGCCTTCCACCACGCAGACCAGGCCCTGGTCGCGGTCGGGGTGGGTGCAGATGCGGCAGGGGTCCGAGGCGTCGAGGTTGCCGCAGATGGAGCAGGGCGTCACCGCCTCCGCCGCCGCCCGCAGCGCATCCGACAGCGGCAGCATCAGCGCCTGGGGGTCGGCCAGCATGCGCAGGGCCGCGCGGCGCGCGCTGCGCCGGCCCATGCCGGGCAGGCGCGACAGCAGGCCGATCAGGTGCTCGACCGGATCCAAGAAATCAGAAGGGCAGCTTCAGCCCAGGCGGCAGACCCATGCCGGCCGTCGCCTTCTGCATTTCCTCGGCCATGGTGGCCTCGACCTTCTGCTTGGCGTCGGCATGGGCGGCGACCAGCAGGTCCTCCAGTACCTCGCGGTCGTCGGCGGTCATCAGCGAGGGGTCGATCGCGACGCGGCGCAAATCGCCCTTGCCGGTCAGCTTCACCTTCACCATGCCGCCGCCGGCCTGGCCTTCCACCTCGGTGGCTTCGAGCTTGGCCTGCATCTCCGCCATGCGGGTCTGCATCTGCTGGGCCTGCTTGAGCATGTTGCCAAGATTCTTCACTCAATCCTCCTCGGGGAATTCATCGTCATAGGCAGGCTCGGCGTCGGGGGGCGCGAAGTCCGGGCCCTCGAAGTCCGCAAGGGTTTCCTCCGCGGGGATCACCGGCGCAAGCCCGTAGGCGTCCACATTGGCGTCGCGCACGGCCTCCATGGAGGCACCCGGAAAGGCCGTCAGGATGGCGACGACCAGGGGGTGGGTGGCGGCCGCCGCGCGGCGGTCCTGTTCGGCGGATTGCGCCTGCTCGGCGAGCGTCGGCTCGCCCGGCGCGTTGGTGACGGCGATGGTCCAGCGCGCGCCGGTCTTCTCCTCCAGCAGCCTGGTCAGTTGCGCCGCCAGGTCGCGCGGGGCCTGGGGACGGACGCGGATCTCGATCTGCCCGCGCGAGAGGCGCACCGGGTGCACGTCATGCAGCAGATGCGCGTGCAGCAGCGGGTGGGTGCCGCTGGCCAGCGCCACCACCTCGCGCCAGGCGGCGGGTTGCGGAAGGGCGGCCGGAGCGGGGGCGGGTGCCGCCGCCAACACGGCGCCACCGCCCGCAACGGCGCGTAGCCCGCCGCCGGACCCTTGGGGCGCGGGAGCACCGCCGGCCGCGACGCCGCCGCCCGATTCCAGGCGCCTCAATATGTCGCCCGGCGTGGGCATCTCGGCCACATGGGCCAGGCGGATCAGCACCATCTCGGCCGCCGCGCGCCGGTCGGGGGCCTGCTGCGCCTCCTCCAGCCCCTTCAGCAGCATCTGCCAGGCACGGGTGAGCATGGGCACCGACAGGTTCGCCGCCAGGGCCGCGCCGCGCACCCGCTCATTCTCGGGCAGGCCCTGGTCGTCGCGCAGGCCGGGGATGGCGGCGAAGCGGGTGAGGATATGCACCTGCTCCAGCATGTCGGAGAGGATGTTCGCGGCGTCCGCCCCCCGCTCATGCGCTTCGCCCAGGCGGGACAGTGCCATGGGCAGGTCGCCGCGCAGCACGGCCTCCAGGATGTCCAGCACCAAGGCGCGGTCGGCCAGGCCCAGCATGTCGCGCACGCTCTCGGCGGTGACGCCCCCGGTCTCGCCGGCGAGCGCGATGGCCTGGTCCAGCAGGGAGAGGCCGTCGCGCACCGAGCCATCGGCCGCGCGGGCCAGCAGGGCCAGCGCGCCCTCCTCGGCCGCGGCCCCCTCCAGCCCCGCGATGCGGGCGAAATGGGCGCGCAGGCGATCTTCCGGGACGCGCTTCAGCGCGAAGGTCTGGCAGCGGCTGCGGATGGTGATGGGCACCTTCCGGAGTTCGGTCGTGGCCAGGATGAAGGTGATGTTCGGCGGCGGTTCCTCGAGCGACTTGAGCAGGGCGTTGAAGGCCTGCTCCGTCAGCATGTGGACCTCGTCCAGGATGAACACCTTCTGGCGGCCCTGCGCGGGGCGGAAGCGCAGCGCCTCGCGCAGTTCGCGCACGTCGTCGATGCCGCGGTTGGAGGCGGCGTCCATCTCGATCACGTCGGGGTGGCGGTCGGCGAGAATCGCCACGCATTCGGGGCAAAGGCCGCAGGGGTCGGCCGTCGCGGCGCCTTTCCCGTCCACGCCCACGCAGTTCAGCGCGCGGGCGATGATGCGGGCGGTGGTGGTCTTTCCCACGCCGCGCACGCCGGTCATCAGGAAGGCGTGGTGGACGCGGCCGCGGGCGAAGGCGTTGCGCAGGGTGCGGACCAGCGCCTCCTGGCCGATCAGGTCGTCGAGGGCCTGGGGCCGGTATTTGCGGGCCAGCACGCGGTAGGGCGTGGGCTTGGCCGCAACCGGCGGCACGGGCGCTGGGGCCGGCGCCTCATCGAAGCCGAACAGGCCGGGGCCCTCGGGCGGGGGGGGCTCGGGGATGCCCGCATCGGGCTCCGCCGGGCTCATGTCGCGCTCGAGATCGCTGGGCATGGGTCCTGTCGGCGAAAACGCCAACCGGCTGAAGACCGGCCGGTGGAAAAGGGTGGAAGGCCGGACGCGACCCGGGCAAGAACCCGTTACGGCTGCTTCCTTCCGGACCTGACCGGGTTGGCGAGGAGCCCGTCCGCGCCGACCTTCCGCCGCAGGATATAGCACGCCCGCCCGGCTTTGGCACCTCCCGGAGGCATGATGCCGGCGCGCGGGAGGGGGCGAGAACCCGGCGTAACCGCCGCCGCCCGGCCGGCGAAGCAGCATGGGAAGGAGACACCCCATGGACCGACGCACCCTCCTGGCCGCTGGCCTGCTGCTGCTGCCCGCGAGCCTCGCCCCCGCCGGGGCCCGGACCTTCGCGGAAGATGGCGTGGCCGTCCGCGGCACCGATGTCGTGGCCTATTTCACCGAGGGTCGCCCCCGGCCGGGCCTGGCCGAGTTCGAGCATGAATGGCAGGGCGCGCGCTGGCTCTTCGCCACGGCGGCGCATCGCGACGCCTTCGCGGCCGATCCGGCCCGCTACGCCCCGGCCTATGGCGGCTTCTGCGCCTTCGCCGTGTCCGAGGGCTACACCGCGCCGATCGACCCGCAGGCCTGGCGCATCGTGGACGGGCGGCTGTTCCTCAACTACGATCTGGGCGTGCAGCGGCGATGGGAGCGTGACATCGCCCGCCGCATCACCCGCGGCGATGCGAATTGGCCCCGCCTGCAAGGCGGCTGAAGCGAGCGCCTGCAAGGCGGCTGAGGTCCCCGCCCACTGGGCGGCTGCGCGCGCGCCCGGGGGCGCTGAATGCCCCCCTTCTCGCAACCAGGGGGCGCAACCCGCGTTGTCCCCCGCATGACCGACATTGACCCGAACAAGAATCTTTCCGGCCAGGAGGCGCGCCAGGGCCGCATCACCGGGCGCGTGCGCTGGGTGCTGCTGGCCAGCCTCATCCTCGTGGTGCTTGGCCATGGCGTCGAGCACCTTGTCGACCTGTTCCTGA
>JBHYDO010000352.1:0-3964 GCA_051860645.1 Roseococcus sp.
CTGCTCGATCTCTACACGCGCCCGGAGGCGCGCCGGCGCAGCTGCGCCCGGGCGCTGATGGCCGCCCTCGCGCGCGAGGCCGCGGCGCAGGGTGCCGCCTGCCTCTGGTGGGGCGTGGACGAGGGCGATGACGAGGCGCTGATGTTCTATCGGACCATCGGCGCCGTGAGCGAAGGGCGCTTCAGCGGCGAGATCATCGAGGGGGCGGCGCTGGCGCGGCTGGCGGCGTCGTGACGCCCCGCCCCTTCACCGCCGAGGACGCCGACCCCGTGGCCGCGCTGGTGCGCGCGCTCAACGCCGAGGAAGGCTACGACCCCGCGCGCAGCCCCGACGCCGCGACGCTGTGCGACGCCTTCCTGGGCGCGCGCGCCATCGGCCGCCTGCTGGTGCTGGGCGAACCGCCTGTCGGCTACCTCACCCTGCACCCCTGCTTCGCCACCACGCACGGCTCACGCGGCGCCTTCATGGGCGACCTCTACGTGGCCCGCACCCATCGCCGCCAGGGGCTGGCCCGCGCGCTGGTCGCCGCCGCGGCGGCCGCGGTGCGGGCGGAGGGCGGCCGTTTCCTCGAGTGGACGGCCCTGCCCGGCAATGCCGGCGGCGCTGCCTTCTATGCGGCAATCGGCGCCGAGGCCGAGACGCTGCAGGTGAATTCGCTCGATGGCCTCGCCTTCGCCGCGCTGGCCGACACCGCATGACCGCGAGCCCCGAAGCCGAGATCGCCGCCCTTGTCGCGCAGATCGCGGCGCATGACCGCGCCTATTACGAGCAGGACGCGCCCCTCGTCACCGACGCCGAATACGACGCGCTAATGCGCCGGCTGCGCGCGCTCGAGGCGCTGTATCCGCAATTCCTGCGCCCCGACAGCCCGACCCAGAAGGTCTCGGGCCGCGCGGCGGAGGGCTTTGCCAAGTCGCGCCACCTGGCGCCCATGCTCAGCCTGGACAACGCCTTCGACGCCGCCGACTTCGCCGAGTTCGCCGCGCGCATCCGCCGCTTCCTCAGCCTGCCCGAGGACGAAGCGCTCGACTTCGTGGCGGAGCCCAAGATCGACGGCCTTTCGGTGAACCTGCTCTACGAGGACGGCCAGTTCCTGCGCGGCGCCACGCGCGGCGATGGCGCCGAGGGCGAGGACATCACCGCCAACCTGCTCACCCTGCGCGACCTGCCGCGCGAATTGCCTGCCCCCTTTCCGGCGCGCATCGAAATCCGCGGCGAGGTCTTCATGGAACGCCCGGATTTCCTGGCCTTCCGCGCCCAGCAGGAAGCCGCGCTCGCAGCGCGCGAGGCGCGCAAGGCCGCGGGCGAAAAGCTTGGTCCGGCCGTCACCGTCCCGGTCAACGCGCGCAACGCGGCGGCCGGGTCGTTGCGGCAGCTCGATGCCTCCATCACCGCGCAGCGCCCGCTGAAGCTCTTCGCCTACGCCATGGGCGAGGCGAGCGAGACGCCGGCCGCGACGCATTGGGCATGGCTGGAACGCCTCAAGGCCTGGGGCTTCACGGTGAACCCGCTCTCCGCCCGCGTCACCGACGCGGCCGGTTTTCAGGCGCGAATGGGCGAGGCGCGGCCTGGCCTCGCCTATGACATCGACGGCGTGGTCTACAAGCTGAACCGGCTGGACTGGCAGCAGCGGCTGGGCTTCGTGGGGCGGGCGCCGCGCTGGGCCATCGCCTGGAAATTCGCGGCCGAGCAGGCCACCACGCGTCTTCTGCGCATCGAGATCCAGGTGGGCCGCACGGGCGCGCTCACGCCGCGTGCGGTGATGGAGCCGGTCTTCGTCGGCGGTGTCACCGTCACCCACGCCACGCTGCACAATGAGGACGAGATCGCGCGCAAGGATGTGCGCGAGGGCGACCTGGTCACCATCCAGCGCGCCGGCGACGTCATCCCGCAAGTCGTCGGCACGGCCAATCCGGAGGGGGCCCAGCGCGGCTCGCCCTTCACCTTCCCCACCATTTGCCCGGCCTGCGGCAGCCATGCGGTGCGCGAGGGCGATGACGTGGTGCGCCGCTGCACGGGCGGCCTGATCTGCCCCGCGCAGACGACCGAGCGCCTGAAGCACTTCGTCAGCCGCCGCGCCATGGACATCGAGGGCATGGGCGAGGAGGTGATCGACCTGCTCCATGCCGAGGGCCTAGTCAAAGGCCCGGCCGACATTTTTCGGCTGCACGCGCACGCCGCGACCTTGCGCGGCTTCAAGGGCTGGGGGGCGAACGCCAAGCGGCCGGAGGAGGCGCGCAAGGTTCCGAACCTGCTGGCCGCCATCGAGACGCGACGGCGCGTGCCGCTGGAACGCTTCCTCTTCGCGCTCGGCATCCGCCGCATCGGCGAGCAGAACGCGAAGCTGCTGGCGCGGCACTACCATTCCATCGGCGCACTTCGCGCGCGCATGGTGGAGGCGCGCATCATCGGCAGCGAGGCGCGCGAGGAGCTGGGCTCGATCCAGGGCATCGGCCCCGCCATCGCAACCGAACTGGTGGAGTTCTTCGCCGAGCCCCTCAACCTAGCCGCACTCGACGACCTGCTGGCCGAGGTGACGCCCGAGGATGCGGCGGCCATCGAGGCGGAAGGCAACCCCTTCGCCGGCAAGGCGGTGGTGTTCACGGGCACGCTGGAAACCCTCTCGCGCCAGGAAGCCGAGGCGCGGGCCGAGTCGCTGGGCGCGAAGGTGACCAAGAGCGTGTCGAAGAAGACCGACTTCGTGGTGGTGGGTGCCGATGCCGGCTCCAAGGCCGCGAAGGCTGCGGAACTGGGAGTGGCTGTCCTCAGCGAGGCGGAGTTCCGGGTGCGGGCGGGGCTCGGGTAGCGCCCGATCGGCCCCGGCCACTTGCCGGGGGCGTGAATCGGACGCGCGGACCATGCGCCCGATCGGCCCCGGCCATTTGCCGGGAGCGTGAATTGGTGGCTCACGGCAAGGGCGCGCACTCCCGCTCCAGCCAGGCCCGCGTCGCCGCATCCAGTGCCGGCCCCACCTCGCGCCGCACGCGGGCGTGGTAGGCATCCACCCAGGCGCGCTCGGCGACCGTCAGCGCCGCCACCTCCAGCAGGGCGCGGCAATAGGGCGCCAGCGTCAGCGTCTCGAACTCCAGGAAGGGGCGCGCCTGGTCGGCCTCGGGCTCGGCGGGGCGGGCCAGCAGCAGGTTCTCGATGCGGATGCCGTAATGGCCCGGCAAATAATAGCCTGGCTCGTTGGAGAGGATCATCCCCGGGCGGATGGGTACCACCTTCGCGGCCCGGCTGAAGGCCGCCGGCCCCTCATGCACCGAGAGGAAGCTGCCCACGCCGTGCCCGGTGCCGTGGTCGTAGTCGAGGCCCAGATCCCACAGCGGCCGCCGCGCGATGGCATCCAGGTGCGGCCCCGCCACGCCCTCCGGGAAACGCAGCGTGCCGAGCGCGATGTGCCCGCGCAGCACGGCGGTATAGCGCGCGCGCAATGAGGCGGGTGCCGCGTCCGGCCCGGTCCAGAGGGTGCGGGTGATGTCGGTGGTGCCGTCCGGGAACTGGCCGCCGCTGTCGATCAGGTAGCACTCATTCGGGCGGATGGGCCGGTCGGTGGCGGGGGTGACGCGGTAATGGACGATGGCGCCGTTCTCGCCCGCGCCCGAGATGGCGGGAAAGCTCTCCGCCACGAAGCCCGGCAGCAGGCGGCGCTGATCCAGCAGATGGGCCGCGGCGGACATCTCGGTGAGGGTGCCGCGCGGCGCCTCGGCCGCGAACCAGGCGAGGAAGCGCGCCACCGCGCCGGCGTCCCGGCGCTGGGCCAGGCGGGCGCCCTCCTGCTCGGTCGGGTTCTTCATGGCGCGCGGCAGGCGGCAGGGGTCCTCGCCCGCGCTGGTCTTGGCGCCAGCCTCGCGCAGGGTGGCGGCGAACCAGGCCGGGGTGGCCTCGGGGTCCAGCCGCACGGTGCGGCCCGCAAGTGCCTTCAGCGCGCCGGGCAGGGCCGTGCGCGGGGCGATGCTGACGG
>JBHYDO010000353.1:0-3912 GCA_051860645.1 Roseococcus sp.
TCGTGGGCATGGATAGCCATGGCGGCAGCCTCTACCGCGACGTGCAGGCGAGCGTGGAGGCGCGCCGCGCCGCGGTGCTGGCGAAGCTGGGGGCGGGGTGATGCGGACGCTGGTCCTGCTGCTGGCCCTCGCCCTCCCTGCCGCCGCGCAACCCACGCCACAGCCGCCCGCCGCCGATTGCCAATGCGGCGTGCCCGCCAACCCGAGGGGGCCAAGATGAGCCTGATCGAACGCCGCACCACCGACATCCTCATCCTCGGCTCCGGCGGGGCGGGGCTGCTGGCCGCGCTTCACGCCAAGTCCGCCAACCCGGAATTGCAGGTCACCGTCGCGGTGAAGGGCCTGCTCGGCAAATCCGGCTGCACGCGCATGGTGCAGGGCGGCTACAACGTGGCCCTCGCCGCCGGTGACTCAGCCGAGCGCCACTTCATGGACACGCTCGACGGCGGAAAGTGGCTGAACGACCAGGACCTGGCCTGGACGCTGGTCACCGAGGCGCAGACGCGCATCCGCGAACTGGAAAACCGCTGGGGCTGCTTCTTCGACCGCAACCCCGACGGCACCATCCACCAGAAGGCCTTCGCCGGGCAGACCTTCGACCGCACCGTCCACAAGGGCGACCTCACCGGCATCGAGATCATCAACCGCCTCGCCGAACAGGTCTGGGCGCGCGGGATCGAGCGGCTGGAGGAACACCGGGCGCTGGCCCTCATCCGCTCCCATGACGGGGCGCGGATCAGCGGCGTGCTGCTGCTGGACATCCGGCGCGGGGGGTTCGTCTTCGTGCAGGCCAAGGCCGTGCTGCTCGGCACCGGCGGCGGGCCCACCATGTACAAGTACCACACCCCCTCCGGCGACAAGTCCTGCGACGGCATGGCCATGGCACTCCGCGCCGGCCTTGAATTGCGCGACATGGAGATGGTGCAGTTCCACCCCACGGGCGTGCTGGCGGGCCCCGGCACGCGCATGACCGGCACCATCATCGAGGAAGGCCTTCGCGGCGCCGGCGGCTATCTGCTGAACGGCAGCGGCGAGCGCTTCATGCACAACTACGATCCGCGCAACGAACGGGCCACGCGCGACATCGTCAGCCGCTCCATGGAGCGCGAGATCCAGGCCGGCCGCGTCAACAAGGAAGGCGGGCTGTGGCTGGAGATGAAGCATCTCGGCCCCGACAAGGTGGCCAAGATGTTCAAGGGCATGATGGAACGCTGCGCCGACATGGGCTTTGACCTGGCCGGCGACCGCGTGCCGGTCGTGCCCACCGCGCACTACATGATGGGCGGCCTGGTGTTCCGCGCCGATGGCTCCACCGCCCTGCCCGGCCTCTACGCCGCCGGCGAGGACACGGGCGGCGTGCATGGCGCGAACCGCCTGGGCGGCAATGGCGTGGCCAACTCCACCGTCTTCGGCGGTCTGGCGGGCGATGCCATGGCGCGCTTCGTCCCCCGCGAGGGCGAACTGGCGGCCCCGGACGAGATGGCGCTGATGGCGGCGATGGATGCGGCGCTGGCCCCCTTCGGCCGCGCGCCCCGACCGCTCAACCCGCTGCGCGACGCCCTGGCCAGCCTGATGTGGGACAAGGCCGGCATCCTGCGCGACGCCCGGGGCCTCGCGGATGCCGAGAGCGGGCTGGACGCCATCGAGGCCGAACTCCATGCGGCCGGCGTGGCCGATGGCATGCGCGGCTTCAACCTCTCCTGGGCGGATTGGCTGAACCTGGAAAGCCTCATCCTCATCAGCCGCGCCATCGTGGCCGCCTCGGCCGCGCGGGAGGAGAGCCGCGGCGCACATTGGCGCGAGGATTTCCCGCAAACCAACCCCGACACCGAAGGCCTGCGGCACACCCTCGTCACGCTGGAGGAGGGCGAGGTCAGGCTTGGCTGGCGCGAGGTGGCCTTCACCCGCCTGCGCCCGGGCCAGAGCCTGCTCACCCAGCAGGCGGCGGAATAGGCCCAAGCCGCCCGCCCGGCACCAGCCCGTCCAGCGCCGCGCGGCGAAAGCGCGGGCCGAAGATGTCGAGCAGCAGCGGCGCGGCCCCCGCCTTCAGGCGGTCGAACTCGGCCTGCGCGGCGGCGTCGCCACGGCTGGCGATGGCCCTCCCCTCGGCGTCGCGCAGCGCGCGGATTTCCTCGTTCAGCCGGCGCGCGCTGTCGGCCGGGATGGCCTTGCCCGCGACATAGACGGCCTGACTGAGACCGATGAGATAGTTCAACTGCTCAGGGATGGTGAAGTCGCCCAGGTTCTCCGAGCCGCGGACCACCAGCGCCGTCACCGCGAAGAGGGTGAAAGCCAGCGCCTGCACGCGGGTGATGTCCACGGCCCCGTTGGTGGTCAGCATGTCGGCCCAGAGCGGCTCGCGGTGCGTCTGCTCGATGGTGCCGGTGCCGAGCAGCCACAGGCGGTTGGGCGTCTCCAGCATCGGCCGGTTGGCGGCGCTCGCCACGGTGGAGCCCGCCAGCGTGATGCCCGCCAACGCCAGCACGCTGGGCTGCACATTGGGCGGCGCGCCCGTCAGCACGAAGGCATAGGCATAGACGCCCAGCAGCGCGAGGGTGAACAGGAACACCTGGAAGGCGGAGAGGCTCATGTAGCCGAAGGTGTCCTGGCAGATGAAGGCGGGGCTCCAGGCGCGCAGCTGTCCCCAGCCCGGCGGGAGCTTGGCCGCGTTCACCTGCCGCGCGGCAAAGCCCAGCACCGCCAGCACGGCCAGCGCCGTCAGCACGCCCACCACCGCACCGAGCACGGGGTTGTTCAGGTGCACCTCCGCCCGGCCGAAATTGGTGGCGAAGGTGATGGGCGCCTCGGCATTCTCGCGCAGGCAGGGCAGCACCAGCACCTCGTAGCGCTGCAGCAGCCGCGACCAGCCCCATTCCCCCTCGACGGAGGGCGGCCAGTCGAATTCCAGCGCCAGCGAGAAGGTGCCGCTCTCGGCCGCGGCGCGGGGGCCGGTGGTGGACCCAGGCGTGGGCGGGGCGGTGCGGGCCAGGCTCGCGCGGTGGTGTTCGAACGCGCTGACGCCGGGCGGCGGGGGAGTCTCGGGCAGGGGCAGCGGCCGCACCAGCACGGTGTAGAAGGCGAGCGGCCAGGCTTGCTCCAGGTCGCGCCCATCCACGCGCGGGGTGCCGCCGGGACGCACCCGCACCTCGAAGGTGGGGTGCTGCCAGCGCGCCGTGCCGCGCGCGCCCAGCACGGTCAGCATGGGCACCTCGCCACGATGCGCCATCAGCGCCAGCACGCGATCATAGACCTGGGCGGGGCTGGCCTGGCTGTCCCGGAGCTGGTTGAAGGGGCCGGGCACATGGGCGCAGGCCTCGGCCACCACGGGCAGCCAGTTGGGCGAGGGCGCAGGCTGCGCCACGGCTTGCGGTGCAAGGCCCAGCCAAAGCCAAGCCAGCGGCAACAACATCCGGAGCATGTTCTCCCCCTCGCGCAGGCGCAAAGCCCGCAGCATCAGACAGGGCGAGCGCGCCTGCTGTCCAGTATCGCGCGCCTGCGCGGCGCCGGTTTCCGCGGGCGTTCATCACCCGTCAAGGAATCGGCGCGAAAATGCGGCTGGCGCCCACCTACCGGGGAGAACCCCGCACCGAGGGAAACGACGTGTCCATCTCACCCGACGCCGCGATGTTCGCCCGCCTGCTGGCCAGCGACGGCCCGCGCCAAGCCGCGCATCCCGGCGAGGAGAACCCGACGGAGCTCGTCCTGCGCCTCACCACCGCCGTGCAGGAGGTGACGGGGCTGCTGCGCGCCGCCTCCGCCCATCTCCGCCATGGCCGCACCGAATGGCGGATGGAGGAGCTGGCGCACCTCGCCGAACTCCTGTCCGAGGCCGAGCGCGCCGCCCAGACCCAGGCCGCCTGCACCGCCGCCCTGTTGCGCCAGGTGGCACGCCCGGCCGTGGCCTGAACCAAC
>JBHYDO010000354.1:0-3874 GCA_051860645.1 Roseococcus sp.
GGCCATCGGCGGGCGCGTCATCGCGCGCGAGACCATCAGCGCCATGTCCAAGGACGTGACGGCCAAGTGCTATGGCGGCGACATCAGCAGAAAGCGGAAACTGTTGGACAAGCAGAAGGAAGGCAAGAAGAAGATGCGCCAGTTCGGGAAGGTCGAAATCCCGCAGAGCGCCTTCATCGCCGCCCTCAAGATGGACGCCTGACCGCAGCCCCTCGTCGACGATGGGGAAGGGGCTGCGGTGCGGCCCGGCTGCATGGCGCCCCGTTCAGCACTGACCGCGACCGCGCGCTGTTGCCCGGGCAGGCGCCAGGCGCTGCGCCCGGCAGTCCTTACGCCAAGAAGCCCTCCAGCGCTGAAAGCACCTGCTCCGGCGCCTCCTCGGCCAGGTAGTGGCCGCTGTTGACCGCATGGCCGGAAACAGGCCCAGCGGCGTAGCCGCGCCAAACCTCCAGCGCGTCATACCACTGCCCGATCTTGCCCTTCGCCCCCCAGAGCGCCAGCAGCGGGCAGGCGATGCGCGCGCCGGCCGCGCGGCTCTCGCGGTCATGCACTAGGTCGATGGTGGCCGCCGCGCGGTAGTCCTCGCAGATGGCGTGCACGGTGCCGGGCGCGTGCAGCGCGGCCAGGTAGTCGGCGCGGGCCTCGGGGTGGAAGAAGCCGCGGTCCTTGGGTTCCCGGTTGGTGTGGATGTCGAACCAGAGCTCCACATCCTGGCCGATCAGCCGTTCCGGCTGCGGGTGCGGCTGGGCCAGCCAGAACCAATGATAGTAGCCCATGGCGAAGGCCATGTCGGCGTGCTCGAAGTGATGCAGCGTGGGGACGATGTCCATCAGGCACATCCGCTCCACCCGCGCCGCGTGGTCGAGTGCCAGCCGATGCGCCACCCGCGCGCCCCGGTCATGCGCCACCACCTGGAAGCGCTCATGGCCGAGCTGCGCCATCAGCGCGGCCATGTCGGCCGCCATGGAGCGCTTCGAATAGGCCGCGTGGTCGGCGCTGGCGGGCGGCTTGCCCGACAGGCCGTAGCCGCGCAGATCGGGCGCCACCACGGTGAAGCGCTTCGCCAGCACGGGCGCGATGTGGTGCCACATGGCATGCGTCTGCGGGTTGCCGTGGAGCAACAGCAAGGGCGGCCCCTCGCCGCCGCGCCGCAGCCGGATCGCCTGGACCTCCCCGTCGGCGTCGGGCACCTTACGGGTATCCAGGATAAAGCCATCGAAGAACATCCGGCCATGGAAGCACCGGCGGCACCCGTTGACCACCCGCCCCAGGCACCCCAGCCTGCGCCAAAGCCAGACCGAGGGAGACACGCCATGGCCGACGACGACGCCCTGTTCGAAAAGGGCCTGCCCATCCGCCGCGAGGTGCTGGGCGCCGAGTATGTGGACGCCAGCCTTGAGAAGGCCGACGACTTCATGATGGCGTTCCAGCGCATCACCACCTCCTGGGCCTGGGGCATGGCCTGGGGCGATCCTACGCTGGACCGCAAGACGCGCAGCATCATCAATCTCGCGATGCTGACCGCGCTCGGCAAAATCCCCGAGGTGAAGCTGCACGTGAAGGGCGCGCTCAACAACGGCGTCAGCGTGGACGAGATCCGCGCCACGCTGAGCCACGCCGCCGCCTATTGCGGCATCCCCGCGGCACTCGACGCCTTCAAGGCCGCGCACGAGGTGCTGTTGGCCGAGGGCGCCATCAAGCCCGCGAAGGCGCCGAAGGCGAAGGCCAAGCCGGCCGACAAGAAGGCGAAGAAGTAGCATGGCCCGCATCGCCTTCGCCGGCATCGGCAACATGGGATGGCCCATGGCGGCCAACCTGATCAAGGCCGGCCATGACGTGGTGGTGAGCGACCTCTCGGCCGAGCGCGTGGCCCGTTTCGTCTCCGAGGTCGGCGGCAGCGGCGCGGCCGGCGCGGCCGAGGCCGCCTCGGGCGCCGAAGCGCTGGTCACCATCCTGCCGACCAGCCGCGAGGTGGCGCTCGTGGCCGCCGAGGTCGGGCCCGCCCTGCCGGAGGGCGCGCTGTTCATCGACATGACCTCGGGCAATCCGACCCGCACGCGGGAAATCGCCGAGGCCCTCGCCCCGCGCGGCATCCGCATGGTGGATTGCCCGGTCTCGGGCGGCGTGCCGCGCGCCAAGACGGGCGAACTCGCCATCATGGCCGGCGGGGCCGACGCCGACCTGGACGCGGCCGAGCCCATCCTGCGCGCCATGGGCACCTCAATCCATCGTTGCGGGCCCATCGGCGCGGGGCAGGCGATGAAGGCGCTGAACAACCTGGTGAGCGCCGGTGGCTTCCTCATCGGCATCGAGGCGCTGCTCATCGGTCAGAAGTTCGGGCTGGAGCCGGGGCTGATGGTGGATGTGCTGAACGCCTCCACCGGCATGAACAACTCCACCCAGAAGAAGTTCCGGCAGTTCGTGCTCTCGCGCCGCTTCGACAGCGGCTTCGGGCTGGAGTTGATGGTCAAGGACCTCTCGATCGCGCTGGAGGTCGGCAAGGAGGCCGGCGTGCCCACGCCGCTGGCTGCGCTCACGCGCGAAATGTGGGCTGCGGCGGCCAAGAGCCTCGGCCCCGGCGAGGATCACACGGCGGTGGCCAAGCTCAGCGAGAATCTGTCCGGCCAGGTGCTGACGGGTGGGAACCAGTAGGGCCGCTCAATACTCGAAGCCCCAGGTCAGGCCGAGCCGGTCGCCGGCCTCGCCGGTTTGGGTCTCGGCCTCCAGCCGCAGCCGCGGGGTGAGTTCGACCTGCACGCCCACCCCCGGCGCGGCGCCCGAGGTGCCCTGCCGCACGCCCACATAGACGCCAGGCGCCACATAGCGCCCAGCCTCGATGGTGGCCCCGCCACCCTCCGCCGCCGCCCCCGCCGAGAGCCGGTCCAGCCCCAGCGCCTCGCGCAGGCGCCCCGTCACGCCACCGCCCGCCGGCATGATGCCGGAAAGCTGCGCCACTGCCTGGGTGAGGGAGGCGATTTCGAAGGGCGAGAGCCGCTGCAGCTCCCGGTCGAACAGCAACCGGGCCAGGGCTTCGTCCTGCGGCAGGTCGGGCTCGGCGCCCACCGTCAGCTCGGGCGCATTGGCGGCCCCCATGATGGTTAGCGTGATGGTATGGGTGCGGGTGCGAGAGGTGGCGAGGAAATCCAGCGTCGGCACCAGCGTGCCGGTGTCGAAGCGGGCGGCGCCCCGGGTCAGGTTCAGGCTGCGCCCCGCCAGGTCGAAGCTGCCGCGGCGCAGGGTGAAGGCGCCGGTCACAGCTGGATTGGCCAGCGTGCCACCGACGCGGATGTCGCCTGACAATTCCGCCTCCAGCCCGCGGCCGCGCACGAAGATGGCGCGCGGCGCCACCGCCTGCACGTCGAGCGTGAGGGGTGGGCCGGCGGGTGCCGCGGGGGCAGTGCGGGCCGGCGCGGGAGCAGGGCGGCCGGCCGGGCGGGGCCCCACTTCGCGCACCTCGCCCAGCGTGGGGATGCTGCCGCCGAACTGCTCGGGGATGCGCAGCTCCGCCCGCGTCACCTCGATGCGGCCGGACAGGCTCCCGCCCGCCAGGAGCGGACCGCGCAGTGCAAGGTCCGCATTCAGCACCGCTTCGCCCAGCTCGGATTGCACGGGCCGCGCGTTGCGGGCGGTGAGGCGCAGCTCGGCGGGGATGCTCTGGCCCAGCGGCTCCACCCAGCCCTGGCCTGAGAGGCGGCCATCGCCGCGCGTGGTCGCGGAGAATTGCTGCAGCACCAGCCGCTCGCCCTCGGCCACCAGCCGCGCCGAGACATTGTCGAGCCGGACGCCTTGCGCGAGGTTGCGATAGCTGGCGCCGCTCACGCTGGCCGTGCCCGAGAGCTGCGGCGCCTGCGGGCTGCCCGCCAGACGCAGGTCC
>JBHYDO010000355.1:0-3862 GCA_051860645.1 Roseococcus sp.
GGTGAAGCCGAAGGCCAGCATGCTGGCCTTGATCTGCTCGATCTGCGTGGCCGAATGGACGCGCGCATTGCCCGGATGCGCACGCAGCTCCGCCACCGGGCGCAGCACGATCTTCGCTGCCATCCAGGGGAGCTGCATCGTCACCGTCCAGGCTTGAAGGAGTGCGAACCAGGTGCGAACCATGACGGCCGCAGGTGCGAACCATGCGGCCCATGGTTCGCAGCTATCCGATTGAAATCACGCGGAGAAAGTGCGAACTGCGAACCATATTTTCAGACTGGCGCTAGGCCGGTCCGGCGCGCCCGCCCCCGGCATACGGAACGGCGCCAGAAGGAACCATGTTTTCTGCGGCTTACCGAGCCGTCCGTTGCGCTAGCGTCTCTCGCCGTTCGTTCCGTCGTGGAAAGTGTCCAAGGTTTCTGCGGCTTTCCGAGAGCCGGTCGTTTCCGCTCCAACACGCGGGACTACGCTCACCCGAGACGGGACCCCAGCGCGCAGGCGCGCTGGGAACCCGTGCCGCACCCGATCCGATGCCCCGCAGGCGCATCTTCACCGAGTAGCGACAGGGTACGCAATGTGAGTTTCACTCGACAACACGACATTCTTTCGCACGAGCGCGTTTCTCTACGCTCGCGAAGGATGATCGGGCGCCGTTCGCGTAACGACGCCCGACGCGGCCTCAGCCCTTCGCCGCCTTGCGCCGAGAGCGTGGCACAGGGCGCGGCGATCAGGCGAAGCCGGCGCGTTCCGGCAGGCCCATCTTCTTCAACATCCGCACCACCGGGCAGAGGCCGGTGAAGGAGGCCTGGATGAGGTGCGCGCCCATCACGCCGGTCACCCAGAGCCAGTGCGGGCTGTGGTAGACGCTGAGCAGCACGCTCCCCAGGACAACCACGCCGACCACGAACAGGATCATGCGTTCGAGCGACATTCTCGCCTCCTCTCCAACTCGCCGGGAATCGTGCGCCCGAGACGTTCCGTTCGCAAGCCGATACCGCGCGAGGCGCTGACGCAAACCCTGAGTTGCAGCGCATGGCCGACCTACGCACGCCGCTCGCCAGCCCTACCCGTTGCGGTCTTACGGTGCCGCGGATCAGGTGACCGCCGCACCTCCAGACCGTAAGGCGGTGCGAGTACGGCGAGGGCTGCGCCCAGCATGCCCTGCACCTGCGACGTCAGCGCGGGCTGGCCAGCCGGGCTTGGGTGCGACGGGCGTGGCGCGGTGCTGCGCATCGCCTCCTGACGGCGGCCAGAATGCCAACGCGGCCGCGAGCGGCAGCAGCCAGACGATGCGTGCCTGGTAGCGCAGATGCGGCTTGGAGAGCGCCCCGGTCGCCAAGGCATTGGCCATCACGCCAACCACCACGCAGAGCAGGAGACCGAGACGGGGCCCATCCCCTCTCCGTGCAAGACGCCACCCTCCCGCCAGGATGACGGGCAGAGACGCCAACAGCGCCGGCACATGCGGCTTCAGAAGGGGCGCGGCGAGACGTTCGAGATCGCCGCGCATCTGGGCCCCAGCTTCGAACGCGGCGCGCTCGCGCGGCGGGAAGCCCTGCGCCAAGACCTGATCGGCGAATTGGTCCAGATCCAGATTGTCCAGCGTGTCCCCGACCCGGACCAGAAGCAGCTGCTCGATCCAGTTACCGAGAGCCGCGCGAGCTACCGCCAGCGGATAGTCGCGCAGCGTCGCCGCGACCACCTGACGCGCCTCTGGGGCGAGCCGCACGCTGCCCACCGGCGGCACCGGGCTCTCCGGGTTCCACAGGAAGTGGTCGCTGTCCATCGGCATCTGGTCGACGAAATCGCAGAGATACCAGCCGGCCGCCGGGCAGTGATCGCGCAAGGCCAAGACGGCCGGCCCGTCCTCCTGCAGCCGTGCCAGCAGGAAGATCGCGCCATGCGCCGAGAGCGTGACACGACCGAAGGCATGCCAGTTCGCTCCCAGAAGGAACACGATCGCCGCAGCCAGCGGCATGGCAGCGCGCAGCGCTGGCCGCCATTGCCGACGCCCCAGCAGCACCAGCAGCACGAGCGCGACCGCGCTGGGCAGATGCGACAGGTGGACCGCGATCGCGACCGCGCCGATCAGCCCGACGGCGAGCAACTCCGCCCGAGCAAGCCGCCCCTCGCCGAAGCCGAGCAGAAACAGGCACAGCACCACGACCGGTGTGAACACATCCGGCATCAGCATGGCGGCGAACCAGGGCGCGGAGGTGAGTCCCGCCAGCCCTCCGGACAGAACCAGGTGTCGCGCCGGGGTGACGCGGCCGCAGGCAGTGCGCTGCACCAGCCACAGGAGCCAGGAGAGGATCACTCCCTGCGCCGCCAGCGGCAGCCACAGGGTGATGCCCTGGTGGAACAGCAGGAGGAACGGACCATAGGCCGCGGTCTTGTCCCACGGCGCCTCGCCCGTGATCGTGTGCAGCAGGTAGGCGGCCGTATCGACGAACATGATCGGATAGCGGTTCATCAACGCCGGCCAGACGAGCAGCGTGGCGGCGCCGAGGATGGCACCGAGCCGGGCAAGGGCGGGCGGGCTGGACGGCTCCATCATTGGCGTTCCCCCGTCACGCATGCAGCCCTGTGGCGACCTCACTCGCGAGGGATGCCCTGGCTCGGCGGAGGCAGCGTTTCGCCTGCAACGGTCTCGCAAGCCGGGCCGCGCGTGACTCCTATCATCACCGGCAGCTGCGGATCGACGCCGCCCTGCATGTGCTGCCGGCCAGCCGCTCGATCCGGCGCGTGAGTCCGTAGTGCGCGGCGAGCACGGCGAGGGCGGCGACCAGCATGCCCTGCGCCTGCGACGTGGGCACGGGCCTGCCGCCCCAGCCCTGACGCATGGCCCACTCGCGCACCGAGGCCTCACAGCCCACCACGTGCCAGACACACAAGCCGGCCGGACTGCCGGCGCCACCCAGTGCCGCCAGGGCACGGGTGACGTCCTTCGTCGCGTCACGCCCATCCCGTGCCGCTGCGCGTGGCTTGATCCCACGGCCGCGGCGCTGCTCAGGGACGCTCCATCTCGCCGTCCTCACGGAGGTTCGTCGGAACCTTCGAGCACTGCGGCGAATGCGGCATCAGCGGCGTCGGTACCTGTCAGCCGACGAGATCGATGGTCGAGTGGCCGCTGAATGAGCAGATGTGCTTGCCATTGCCGTGACGCGCGGTGGCGATGAGCACATTCGCGATGCGGTCCTGTCGGTGGGAGAGTGCGAGCGTGGCATGGCCCTGTAGGAAGGGCACGACGAAGCCGATGTGGAACGGTAGCCAGTCCTCCTGGCGCGGAACGAGCACGCCGTCGATCAATGTCTGATCGGTCCGGAACTCCACGTAGCGGCCGCCCTCTCGCAAGGTCCAGACGAGCACGTTGGTGTCGTAGATGGCCTCTCTGAGCACGAAGATGTTGGTCGGTTCGGCATCGAGCTCACAGGAGAGCTGCTCGATCCAGCCATAACCCGGCTCGGGCTCCCATCGCGCGCAGCTCGGCGCCAGGCCGGCTCGGGCTCGGTGGTCAAGCTGCCGGCGCGATAGACGGTGACGTGTTCGCTGAACAAGGTGACCTCCTGATTTGGGGGTGTCGTGAGCGGGATGGGATTGCGCGGTGTCGGGGTATCGCGACGGGCGCGGGCGCGATCGCGACCACCTCGCCCGCGTGGTGGTGCGCGGATCGGATTAGCCTCATCGGCTGGCTGCATGACGGGAGGCACGGCGACCGCGGCACAGCTCGGCGCGGCGAGACCGGGTCCGGGTGGGTCCGGGTTCGGGTCCGGGGTGGGTCCGGGTCTGACCTGCGCAGAAATGGCGGAAATCCGCCATGGGTCCGGGTGGTCCGGGTAGGCCCGGGTCTTCCGCCTACACT
>JBHYDO010000356.1:0-3849 GCA_051860645.1 Roseococcus sp.
GTTGGCCTGGATGTGCGGGCGGCCGGCGCGACGGCGAAGACTGCCTGGACCATGATCCGCAAACACGGATCATGGTCCAGCCTCTGCTGGGAGAATGATCTGCCGTTCCGGCGATTCCGCCTTCGCGGATCGTGCTCCAGGGCCTATGGCACAGGGCTGGGAGCAGCCTTGTGTAGGGGATTTCTCGCGCAGGCGCGGCGGAGGCCGCATCGGGGCGCGTCAGGCTTGCCCGGCGGCCCGGTGCCCTGGTGGGACACCGTCGCCGCCGGACCTGATGCCCTTCTAGATCCGCAGGTTCAGGCGGCGGATCATCACGCCCTCATCCGCGTATTGCTGCCGCGCGAAGGCCGTGTAGTCCGCGGTGTTCATGTACCAGGGCAGCATGTCGAAGCGGTCCAGGATCTGGATGTGCGCGGGGTCGGTCAGCGCCTCCTTGAAGGCGTCGTGCAGCTTGGCCACGATCTCCTCGGGCATGCCCTTCGGGCCGCCGAAGCCATAGGGCGAGGACGACACCACGGGCACGCCCACCTCCTGCAGGGTCGGCACGTTGGGGAAGCGCTTGGCGCGCTCACGCCCCCACACCGCCAGCAGGCGCACGCGGCCATCCAGCGCCAACGGCGCCCAGGCCGAGCTGTCCGCCAGCACGTCGATCTGCCCGCCGAGCAGCGCCGCGATGTTCTCCGAGAAGCCGCGGAACGGCACGTGCAGGAACTCGGCCCCGGCCGCCAGCGCGATCTGCTCCATCGTGATGTGCAGCGAGGTGCCGACACCGGGCGAGCCGTAGCTGATGCGCCCAGGCTCCGCCTTCGCGCGTTCGACCAGCTGCTGGTGCGTCTGGATGGGGCTGTCGGCACGAACCACAGTGCCGAACAGATAGCCCGTCAGGTGGACGATATAGGTGAAGTCCTCCAGCGGGTTGAACAGCGCGCGCTGCGCCATCTGCGGGTGGCGGAACACGCTGATCGGAAGCTGGCCGATGGTGTAGCCATCGGGCGCGGCCTGCGCCACGGCCTGCGGGCCGATGACGCCGCCGGCACCGGGGCGGTTCTCGATGGTGACCGGCTGGCCGAGCTTGCGGCCCGCGATTTCCGCGATGGCGCGCATCTGCGAATCCGTGCTGCCGCCCGGCGTCCAGGGGCAGATCAGGCGGATGGGGCGGTTGGGAAACTGGCCCTGGCCGATGGCGGGGGTGGCGAGTGCGGCGGCGCCGGCGGCCCCGAGCATGAAGGTGCCACGGCGGCCGATTCCGCCCGTGCGGATGATGATCATGGACCTTGTCCTCCCGTTGGATGGCGGGCCCGCCAAAAGGCGCACCCACCGACATGGGGAATGATGGAATCCCAGCTCCCGCAGCGCAACCCGCCGCGTTCAGCCGGCTGCCAGCGCGAGGATTCGCCGCGCGCGGATCAGGATGGGCTCGTCCACCATCAGCCCGTCCACGACGAAGGAACCGCGACCCTCGCGCGCGGCCTCCTCCGCCGCCGCGAGCTGCCGCCGCGCGAGATCGAGCTCCGCTTCCGTCGGCGAGAACCCTTCGTTGAGGATGGGCACCAGCGAAGGGTGGATGCAGCTTGCCCCCACGAAACCCGCGCGGCGCGAACGCGCCACCAGCGCGCGCACGCGCTCCGCGTCGCGATAGTCGGCCACGGTGCCGAGCGTGCCGAGCGGTGCCACGGCGGCGGAAACCGCCGCGAACACCATCTGCCGCTTGGCCATGGCGATGAGCTCGTCATCCGCCGCAGCGCCGCATTCGGCGGCAAGGTCCTCCGCGCCGATGAGCAACCCGGCCACGAGCGGCGAGGCGCGCGCCATCTCAGCCATGCGCGGCAGGGCGGCCGCGGTCTCGATCATCACGATCATGCACATGGGCCGCGGTGCCGTGGCGAGCAGTTCTGCCGCCAGTTGCACATGGTCCGGCCCCACGGCCTTGGTCAGCAGGATGCCATCGGCGCCGGCCTCCACCGCGGCCTCGATGTCGCCCACGGTCAATGACAGCGGGCGGTTCACGCGGACCAGCACATCGGCGCCGCCGCCGCGCGCCATGGGCACGGCATCGCGCAGTGCATCACGCGCCTCGCGCTTGCGGTCGGGCGGCACGCTGTCCTCGAGGTCCAGCAGCACGGCGTCGGCGCCGGCGGTGGCGGACTTCGCCACGAAGCGCGGCACGTTCGCCGGCACGTAGAGCATCGAACGCCAGATGCGGCGCATCACTTCCTCCCTCCATCAAGCACCACGCCCGCGGCGCGCAGGCGCGCGAGTTCCGCCTCGCCCAGCAGCGGCGCCAGCAGCGCGTCATTGTCCTGGCCCAGCGCGGGTGCGGGGTTGCGGAGGATTCCCGGCGTGGCGGAAAGCCGCGCCACCTCGCCATGCATGGGCAGCACGCCGCCGGGCATCTCGGGCTCCGGCACCTCGATCAGCGCCTCGCGCCCGGCCACATAGTGGTCTTCCGCAAGGCCCGCCACGTCCATGATGGGGCCGATGGTGACGCCGTCACGGTCGAACTGCGCCAGCGCCTCCGCCATGGTGAGTTGGGCGATGGCGTCGCGCACCACGCCGTCGATCTCCTCGATGTGGCGCAGCCGGTCGGGGTTGGTGCGGAAGCGCGGGTCCTCGGCGAGTTCGGCGCGGCCGATGCTGCGCAGCAGCTTCACGAACATGGCCTGGGTCGAGGTGGACAGGCCCACCCAGCCGCCATCCCTGGTGCGGTAGGCGTTGCGCGGCGCGGTGTTGGTGCTGCGGCTGCCGCTGCGCGGCTTCACCTTCCCGCTGATGCGGTAATTCGCCATCTGCGGTTCGAGCACGGCGAAGATCGGCTCGAACAGCGAGAGGTCCATCACCTGGCCTTGCCCCGTGGCTTCGGCATGGCGCAGCGCGATCATCGCCGTCGCCGCGCCGTAGAGGCCCGCATAGGCATCGGCCATGAACATGGGCGGCAGCACGGGTTCGCGGTCGCCGAAGCCGTTGATGGCGGCGAAGCCCGAATAGCCCTCCACCAGCGTGCCGAAGCCCGGCTTGTGCGCGAAGGGCCCGGTCTGCCCCCAACCCGAGACGCGGGCGATGACGAGGCGCGGGTTGATGGCGTGCAGCGTGGCGGGTGCGAGCTCCATCTCCTCCAGCACGCCGGGGCGGAAGCTTTCCACCAGCATGGCCGCACCTTCCGCAAGGCGCTTCACCACCGCGATGGCCTCGGGCTTGCGCAGGTCGAGGCAGATGCTGCGCTTGTTGCGGCACCAGGTCTTCCACGACGTCTCGACGCCGCCCACCTTCCAGGCGCGGAGTGAATCGCCCGCCGGCGGTTCCACCTTGATCACCTCGGCGCCGTGGTCCGCCAGCACCTTCGTCAGCATGTTGCCGGCGACGAGGCGCGAGAGGTCCACCACGCGCACGCCATCCAGCGCGCCGCGCGCGGTGGCGTCGAATTCCCGCCGCTTCAGCATGGGCGTCGCGTCCTCCCTCATCTGGACGCTCACGACGCTATGGGCTGCCATGGGGCCGGTCAATGCGAGGCGGGAGGCGACACATGCCCTACGAGGCACGACGCGATTTCATCGGCTATGGCGCGCATCCGCCCGACCCGAAATGGCCGGGCGGCGCGCGGCTCGCCATCAACTTCGTGCTGAACGTGGAGGAGGGATCGGAGCCTTCCGTGCAGGATGGCGAGTGCTTCTCCGAGACCAATCTCAGCGAGGCGCATGGGCGCAACCAGATCCCGCGCGGACGCGACCTGGCGGCCGAGACGCTGTTCGAATACGGCAGCCGCGTGGGCTTCTGGCGCGTGACGCGCATGTTCGAGGAGCGCGGCCTGCCGCTCACCCTGTTCGCCTGCGCGCAGGCGCTGGAGCGCAATCC
>JBHYDO010000357.1:0-3842 GCA_051860645.1 Roseococcus sp.
GACGTAGTGCAGGTGGAAGCGCAGGGTCCAGAGGAAGTCCCAGGCGCGGCGGATGGCGCGCGCCTCATGCTCGGTCAGCAGGCCCCCGCCGGGGCTGCCGGGGCCGACCAGCTCCGGCATTTTCTGAACGCCGAAGGCGTAGCGGGCCAGCCAGTAAAGCGTCTGGAGATCGCGCAGGCCGCCGCGGCCTTCCTTCACATGGGGCTCGACCAGGAAGGGGCTCTCGCCGTAGCGGGCGTGGCGGGTGGCGCGCTCGGCCCGCTTGGCGGCCAGGAAGGGCGCGATGCCGTTGGAGAGGCGATGCTCGGTGAAGCTCTCGGTGAAATGCGCATAGCTGGCGGCGTCGCCGCCCAGGAAGCGCGCATCCACCAGCGCGGTGAGGATGGTGATGTCGCGGCCGCCCTCGGTCAGGCAATCCTGCGCGCTGCGGGTGGCGTGCCCTACCTTCAGGCCGAGGTCCCACAGCAAATAGAGGATGAACTCAATCAGCCGTCGCGTGCGGGCGCCGGGCTCGCGCTGCGTCAGGAAGAGCAGGTCGATGTCGGAATGCGGGGCCAGCACGCCGCGGCCATAGCCGCCCGTCGCGACCAACGCGAAATCCACCGGGGCGGTGCCGGGCCGGGGCGGTACCATGGCCGCGCCGTAGGCCAGGATGGCCAGCATCACCTGGTCCATGCGTTCGCTCAGGCGGCGAGCGGCGCCCAGCCCATGCGTTTCGCGGCTTTCGAAGGCGTGCTGCACACGCGCCTGTACCCCGCCCAACTCGCGCCGCAGCAGCCCAAGGGCCAGGTCCCGGGCGATGGGCACGCCCCCCGGCATCAGGCATTCCTGCAGGCGTGCTTCAGCCTGGGCAATGGCGACGATCGTCATGACGGACAGACTACAGGCCTTCCCCGTCCACTGCGAGTGCCTTCAGCCTGTAGAGTGCATCCTGTGCCTCTCGGGGCGAGAGTGCGTCGAGGTCGAGGGCAAGTAGTGCATCAAGTATGAAGGATGCACGCGCGGGTTGTAGGGGCAGAGGCGCACCCGCGAACAGCGGCATGGCGGCGGTAAGGGGGTCCGTGCCGGCCGCGGCGCGCGCCTCCAGGCCGGCCAGCACCTCGGCCGCGCGCTTCAGCACCGCCGGCGGCACGCCGGCGAGCTTGGCCACATGCACGCCCCAGCTTTTCTCGGCGGCGCCCTCGCCCACGCTGTGCTGGAACACCACCTGGCCGCGCCATTCGCGCACCTGCATGGCGGCAAGGCGCATCTCCGGCAGGCCATCGGCCAGCCGCGTGAGTTCGTGGAAATGCGTGGCGAAGAGGGTGCGGGCGCGGATGCGGTCGTGCAGCGCCTCCAGAACGGCGGTGGCGATGGCCAGCCCGTCCCAGGTGGCGGTGCCGCGGCCGACCTCGTCCAGGACCACCAGGCTGCGCGGGCCGGCCTGGTTCAGGATGGCGGCGGTCTCGGTCATCTCAACCATGAAGGTGGAGCGGCCGCCGGCGAGGTCATCGGCCGCGCCGACGCGGGAGAACAGCCGGTCCACCAAGCCGATGCGCGCTTCCTCCGCCGGGACGAACAGGCCGGCCTGGGCCAGGATCACCATCAGTGCGTTCTGTCGCAGGAAGGTGGACTTGCCGGCCATGTTGGGCCCGGTCAGCAGGCAGAGGCGCCGCCCGGGCGAAAGGTCGCAGTCATTGGGCACGAAGGCAGGCCCACGGGCACGACGGAGTGCCGCCTCCACCACCGGGTGGCGGCCGGCGCGGATGGCGAAGTCCGGGCGATCGGTGATGTCCGGGCGGCACCAGTGGCCGGCGTTGGCGAGTTCGGCGCTGGCGGCGAGCACGTCCAGCGCAGCCATCTCGCGCGCGGCCGCGGCCACCGCATCGGCCTCGGCCAGGATCAGGCGGCGCAGATGGGCCACCACCAGGCGCTCCCGCCCGCGGGCTTGGTCGGCGGCCTCGGACAGGCGGCGGTCGAGTGCCGCGAGGGCCGCGCAGGTGAAGCGGTGGGCGCTGGCCATGGACTGACGGTGGATGGGAGCGAGGTCGCCGGTCGCAGCGGGCGGTGCGCCGCGCAGCAGCTTTTCGCCGGCGGCGGCCGGCATTTCCGCCAGGTAGCCGAGCTGCTGGTGGTGCCGGATCTTGACCGAGGCCACGTCCCAGGCCTGGGCCAGCTGCATCTGCATGGCGGCGATCGCGCCGCGCGCGTCGTCGCGCAGGCGGCGCAGCGCATCCATTTCGCCGTCATAGCCGACGGCGACGGTGCCACCCTCCTCCAGCCGCGCCGGCAATTCGGCGGCAAGCGCGCGGGCCAGTTCCTGGGCGAGGGCAGGCAGGGCGGAGAGCGGCGCTTGGGCGTCCTGCAGCAGGCCGGGGCTCACGCCGTCCAGCGTGCGGGCCAGCCGCGCGGCGCGGTCCAGCCCGTCGCGCATGGCGCCAAGGTCGCGCGGGGCGAAGCGTTCCACCGAGAGGCGGCCGAGGGCGCGGGCCATGTCGGGGGCGCCCTTGAGGGCGGCCCGCAGGCTGGCACGGCGGGTGCCGTCCTCCAGCAGGGCGTCAACCGCATCGTGGCGGCCTCTGATGGCGGCGCGGTCATCGAGCGGCGCTGCCAGGCGGGCAGCCAACTCGCGCGCCCCCGGCCCGGTCAGCGTGCGGTCCACCGCCGCCAGCAGCGAGGCGTCGCGTGGGCCTTCCAAGATGTCCAGGCTGCGGCGGGTCGCGGCGTCCAGGAGCAGCACGCCACGCGCGCCCTCGGGCAGGGGCGGGGCGAGGCGGGGCAGGGCGCCGTTCTGCACGCCGCGCACATATTCGACGGCCATGGCGGCGGCGGCGATCTCGGCCGGGCTGAACTGGCCGAAGCCTTCCAGCGAGCCGGCACCCAGCGCCGCCGCCAGGCGCCCGGCAGCGTCCTTGGGCACGAGGCCAGGGGTGGCGCCCTCCAGCGCCAGGCCCTCCTCTGCCAGGATTTCGGCGGGTGCAAGGCGCGCCACCAGCGCCGCCACCTCCGGCGCGTCCTGGGTGTGGAAGGCGCCGGTGGAGACATCGAGCCAGGCGGCCCCGCCCTTCACCAGCGCCAGCAGCCAAGCGGGGCGGGCGGCGTCGAGCAGCGCCTCCTCGGTCGCGGTGCCGGGGGTGACGATGCGGACCACCTCGCGCCGCAGCGTGGCCGACTTTCGGGCCTTGGCCTCCTCCGGCGTCTCCATCTGCTCGCACAGCGCGACGCGGAAGCCGCGGCGGATGAGTCGCGCGAGGTAGGCCTCGTGGCTGTGATGCGGCACGCCGCACATGGGAATTGGGTGGCCCTGGTGTTCGCCGCGATGGGTGAGCGCGAGGCCAAGCGCCTCCGCCGCGACTTCCGCATCCTCGAAGAACAGCTCGAAGAAATCGCCCATGCGGAAGAACACCAGCGCGCTGCCCGCCTGCTCCTTCGCGGCGAACCATTGGGCCATGGCGGGGGTCGCCCCCGCCGCTGTGACGCGGTACTGCACCGCCTCCGTTTAACCATGCCGCAGGCCTGCGCGAAGGGGTGCGCTTCGCAGCGCCTCACGGGGGGGTTACAAGAATGACAACCGGATGCACCAAGGACCGACAAGCATGGAAGACGCGCGCACCCCCAAGGCAAAGGACACCCGCACGGCGCGCGTCACCGGCGAGGAGGCCTTGGCGATGCATGCCGCCGGCCGCCCCGGCAAGCTGGAGACGCGCCTGACCAAGCCGCTGGTCACGGCACGAGACCTCAGCCTGGCCTACAGCCCGGGCGTGGCGGAGCCCTGCCTGCACATCCATCGCAACCCGGCACTGGCCTATGACTACACATCCAAGGGCAATTTCGTGGCCGTGGTCTCGAACGGCACGGCGGTG
>JBHYDO010000358.1:0-3833 GCA_051860645.1 Roseococcus sp.
GGCGCTGACGGCGGGGCTGGCCTCCGCCCTGAAATACAAGGGCTCCTTTTCCCTGCAGGCCAAGGGCGACGGGCCGGTGCCCATGCTGCTGGCCGACTGCACCGACACCGGCGGCCTGCGCGGCTATGCCCGGGTGGATGCCGACAAGCTCGGCCTCTACGGCCGCAGCCCCTCGGCGCGGGCGCTGCTCGGCCATGGCTACCTGGCCTTCACCTGCGACCAGGGGCCGGACATGGAGCGCTACCAGGGCATCGTCGCCATCGAGGGTGCGAGCCTGACCGAGATGACGGCGAACTACTTCGCCACCTCCGAACAGCTGCGCACCTTCGTGCGCCTCGCCTGCGGCCGCACGCCCGAGGGCTGGCGCGCAACCGCCTTCATCATGGAGCGGGTGGCGGCCGAGGGCGGGCTCGACCCCGCGACCGACGCCGAGGCGGCGGACGAGGCCTGGAACACCGCCCTGGCGCTGGCCGGCACGCTCACCGATGCGGAGATGCTGGACGACGACCTGCCGCCCGAGCGCCTGCTGCACCGGCTGTTCCACCTGGAGGGGCTTGCGCTCGACCCGCCGCGCGCGCTGGCCTATGGCTGCCGCTGCTCGCGCTCGCGCCTCGCCGGCGTGCTCGAGGGCTTCCCGGTCGAGGATCTGGACCACATGGCGGAGGACGGGACCATCACCATGACCTGCGAATTCTGCAACGTGGAGTTCCGCTTCGCGCGGGACAACCTGCGGGGGGCGGGGGCGTGATCGCCCGCCGTGCCGCGCTCTGGGCGCTGCCCGCCGGCCTCGCCGCCTGTGCGACGCCCATGCCCGTGGTGGAGGGCCCGGCCATCGGCTACCAGCACCTGACGCCGCTGCGCCTCGACGTCGCTTCCATCACGATCGACGAGGACACGCCCAATTCCGGCCCCAATGATCTGGGGCGGGAGTTGCGGCCGAGTGCCGCCGATGCGGTGCGGACCATGGGCCGCGACCGCCTCTTTGCCTTCGGCACGCAGAACACCGCGCGCTTCGTGGTGGTGCGCGCGCAGATCCTGCGCGAGGCCGGGCCGCCGGCGGCCGGGCTCTTCGCCCCGCCGCCCGGCGAGCGGCTGGATTGCCGGCTGACCTGCCGGCTCGAGATCCGCAACCCCACGGGGCTGCGTCTGGGCTTCGCCGAGGCCACCGCCTCGCGCATCCGCACCGTGGAGAGCGACCCCGCCGCCCGCATGATCGTCGCCGAGACGCTGCTGCGCCAGGCGATGTTCGACCTCAACACCGAGTTCGAATTCCAGCTGCGCCGCGCGCTGCGCGCCTATCTGGTGGAGGGCGACCGCGCCGCCCCGCCATTGCCCGTCCAGCGCGAGGAGCTGCCCCGCACATGAGCCTCACCTTCAGCAACCCCGCCGGCGTCCGCACCCCGGCCTCGCGCTATTCGCTGGCCTGCCTGGTGCAAGGGCCGGGGCAGCGCCTCGTCATCTCCGGCCAGGTGGGAGTGACGCCCGATGGCAGCGTGCCCGAGGATGGCGCGGCGCAGGTGAAGCAGTGCCTGGCCAACCTCACCACCATCCTGGCCGCGCACGGCATGGCCCCGCGCGACATCGTGAAGGTCACGGTGTTCCTGACCGACGCCGGGCTGATCCAGCCCTGGCGCGACCTGCGCGACGCGGCGCTGGAGGGGCATGCGCCCACCTCGACGCTGCTGATCGTGGCGGGGCTGGCCGATCCGCGCTTCCTGGTGGAAGTGGAGGCGGAGGCATTCAGGGCCGGCTGACGGCGGCCTCCCGCCAGAGCAGCGCCAGCAGCAGCACCAGCCCCAGGCCGGCCATGGCGTAGAGCGCCGAATGCGGGCCGAAGCGGTCGGCCAGCGCGCCCACCACCAGCACGCCGGAGGGGCCGGCGCCGATGCAGGTGGTCACCAGCCCCAGCACGCGCGAGCGCATCTCGGGCGGCGCGTGCGTCATCACCAGCGAGGTCTGCATGGCGGCGAAGCGCGCGGTGCCGAGCCCGCCCAGCGCCAGCAGCGCCCAGGCCAGCCCGTAGAACGGGCTGCTCACCGCCAGCAGCAGGCAGGCGAAGAACATCAGGCTGCCGGCCACGAAGGGAAAGATGCCCGGCGGCGCGCGGCGCCCCATGGCCATCCACAGCCCGCCCAGCAGGGCGCCGAAGGGCTCGGCCGCCGCCAGCAGGCCGATGGCCGCCCCCGAGGCGCCGAAGGCCACCGCCCCGAAGGCCGGCAAGATGCCCGCATAGCAGAAGGCGAAGACGTTCATGATGAGCGTGACGCCCAGCACCATGCGCAGCCGCGGTTCGGCGAGCGCGAAGCGCGCCGCCTCGACGATGCCGGAAAACGCCGATTGCGGCACCCGCGCCACCGGGCGCGGCGGCGTCACCCGCCAGGCCAGGAACAGCGCCAGCAGGTGGAAGCTGCCGGCGATGGCGGCGGCGGGGCCGAGGCCGATCACCTGGAACAGCGCGCCGCCCAGCAGCGGGCCGATGGCGCGGGTGGTGCTGCCCGTCATGGTGTCGAGCGCCACGGCGGGCACGAGGTCCTCCGGGGGCGCGGCGTCGGCGGCCATGCGGCGGCGGGTGGCCATCTCGCCCGCCCAGGCGAGGCCCGCCAGCAGCCCCTGCACCATCAGGTGCCAGGGCGCGATCAGGCCGGTGAAGGCCAGCAGCGCCACCAGCCCCGCGCCGATGGCGGAACTCGCCTGCAGGGCCATCAGCAGCCGCCGCCGGTCGAGCCGCTCGGCCAGCGCACCGGCGACGGCGCCCAGGAGCAGCATGGGCAGGGCGCGCATCATGGCGACGGTGGCGACCATGAGGGCCGAGCCCGTCGCCTCGAAGGTCCAGAGGGTGGCGGCCAGCAATTCCAGCCATCGCATGGTGTTGGCGATGCCGCCCAGCAGCCAGATGCGCCGGAAATCGGGCGTGGCGAGCAGGCGGCGGATGGGTCCGCGCCCAGGGTCCTCCGCCGGCGCGGGTGGGGTCATGCGCGGGGGTTGTCCCCGCAGTCGGGCTTGGGCATGGCGTTTCTCCCTGCCGCGAGGCTACAGCCTGGGCCGCGCTGGGGAACCCACCCCCGGCGCGCGAAAGCCGGGCGGCGCGCATGAAAAAGCCGGCCACCCAGGGGTGGCCGGCTGAACTCCAGCGAGGCGGGCACGCGGCCCGCCCGCCCGGTCAGTCGTCGATCTTGGGGTTCACCTTGCCCTTGATCGCCGCATAGATCGCCCAACACAGCAGCGCCGTCGTCACGAAGATGAAGACGGCGCTGATCGGTCGGGTGATGAACACCGTGGCATCCCCGCGCGAGAGCAGCATGGCCCGTCGCAGGTGCTCCTCCATCAGCGGGCCCAGGATATAGCCCAGGAGCAGCGGCGCGGGTTCGAAGCGCAGCAGCATCAGGAAGTATCCGAACACCCCGAAGATCAGCACCATGAAGATGTCGAAGGTGTTGTTGTTCACGCTGAACACGCCGATGCTGATGAACATCAGGATGGACGGGAAAAGGAAGCGGTAGGGAATCTGCAGGAGCTTCACCCACATGCCGATGAGCGGCAGGTTGAGGATCACCAGCAGCACGTTGCCGATCCAGAAGCTGGCCACGAGGCCCCAGAAGATCTCCGGGTGCTCGGTGATCAGGCGGGGACCAGGCTGGACGCCGGCGATGATCATGGCGCCCAGCATCAGCGCCATGACCGCATCACCGGGAATGCCCAGGGTCAGCGTCGGGATGAAGGCCGTCTGGGAGGCGGCGTTGTTGGCCGCTTCCGGCGAGACCACGCCCTCGACGGCGCCCTTGCCGAAGCGCTCCGGCGTCTTGGAGATCTTCTTCTCCACCGCATAGGCCATG
>JBHYDO010000359.1:0-3796 GCA_051860645.1 Roseococcus sp.
CGACCCCAGCCGAGACCCCAGCCGAGACCCCAGCCTGCGCACGGCCCTCCACGTCCGCCCCGCCCCGCCCCGGACCACGCAGATCGCCGCCCCGATCTCGGCCCCGCCGCTGGGCCAGGGCGGCTCCGTCCTCGGCGGCGGGATGACGCTGCCCCCGCCGATGCCGTTCTCCCGATGAGCACGCCCCCCCCCGGCGGCCCGCCACTTCCCCCGCCACTTCCCCCGCCACTTCCCCCTGGCGCCTCGCCCGTCTTGCCGCCGCGGGCGGCCGTGCGCCGCGCGCCGCCGCGCCCGGCCGATCATCGCAAGACACGCTCCCGCCTCGGCCTGGCAACGCTTTGCTTCGCGGTCCTGTTCGGCGCCGTTGCCGTGCGGCTGGCCGAGAAGACCGTGATCAACCCCGCCTCCTCGGCCGTCGCGCAGGCCAGGCCGCTGCCGCGCGCCGAGCCGCGCGTCACCCGCGCCGAAATCGTGGACCGCAACGACGAGGTGCTGGCCGTCACCGTCCGCGGCCTCGCCCTCTACGCGCGCCCCGCCCTCATCCAGGACCCCGTGGCGGTGGCGGCGCTGCTGCATCCCATCCTGCCGCACCTGGACCGCGAGCGCCTGGTGGCGCGCCTCTCGCCGCCCTACGTCTTCGCCTATGTGGATCGCTTCATCACGCCCCGGCAGGAGGCGGCGATCAACGCGCTCGGCATCGTGGGCCTCGACTTCGAGACGGCCGAGCGCCGCACCTACCCGCGCGGCCGCGACGCCGCCCATGTGCTGGGCCTGGTGGACGTGGACAACCAGGGGCTGTTCGGCGCCGAGCGCTGGTTTGACGAGCGGCTGCGGGTGGACCCCACGCCGCTGCGCCTCTCGCTCGACATCCGCGTCCAGCGCGAACTGCGCGAGACGCTGGCCCACAGCATCGAGCGGTTCAGCGGCATCGGCGGCGTCGCCATGCTGATGGACGTGAACAGCGGCGAGATGCTGGGCATGGCCTCACTGCCCGATTTCAGCGGCGCGGACCCGGCCGCCTCGCCGCCCGGGAACCGCTTTCACCGCGCGGTCGAGGGCGTCTACGAGCCGGGCTCCACCATGAAGCTGATCACGGCGGCCATGGCGCTGGAACTCGGCACGGTGCAGATGCATTCCGGCTTCGACGCCTCCCGCTCCATCCGCTTCGGCCGGCACAGCATCAGCGATTTCCGCGGCAAGAACCGCTGGCTCGCCTTGCCCGAGATCATCGCCTATTCCTCCAACATCGCCTCCGCCCACATGGCCATGACGGCAGGGCCGGCGCGGCACCGTGAGTTCCTGGCGCGGCTGGGCATCTCCCGCCACCAGCGACTGTCCATCGAACTGCCCGAGGCCGCGGCCATCCTGCTGCCCGGCGCGCGCGACTGGCGCGACATCCACACCATGACCATCGGGTTCGGCCATGGCGTCTCCATCACGCCGCTGCACGTCATCAACAGCGCGGCCACCCTGGCCAATGGCGGGCTGTTCCGCACGCCCACCATCCTGGCCCAGCCGCCGGGCGTGGAGCGCGAAGGCACCCGCGTGATCAGCGAGCGCACTTCGGCCCAGGTGCGGCGGCTGATGCGCATCGCGGTCACCGAGGGCTCGGCCCGCGGCGCCAATGCCCCCGGCTATTTCGTCGGCGGCAAGACTGGCACGGCGCTGAAGCCCAACCCAGGCGGGCGCGGCTACTCGACCGACCGCCGCACCTCGGCCTTCGTCGGCGTCTTTCCCATGCAGGCGCCGCGCTATGCCGTCTACATCATGGTGGACGAGCCGCGGCCGCGCGCCGACACCGGCCCCTACGCGACCGCCGGCGTGGTGGCGGCCCCTGCCGCGCGCCGCATCATCGAGCGCGTGGCCCCCATACTGGGCCTGGTGCCCGAGACCGAGCGCCTGGCCGAGATCGAGCAGGCGCTGCACGTGCCGCTGCAACCCGGCCGGCCGCGCGGAACCTCCGCGCAGACGCCGCCCCGGCGCGCCCCGGCCGGCACCGCGCCGCTCGCCCCCGCGCCGGCCCTGGCGCCCGGCCTGCCCACGCGCCCGGACGAGGTGGCGCCGATCCGCCGCACCGAGGCCCCAGCGGGGGCCCCAGCGGGGGCTCCCGCCTTCCAGACGGCCGAGAGCCGCCATGCGGCTCCATGACCTGCTGGCCCGCGCCGGCCTCGGCGCAGCGGCAGGCCCCGGTCCCGCCATCGCCGGGCTGACGGCGGACAGCCGCGCGGCCGGCCCGGGCTTCCTCTTCGCCGCTCTGCCCGGCGCGCGGGAGGATGGCGCGCGATTCATCGCGGACGCCAGGGCGCGTGGCGCGGTGGCCGTGCTGGCGGGCCCCTGCGTGCCGCGCGCCGGGGGGCTGGCCTGGGTCACGGCGGCGGACCCCCGCCAGGCGCTGGCCCGCCTCGCCGCCGCCTTCCACGGCGCGCAGCCCGCCCACGTCGTCGCCGTCACCGGCACCAACGGCAAGACCAGCACGGTGGAGTTCCTGCGGCAGTTGCTTGCGGGCGAGGGGCTCGCCGCCGCCTCGCTCGGCACACTCGGCCTGCACGCGCCCGACCTGCCGGCCGAGGAGAGCCTGACCACGCCCGATCCCGTGGCGCTGCACGCCACCCTCGCGCGGCTGCACGCGGCGGGCGTCACGCATCTGGCCATGGAGGCAAGCTCGCACGGGCTGGACCAGCGGCGGCTGGACGGCGTGGCCCTGGCCGCCGCGGGCTTCACCAACCTGACGCGCGACCACCTGGACTACCACGGCACGCTCGCCGTCTACCGCGCGGCCAAGCTGCGCCTGTTCGACACGCTGCTGCCGGTCGGCGCGCCCGCGGTGCTGCACAGCGGCATGGACCCCGCGACCCTGGCAGCCCTGCGCGCCTGCATCGTCAGACGGGGGCTGGCCGGCATCGAGGTGGGCGAGACCGCGGGCGATGTCGCGCTGCTGGCGCACGCGCCGCTGCCCCGCGGGCAGCGCCTCACGCTTGATGTCGCGGGGGTGCGCGCGGAGGTCGAGGTCGCCCTGCCCGGCCGCTTCCAGGCCGACAACCTGATCGTGGCGCTGGGACTGGCGCTCGGGCTCGGCCTGCCGCCCGCGCGCCTGCTGGCCGCCCTGCCCGGCCTGCGCGGCGTGCGCGGCCGGATGGAGCATGCCGCCACCCTGCCGCATGGCGCCGCCGTCTACGTGGATTATGCCCACACGCCCGATGCGCTGGCGCGGCTGCTGGCCGCACTCCGCCCGCATGTGGCGCAGGACGGAAGGCTGCACGTGCTGTTCGGCGCCGGCGGCGACCGCGACGCGGGCAAGCGGCCCCTGATGGGGGCGGCGGCGGCGGCCGGCGCGGACGTCGTCTGGGTGACCGATGACAACCCACGCTCCGAAGACCCTGCCGCCATCCGCGCCGCCATCCTCGCTTCGGCCCCCTGCGCGGTGGATGCCGGCCCGCGCGAGGCCGCCATCGCCGCGGCGCTTTCGGCGCTGCGCCCGGGCGACGTGCTGGCGGTGGCCGGCAAGGGGCATGAGCGTGGTCAGACCATCGCAGGCGTCACCCACCCCTTCGACGACGCCGAGGTGGTGCGCAGCCTGGCGCTGGGTGCCCCGGCATGAGCGCGCTGTGGACCGCCGCGGAACTGCGCGCCGCAACGGGCGGCGATTGCCCGGATGGACTCGCGGTCACGGGCGTCACCATCGACACGCGCGGCACCGGCGCGGGCGACCTGTTCGTGGCACTCCGCGCGGCACGCGACGGGCATGAATTCGTGGCCGAAGCCTTCGCCCGCGGCGCGGCGGCGATGGCGGACCGCG
>JBHYDO010000360.1:0-3738 GCA_051860645.1 Roseococcus sp.
TGCGGGATGGCCTTGGGGCTGACGAAGCTGCCCACCTCCATCCGCGCGACACCGGCCGCGTGCAGGGCGCGCACCAGCGCCACCTTGGTCTCGGTCGGCACCCAGGACTTGATGGGCTGCAGCCCGTCGCGCGGGGAGACTTCGGAGAGGGTGACGTTCATCGGGCTTCTCCCAGCAATTCGTGGAACACGTGGTCATTGTCGGCGCCGGCGGAACGGCCCGGCCAGCGGATCATATCGGCCGGCTCGACGCCATCCATCCGAAAGGGCGGCGCCGGGTGCAGCACCTCGCCCAGCAGCGGGTCCTGCACCTTCTGCACCATGCCGCGCGCGATGAAATGCGGGTCGGTCGCGCAATCCGCGATGTCGTAGAGGCGCGAGCACGGCACCTCCGCGTCCTCCAGCAGCGCCTCCGCCTCGCGCGCGGGCAGCGTCCGCGTCCAGGCGGCGATGGCGGCATCCAGTTCGGCGGCGTGCTCGCAGCGGCCGCCATTGGTGGCCATGCGCGGGTCCGCCGCCAATTCCGGCCGGCCGATCAGCGCCATCAGACGCTTGAAGATCAGGTCCGAATTGCCGGCCACGCAGAGCCATTTGCCGTCGGCGCAAGGATAGGTGTTGGTCGGTGCCGCGGTCGGGATGGCCGCGCCGGCGGGCTGGCGCACCCAGCCGAACAGCCCGTGCTCAGGCAGCATCCCTTCCATCAGCGAGAAGACCGAGGAGACGAGGTCCAGGTCCAGGACCTTGCCGCCATGATTGCCGCGCTCCCTCCCCCAGCAGGCGGAGGCGATGGCAAGGGCGGCATACATTCCCGCCAGGTCGTCGCTGATGGAGACGCCGCAGCGCGGCGGCGGGTAGTCGCTCTGGCCGGGATTTGCCGTCAGGTGCCGCAGGCCGCCCATGGCCTCGCCAATGGCGCCGAAGGCCGGCTTGTCGCGATAGGGGCCGTCCTGCCCATAGCCCGAGATGCGCGCGATGATCAGGCCCGGATTCGCCGCATGCAGCACGGCGGGGCCGAGGCCAATGCGCTCCAGGTAGCCGGGGCGGAAGTTCTCCACCACCGCATCGGCGCGCGCGCAGAGCGCCTTAACCCGGCGCTTGCCCTCCTCGCTCTTGAGGTCGAGCGTGACCGAGAGCTTGTTGCGCCCATGCACGCTGAACCACACCGAATGCCCGTTGTGCTTGGCGCCCCAGCCACGGAACGGGTCGCCCTCGGGCGGTTCCACCTTGATGACCTCCGCACCCAGGTCGGCCAGCAGCCGCGTGCAGAAGGGGGCGGCGATGTAGTGCCCGAGTTCCACCACCTTGAGGCCCGAGAGCGGCAGCATCCGTGATCCTTCCCTGTGCGCGCCTTTGGGATAGACCCGGCCGCGCCCCGCGACAATTCGTGCGCCAGCGGCAACACTTCGGTAATCCCGCCTCCCCATCTTAGGTGGCGGGATGTGTCTCCCCCCGAGCACTCCCATCTCTCCCGGACCTCCCTGGGCGGCGTCCTGCCGCCGGGGTGCCCAACTCACAGGGGGCGGTCGCGCAATCCCCCCGATGCGGTCGCCCCCTGCTTTTCCCCCCTTTTCCATTCGGGCCCACCCGGCCCAAGCTGTGTTGGAACAGCAGGGGCCGCCGCCATGACGGATCAAGAGATTGCCGCAATCGTGAAGGGCGCGGGCCTGGAGGGCACCGCCGCGCGCTACCCAGCCGATGTGCGGGCGGCGCTGGCGCAGCTGGCCCGCCATCGCGGGCAGCTGCCACGCAGCAGCGACCCGGGACTGGAGCCCACGCCCGCCTTCTCCCTGCCGGCCGCGCGCGCATGAACCCGCACAGCCTCAGCCTCGCCGACGCGGCGGCCCTCATCGCCGCCCGCCGCCTCTCCCCGGTGGAACTGCTGGAGGATTGCCTCCAGCGCATCGCTGCTCTCCAGCCCCGCCTCGACGCCTTCATCCGCATGAACGTGGAGGAGGCCGAGACCGCGGCGCGGGAGGCCGAGGCCGAAATCATCCGGCGTGGCCCGCGTTCGCCGCTGCACGGCATCCCGGTTGGGCTGAAGGACATCATCGACCTCAAGGGCCACCCCACCACCTGCCACTCGAAGCTGCGCCTCGATCACATGGCGGCCGAGGACGCCGCGGTGGTGGCGCGGCTGCGCGCGGCGGGGGCGGTGTTCCCGGGCAAGCTCGCCACGCATGAATTCGCGGTCGGCGGCCCGGCCTTCGACCTGCCCTTCCCGCCCGCCCGCAACCCCTGGGACCGGACGCGGCTGCCGGGTGGCTCCTCTTCCGGATCGGGCGCGGCGGTGGCGTCGCGCATGCTGCCGGCGGCACTGGGCACCGACACGGGCGGCTCGGTGCGGCACCCGGCCAGCCACTGCGGCATCGTGGGCCTCAAGCCCACCTATGATCTGGTGCCGCGCGCGGGCGTGTTTCCCCTGGCCTTTTCGCTCGACCATGTGGGACCGTTGACGCGCACGGTGCGTGACGCCGCACTCATGCTGAACGTGATGGCCGATGGCGGGCAGGACTACACGCGTGGGCTGACGGACGGGGTGCGCGGCCTGCGCATAGGCTATGTGCGGCACTTCCATGAGACGGACCAGCCAGCCTCGGCCGAGATGGCCGCCGCCCTGGACGCGGCCGCGCAGCTGCTGGCGGGGGAAGGCGCCATCGTCACGGATGTGACCCTGCCCAGCCTCGACGAATTCGCCGCCGTCAACCGCACCATCATGGCGGCCGAGAGCAGCGTGGTGCACGAGGAATGGCTCAAGACCCGTCCGCAGGACTATGCGGCGGTGACGCGCCGCCGCCTGCTGCCAGGCATGTTCCTGCCGGCCGTGGACTACATGCACGCCGCCCGCCGCCGCACGCAGCTTCTCGCGCGGGTGAACGAGGTCTTCGGCCAGGTGGACCTGCTGCTGACCGCCAGCAGCATGGAGGAAGCCGCCATCATCGACGACGAGCCCGAGGTGGAGCGCACCTACCCCCGCCAGGCCCGCACCCCCTTCAATGTGACCGGTCAGCCCGCGATCACGCTGATGAGCGGGTTGTCCGCGAACGGCCTGCCGCTCTCGCTGCAGCTGGCGGCGCCGGCCCATGCCGAGGCGCTGCTGCTGCGCGCCGCGCATGGCTATGAGCGCGCGGCCCCCTGGAAGGACCACGCACCGCCTTGCTGATCCCAGCGGGCTGCGTGGTGGCGGTCGGGCTCGCCAGCGAGGCCGCGCTGCTGCCGCCGGGCACGCAGCTGCTGGTGTCGGGGGGCGATGCAGCAAGGCTGGCGGGGCTGCTGGCCGCCCTGCCGCGCGAGGTGACGGGCGTGCTCTCCTTCGGCATCGCGGGGGGTGTGGCGCCCACTGTCCGCACGGGCGATGTGCTGCTGGCCGGCACGCTGCACTCCGGCCAAGTGTTCATGCCCGATGCCGCGTGGACGGCGGCGCTGGCCGCCCGGACCGGCGCGGCCGTGGCCGCGCTTGCCGCTAGCGACACGCTGCTGGCCGATGCCGCCGCCAAGCGCGCGTTGCACGCGCAGACCGGCGCGCTGGCGGTGGACATGGAAAGCGGTGCGGTCGCGCGATTCGCACGGGAGAGAGGCCTTCCTTTCGCCGTTCTGCGCGCCGTGGCCGACGGGCCGGAGGACGCCCTGCCCCGCGCCGCCCACCACGCGCTGACGCCCGATGGACACCCCGCGCTGGGCCCCGTGCTGGCCGGGCTGGCGCGACGGCCTTGGGATTTGCCGGCGCTGGTCCGGCTGGGGC
>JBHYDO010000361.1:0-3634 GCA_051860645.1 Roseococcus sp.
CGTCGCCGTGCTCGCCAAAACCCACACCGGGGGCCACGGCCACCTTGGCCTTCTCCAGCAGCAGCTTGGAGAAGCCGACCGAACCCAGCTCGCGGAAGCGCTCGGGAATGGGCGCCCAAAGGAACATGGAGCCCGCGCAGGGCGGCACGTCCCAGCCGGCCTGGGCCAACCCCTTGACCAGCACGTCGCGACGTTCGCGGTACAGCGCGCGCATCTCGGCCACGCAATCCTGCGGGCCGTTCAGCGCGGCGGCGGCGGCCACCTGGATGGGCGTGAAGGCGCCGTAGTCGAGGTAGGACTTCACCCGCGCCAGCGCCGAGATCAGCCGCGGGTTGCCGGCCGCGAAGCCCATACGCCAGCCGGGCATGTTGTAGGTCTTGGACAGGCTGGTGAATTCCACCGTGCAGTCCATCGCCCCCGGAATTTCCAGCACCGACGGCGGCGGGTTGTTCTCGTCGAAATAGAGCTCCGCATAGGCGAGGTCGCTCAGGATGAACAACTCATGCTGCCGCGCGATCTTCACCAGGTCCTTGTAGAATTCGCGCGACGCCAGCAGCGCCGTCGGGTTGGACGGGAAGTTCACGATCAGCGCGGTGGGCTTGGGCACCGAGTGCTTCACCGCGCGGGTGATGGCCTCGAGCATGGCGTCATCCGGCGTGTAGGGAATGCTGCGCGCCGAAGCCCCCGCGATGATGAAGCCGAACTGGTGGATGGGATAGGATGGGTTCGGCACCAGGATGGTGTCGCCGGGGCTTGCGATGGCCTGGGCCAGGTTGGCCAGCCCCTCCTTGCTGCCGATGGTCGCGACCACCTCGGTCTCCGGGTCCAGCTTCACGCCGAAGCGGCGCGCGTAATAGCCGGCCAGGGCCTTGCGCAGCCCGGGGATGCCCTTGGACATGGAATAGCGGTGCGTGCGCGGGTCCTGCACGGCTTCGATCAGCTTGGCCACGATGTGCGGCGGCGTCGGGCTGTCGGGGTTGCCCATGCCGAGGTCGACGATGTCCTCCGCGGCGGCGCGGGCCTGGGCCTTGGCCGTGTTCACCTCGGCGAAGACATAGGGCGGCAGGCGACGAATGCGGTGGAACTCTTCGGCCATGGGTGGCCACTCCTCGGTGGGGATTGTGGTCAGGGGTTGATGTCGGGCGGGTGTAGCGCGGTCGGGGCGGGGCGTCATCCAGGGCGGCCGGGCTTCCCGCGCCGGAGATGCCCGTGCCAGGGGGGCGTGTCGGGTTGTGGGAAGTGTCAGGGCGCCAGCAGGTCTCGCGAGGGCGGCGGGGGCGGCGCCGCGGCGGGGGCGAATGGATCGCGCGCAGCCGGAGCGGGCGCGGCCTGGGTCCGCGCAACGGGGGCGGGTGGCACCGGGGCGGGCGCCACGGGAGAGGGTGCAAGCAACTCCGGCGGCGGCGGCGGCGGCACGGAAAGACCGGGGGGCGGGCCTTCCGGCGCCGCCCGCTCAGGCCGGACCTGGCTGGGCGCGGCCCGATCGGGCGCGAACAGGTCGGGCGCGGGCGCGGCCGGCGGCGCGCCAGGTTCGGGCCGGGCCGGCGCGAGGTCGGGCGGCACCATGGGCGCGCCCCGGGCCGGCAGGGTGGATCCCCAAGGCACGCTCGGCGCGCGGGTCAGCCGCGGCGGTCCTGGCGGGGTGGCCGCGATCGGGGGCGCGCCGGGCGCGGCCAATGCGGCGACCGGTGCGTCCGGCCGTCCTTCCGGCAGCGGCGTCGCGGCGGCGTCGCGCGCACCTTCCAGCCCGCGCAGGATGGCGGCGCGCGTGGCGGAGTCGGGGCGCTCGGGCACCGGCGGCACGCTGGCGAGGTTGGGCGTGGGCTCGTCGAGCCCGGGCGGCGGCAGCCGGCCTTCCTGGGCGGCCCCGGTCGCATCGCGCAGGAACAGGACGGGGTTGGCGCGGTCGGGCAGCCCGCAGGCCGAGAGCAGCAGCAGCGCCAGCAGAGTGGCGGGCGCGCGCGAGGACCGGCACCCCGTGACGGGGCGGGCCCCCGCGGAGAGGGCCACCACGGAAACGGCCCCCACTGGAACGGACAGGATGGCATGGGCGGGCAAGGCGTTGGGCGGCACGCGAAATCCCCCGGTGCGGTCGCCGCATGGATAGAACAGAATGGGCGCGCCACAAATCATCCCGGCGCGCGAAGCCGCACGGACAGCACCGTCTTGCCCGTTCTTGCGGCAGCCATCTGCCCGCGCGGCACGCCCGGGTGGTGCACGACCTCGCACGCCGCGCGGAAAGCGCCTAAACTCCCGGCACATGCGGCGGCCGCAACAGGATCCTCGAATGACCGAAAAGCCAGGCGACTCAACCCCCGACTTCCGCCTGCCCGACCCACGCCTCGTGACCCGCACGATGGCCGAGGTGGCCGAGCGCAGCCAGCGCATCGTGGCCGAGTTCCTGAAGCGCCAGGCGGAGGGCGGCACCAACCCGGACCCGCTCAACATCGGCGGCGCCTTCATGGACATGACCAGCAAGCTGATGGCAAACCCGGCCAAGCTGGTCGAGGCGCAATTGGGCTTCTGGCAGGACTACATCACGCTGTGGTCCAACACCGCCCGCCGCATGATGGGCGGTGACCCTGGTCCGGTCATCGAGGAACCCCGTGGTGACCGGCGCTTCAAGGACGACGCCTGGCGCGAGAACGAGGTGTTCGACTTCATCCGCCAATCCTACCTGCTGGCGGCGCGCTACTTCACCACGGCGGTGAACAGCGCCGACGGGCTGGACGAGAAGACCGCCCAGAAGGTGGATTTCTACACGCGGCAATTCGTGGACGCGATGAGCCCGGCCAACTTCGTCATGACCAACCCCGAGGTGCTGCGCCGCACCGCCGAGACCGGCGGCACCAACCTGCTCAAGGGCCTGTCGAACCTGCTGGCGGACCTGGAGCGCGGCAAGGGCAAGCTGCGCATCCGCATGACGGATGACAGCAAGTTCCGCGTGGGCGAGAACATCGCGGTCACGCCGGGTGCCGTCGTCTTCCAGAACGACCTGATGCAGCTGATCCAGTACAACCCGACGACCGAGACGGTGCTCAAGCGCCCGCTCGTGATCTTCCCGCCCTGGATCAACAAGTTCTACATCCTGGACCTGCGGCCCAAGAACAGCTTTATCCGCTGGGCGGTGGACCAGGGGCACACGGTCTTCGTCGCCTCCTGGGTGAACCCGGACGAGAGCCTGGCCGAGAAGGGCTTCGACGACTACATGCGCGAGGGCGTGCTGGCGTCCCTCGACGCCATCGAGGCGGCGACCGGCGAGCGCGAGGTGAATGCCATCGGCTATTGCCTGGGTGGCACGCTGCTCGCCACCACCCTGGCCTACATGGCGGCCAGGCGCGACACCCGCATCAAGTCCGCCACCTATTTCGTGACGCTGACCGATTTCGAGCAGCCCGGCGAACTCGGCGTCTTCATCGACGAGGAACAGCTGACCGCCCTCGAGGACAAGATGGGCAAGCGCGGCTTCCTCGACGGCCGGGAGATGGCGACCACCTTCAACATGCTGCGCGCCAATGACCTCATCTGGTCCTTCGTGGTGAACAACTACCTGCTGGGACAGGACCCCTTCCCCTTCGACCTGCTCTACTGGAACGACGACAGCACGCGCATGCCGGCGAAGATGCACAGCTTC
>JBHYDO010000362.1:0-3614 GCA_051860645.1 Roseococcus sp.
GGCGCGGATGCGGGCATCAAGCGCCGCGGCGGGGTTCCGAAAGTCCAGCGCCCCATCGGCCTTGGTGAGCTTGGGCGCGTAGGTCACACCGGCCTCGGCCTGGGGCGTGGCCAAGGGGTCTTCGTCCAGCGCGCGAAGGATCAGGCGGGCGCCCATGGCGGCCAGCGCATCGTGCAGTTCGGGCGTGGTGCTGCGCGGCTTGAGCGGCATGGCCTCGCGCAGCAGCATCGGCCCCGTGTCCAGCCCCGCCTCCATCTGCATGATGGTGACGCCGCTCTCGGCATCGCCGTGCAGGATGGCCGCATGGATGGGGGCCGCACCCCGCCAGCGCGGCAGCAGCGAGGCATGGATGTTCAGGCAGCCGCGCCGAGGCGCCTCCAGCATGGCCGGCGGCAGGATCAGCCCATAGGCGGCGACCACGGCCACGTCGAGGTCGAGTGCCGCAAAGGCCGCGTGCTCGGCCGCGTCGCGCTTCACGCGCGAGGGCGTGCGGACGGGCAGCCCCATCTCGAGCGCGGCACGGTGCACGGGGCAGGGGGTCTCGCGCTGGCCGCGCCCGGCGGGCTTGGGGGGCTGGCAATAGACGGCAGTGATCTCGTGCCCCGCCGCGTGCAGCGCGCGCAGCGCCGGCACCGCGAAGTCCGGGCTGCCCATGAAGGCGAGGCGCAGCTTGCGGCTAATCCCGCTCCTCCCGCGCCTTCAACTCCCGCGCCTTGAGTTCCTTGGCGAGCTTGCGCAGCAGCATGTTGCGCTTGAGTGCCGAGAGGTGGTCCACGAAGAGCACGCCGTTCAGGTGGTCGATCTCATGCTGCAGGCAGACGGAGAGCAGGCCATCGGCCTCCGCCTCGCGCCGGCTGCCGTCGAGTTCCATCCAACGCAGCCTGATGCGGGCGGGGCGCTGCACGTCGGCATATTGGCCGGGCAGGGAGAGGCAGCCTTCCTCGCGCACATCCTTCTCCTGGCTGGCGGCGAGGATTTCCGGGTTCACGAGCACCATGGGCGCCGGTGCCTCCTTCGGCCCCACATCCAGCACGATGAGGCGCAGGTCCGAACCCACCTGGGGTGCCGCGAGTCCGATGCCCGGCGCGGCATACATCGTGGCCAGCATGCGCGGGGCGAGCGCGCGCACGGCGTCGCCATCGCCCTCGGCCACGGCGCGCGCCTTCTTCCGCAGCCGCGGGTCGGGCACGTAGAGGATGGGGAGGGGATCGTCCGTCATGGCCGGCGCGGAGGTAGCCCCGGAAGCGGCGCCTTGCAACATGGCGCCCGGCAGGCCAATTCTGGGGTGGGCGCGTCGCTTCGGGGCGCCGCCCCGCATGTCTCGCTGTGGTCAGGAGGCCCCATGTCCCGCTCCTCGGTGTTCGGCTCGCCGCTGTTCCTGGGCTTCGACCATCTCGAGCAGATGCTCGACCGCGTGCAGAAGAGCGCCGATGGCTACCCGCCCTACAACATCGAGCAGACCGGCACGGCCCGGCTGCGCATCACCCTGGCCGTCGCGGGCTTCGCCATGGAGGATCTCGCGATCACGCAGGAGGACAACCAGCTTGTCATCCGCGGGCGGCAGCGCGACGAGGCGGAAGGCCGCGTCTTCCTGCACCGGGGCATCGCGGCCCGGCAATTTCAGCGCGCCTTCGTGCTGGCCGAGGGCATCGAGATCGAGGGCGCCTTCCTGGACAATGGGCTGCTGCACATCGACCTCCAGCGGCCCATGCCGGAGGTGAAGGTGCGCTCCATCCCCATCGGCCGGCAGGGCACGGGGGCGGTGCGGCCCGTGGTGCAGCAGCGGGTGCGGCGCGAGGAGGAGTAGCGCGGGCGACCCTTGCAGCCGGCCATGGCCAGCCCTAATCCGGACGGAAAAGGGAGACCCGCCATGGACAAGCCGCTGATCGCCGCCGACCCCCACGCCGAAATCCGCGAGGAGGTGCGCAAGCTCTGCGCCCGCTTTCCCGGCGAATACTGGCGCGACCTGGACGCCCGCCGCGGCTACCCCACCGAATTCGTGAGCGCGCTGACGGAGGCAGGCTATCTTGGCGCGCTGATCCCCGAGGAGTTCGGCGGCGCGGGCCTGCCGCTCTCGGCCGCCGCCGCCATCCTCGAGACCATCCATGAATCCGGAAGCAATGGCGCCGCCTGCCATGCCCAGATGTACATCATGGGCACCATCCTCAAGCACGGCAGCGCCGACCAGAAGCAGCGCTACCTGCCGGGCATCGCCAGCGGCGCGCTGCGCCTGCAGGCCTTCGGCGTGACCGAGCCCACCTCCGGCACCGACACCACCAACCTGCGCACCTTCGCGAAGAAGGAGGGCGACAAGTACATCGTCAACGGCCAGAAGATCTGGACCAGCCGCGCCGAGCACAGCGACCTGATGCTGCTGCTGGCCCGCACCACCCCCAAGGACCAGGTGGCCAAGAAGACCGACGGCCTGTCCACCTTCATCGTGGACATGCGCAGCGTGCTGGGGAAGGGCCTGACCATCCGGCCCATCCGCACGATGATGAACCACAATTCCTGCGAGGTCTTCTTCGACAACATGGAAGTTCCGGCCGAGAACCTGGTGGGCGCCGAGGGCCGCGGCTTCCGCTACATTCTGGACGGCATGAACGCCGAGCGCCTGCTCATCGCCTCCGAGAGCATCGGCGACGCCAAGTGGTTCACCCAGCGCTCGGTCGCGTACAGCAAGGAGCGCGTGCTGTTCGGCCGGCCCATCGGCCAGAACCAGGGCGTACAGTTCCCCATCGCGAAGGCCTATGCCCAGATGCGCGCGGCCGAGGCCATCGTGCAGCAGGGCCTGGAGAAGTTCGAGGCCGGCCTGCCCTGCGGCGAGGAGGCCAACATGGGCAAGATGCTGGCCGCCGACGCCGCCTGGGCGGCCGCCGAGGCCTGCGTGCAGACCCATGGCGGCTTCGGCTTCGCCGAGGAATACGACGTGGAGCGCAAGTTCCGCGAGGCGCGGCTGTACCAGGTGGCGCCCATCAGCACGAACCTCATCCTCTCCTACATCGGCGAGCATGTGCTGGGGATGCCGCGCAGCTATTGAGGGAAGGCGGGGACGTGGCGAACACCGCCATCCGGGTTGGTGACCATGTGCTGGCGCGGGGCTTCATCACGCGGCTCATCAGTGTCGTGAACCAACCGGCGGGGGAGCTGGAAGGGCGCCTTGGCTTCCATGCGGGCCGGCTCCAGCAGGGCTGGCTGCTCCTCCTTCTCAAGCAAAGGATCGACGCAGGCGAATTCGCGCTCGCCGGTGACTCGCGATTTGCGGGCGGGCGCTCGACGGTCGCCTTGCCTTCCGGCGTCTCGCTGAGCGTATCGATCGATGAGCAGGTCCGCGCACGTTCCACCGAAATCGACAAGCAGCTCGGGACCGGCTGGTACATGCATCAGAAGAACTTGGCCGACAGTTTCGTGCTTGCCGGCTCGCAGCGCATCGTGAAGGTCGTCCCGCAGATTCCCCACATGGCTGCGATGCCGGATGACGAGCAGTATCCGCCCGGGACCGGCGTCCCGCAGTGGGTCCTGCTGGAGGACAAGACGTTTCTCGTTGCCGCCGTCGTCGGTCGCGGTCGCACCTATCTCGGCGGCGGCGCGGGCGGCAGCCTGACCGACCGAAT
>JBHYDO010000363.1:0-3593 GCA_051860645.1 Roseococcus sp.
ATGTTGGTGACGATGGCCACCGTGGCGGGCAGGCGCAGGAAGCTGCCGTCGCTCTCATCGGCCTCGACCACCATCCATTCGCCGGTGCCCATGCGCGTGTTGGTGCCATAGGCGTTGATGATGCCGCCATTGATCACGGTGGGGTCGAGTCGGGCCTGCTCCAGCACCGCGGCGACCAGACTTGTGGTGGTGGTCTTGCCATGCGTGCCGCCGATGGCGATGCCCCATTTCAGGCGCATGAGTTCGGCCAGCATCTCGGCGCGGCGTACCACGGGCAGCAGGCGGGCGCGGGCGGCCTGCACCTCCGGGTTGTCGCGCTTCACCGCGGTGGAGACGACGATGACCTGCGCGGCACCCAGGTTCTCCGCCGCATGGCCGATCATGACGGGGATGCCCGCCTGGCGGAGGCGCGCGACATTGTAGCCCTCGGCGATGTCGCTGCCCTGCACGGAGTAGCCGAGATTGTGCAGCACCTCGGCAATGCCGGACATGCCGATGCCGCCAATGCCGATGAAATGTATGGTCCCGATGGACAGCGGCAGCGCGCGCATCAGCGAGGCTCCTGGAGAGATGTGGTGCGGGCGGCGCAGTCGAGCACGGCGTCGGCGAGTTCCCGGGCCGCCTGGGGCCGTGCGAGGCTTGCCGCATGTCGGGCCGCTTCGGCAAGCCTTTCCGGCGCGGTCAACCAGGCGTGCAGCGCCTCGGCCAGCAGCGCCGGCGTCAGCCCCGCCTGCGCCAGCACCTGCGCGGCACCGCTTTCGGCCAGCGCCGCGGCGTTCGCGCGCTGGTGGTCGTCGATGGCGGATGGCAACGGGATCAGCAGCGAGGGCCGTCCCGCGCAGGCCAGTTCGGCCACAGTGGACGCGCCCGCCCGCGCGATGACCAGGTGCGCACCCGAAAGCCGCACGGCGATGTCCGGGAAGAAGGGCGAAAGCTCCACAGGGATGCCCGTGTCGCCATAGGCGGCCCGCACCCGCTCCAGGTCCTCCACACGGGTCTGCTGCGCCACCAGCAGGCGCCCGCGCAGCGAATCCGGCAGCGAGGCGATGGCGGGCGGGATCAGGTCCGAGAACACCCTCGCCCCCAGCGAACCGCCCGTCACCAGCAGGCGCAGCGCGCCGGTGGTGGGCGGATAGGGCTGGTCCGCCAGCGCCGCCAGCGCCGGGCGCACCGGGTTGCCCACATGCTGCGTGCGGGCGGCGGCGGGCACGCGCGCCGTGCGCGCATAGGCCAGCGCGAGCAGGTCGGCCCGCGGGGCGAGCGCCCGGTTGGCGCGGCCCAGCACCGCGTTCTGCTCGTGCAGGATCAGGGCGGGCCGGCGCCGGCCCAGCGTGAGGGCCGCGATGGCGGGCGGGATGGAGGGATAGCCGCCAAAGCCCACCACCGCCGCCGCATCCAGTCGCCGCAGCAGCCGCCGCGCGGTCAGCGTGCCGGCCGCCAGCGCTGCCGCGCCCTGCAGGCTGCGCAGGATGCTGCGCCCGGCAATGCCCGCGCCCTTCAGCACGAAACGCTCGGCCGCGGCGAAGGCCGGGCTGTCGAAGGCGGCCGAGCGCGCATCGGTGAACAGCACCACGCGCTGCCCGCGCGCCATGAGTTCGGCCGCCAGCGCCTCGGCCGGGAACAGGTGTCCGCCCGTGCCGCCGGCGGCGATGGCGATGGGGCGGATGGCCGGGCCGCGCATGGTCACGTCGGGAACGGCGCGCGCAGGCCCGCCGTGAAGGGGTTGGCTTCCTCGCCCCGCGCCGGTCGGCGCCGTGTCAGCGCCAGCAGGAAGCCCATGCCGATGGCCAACGCCACGACGGAGGAGCCGCCATAGCTCACGAAGGGCAGCGTCATCCCCTTGGTCGGGATCAGGTGCAGCGAACTTCCCATGTTGATGAAGGCCTGCAGGCCGAACTGCACCAGCAGTCCGGTGGCGGCCAGGCTCACGAAGATGTCGCGCTCCTCCATCAGTCGCCACAGCCCACGCATGACGATGACGGCGAAGATGCCCAGGATGAACAGGCAGGCGATGAGGCCGAACTCCTCCGCCGCCACGGGGAAGACAAAGTCCGCATGGGCGTCGGGCAGCACGTCCTTCACACGGCCCTCGCCGGGGCCGCGGCCGAACAGCCCGCCATTGCCGAAGGCTTCCAGCGACATGCGGATCTGGAAGTTGTCGCCCGATTCCGGGTCGAGGAAACGCTGGATGCGCGAGCGCACATGGCCGTGCAGCGTGAAGGCCAGCGCGGCCATGCCGCCCAGGCCCCCCAGCCCCACCAGCACCCACATCAAGTTGATGCCGGAGACGAAGACCTGTGAGACGAACACTGCCACGATCACCGCCAGCATGCCGATGTCGGGCTGCTGCTTCATCAGCCAGGCGACGGCGCCGATCAGCACGAAGGCGATGAGCAGCCCGGGGAAGCGCCCCTCCCGCCGCCCCTCGGCGAGGAGCCACCCGCACACCACCGCGAGGCAGGGCTTGAGGAATTCCGATGGTTGCAGCGAGCCGCCGGGAAAGGACAGCCACCGCCGCGCGCCCTTGATCTCCTGCCCGATGACGAGCGTCAGCGCCGTCAGCGCGAGCGCACCCACGGCCCCCAGCAGGGCCGCCCGCAGCACCCACTTCACCGGCAGCATGGACACGCCGACCATCACGATGACGGCCACGGTGGAATAGACCACCTGGCGGATCAGGAACATGTGGCGGGAACTGGCGCCGATGCGCTCGGCGACGGCGGGCGAGGCCGAGAGCATCATCACATAGCCGATGCCCACCAGCACCAGCAGCGCGGCGAGCGTCCACCGGTCGAGGCTGGCCCACCAGCGGCCCAATGTCGAATGGTCCACGCGGACGAGGCTCATGCGGGCAAACCTTCCGGAAGGGCGGCGACCAGTGCGCGGAAGGCCTCGCCCCGCGCGTCGAAGCCGGTGAACTGGTCCCAGGAGGCGGCGGCGGGCGAAAGCAGCACCACATCCGCCGCGCCCGAAAGCGCGGCGCGGGCGGCCAGTGGCACGGCGGCCTCCAGCGTGGCGCAGACCCTGTGGGCCACGCCCCGCGCGGCCAGCGTGGCCGCGAAGTCCGCCGCGTCCTGGCCGATCAGGAAGGCCTGGGCCACGCGACCGAACAGCGGCGCCAGGGGTTCGATGCCGCCCGCCTTGCCGGTGCCGCCAGCGATCCAGACCACGCGCGGGTAGGAGGAGAGCGCCCAGGCCGTGCTGTCGGCGTTGGTCGCCTTGCTGTCGTTCACGAAGCGCACGCGGCCGATGGCCCGCACCACCTCCTGCCGGTGCGGCAGGCCGGGATAGGTGGCCAGTCCCTCGGCCAGGGTGGCGCGGTCCGCGCCAAGCTCCATCGCCATCGCGCAGGCGGCGGCCGCGTTCTGCGCGTTGTGTGCGCCGGGCAGCGCCGGGCAGGCGGCGAGGTCCGCGATCACCCCCGCGTGGTCATGCAGCAGGCTGCCCTCCCACCAAACCCCGCCCGGACCCAGCGGCAGCACTCGGGCGGTGCGCCCTTCCGCCAGGCCACGCGTCGCATCGTCGCCCTGGCCCAGCACGGCCAGGTCCCCCGGCGTTTGGCCCGCGAAGATGCGCGCCTTGGCGGCAAGGTA
>JBHYDO010000364.1:0-3593 GCA_051860645.1 Roseococcus sp.
CCTCAGACCGGAACTTCGTGCGGTGGGCATGAGGGGTATGTTGCATAGGCCCAAGAACGGCGGCGGCTGGCAGGATTGTCCGAGCGGCTGCGGCCCTTCGACCCCCATCCATAAATGCCGTCACCAATGGTCGCGGCGCGGCATCTGGACCGGCATGCTCGCGGCGCTGGTGCACGCCACGCCAGCAGGGCTGCAACCGATCGACAGCACAACGGCCAAGGCGCATCGCTCAGCCGCGGGCGGAAAAGGGGGGCCGATTTCCGGGCCTTCGGCCGTTCACGAGGCGGCCAAGGGACCAAAATCCATCTCGTGACGGACGCGGCTGGCCGCGCCCTTGCTTTCGTCGTGACACCCGGCCAGAGGGGTGACATGCGCCCGGCCACTGGCCGGCTCGCCGCCCTGCCCCCGCCGGACAGGCTCCCGGCCGATGCAGCCTGCGACAGCAACGGCCTGGGAGCATTCCCCACGGAGCGAGGCACCGAGCCGGTCATCCCCGACAACCCGGCCCGCAGGCAGTTCCGCCCTTTCGACCGTGCCGCCTATCGCGCACGAAACGCCATCGAGCGAAGCTTCGGCCGATTGAAGGACTGGCGCTGCATCCACACCCGCTGCGACAAGCTCGTCCGCAACTTCGCCTCCGCCGTCGCGGCCGTGCACTTCGGCTGGTGCCGGATGAGTCTGGAGCCCTGGGGCCAACCCCAACCCAATGGCGTGCTCCGAGGGGGCGCGGCGTTTCGGCCCGTCGCGCGGGGGCGCGGTGAATGCCGCTGGCGGCTGGGCCTTCCGGAAGGCCGATCAGGCAAGGAAGGCCGAGGCGATGGCGCGGAATGCCAGGAAGATGAGGCACCAGATCGCGATGCCCATGACGGAGGCGAAGGCAAGCCCGCGCCACAGGAAGCCCGGCGCCTCGGTCTCGTCGGCAGAGGCTGCCATGGCGCCCAGGCCATCCGGGCGGCCGCGATATGGCGAAAGGACGATCGCGGTGTCCACGGTCGCGGCATCGGCCGCGCGCAACGACGGTGCCGCATCGCGGAATGGCATGAGGGCCGGGTGGGACATCTGCATTTCACTCTTTCCGTGAAAGTCACCCAAATGGTGACGCAAAGTTGCATTTTATGCAATGAATTTGCAATTGAATTCGTCTTATGCGATTCAGTCGGGAGTCAGGTTGCCTGGTCTGGCGCAAGCAACATCTCCGGTTCGTTTCTGTCGAAGCGATCTGCCCTCTCGGTCCGCCAACAATGCTGCAGCACAGCTGCCGTCCTGGCTTGCTGCATCCCTTCTAAGGCGTGAATCCTAAGGATTGCTTACCGGCACATCCGCAAACTGGCGCAGCCATCTCCCCGCGGTTTCTCGACCGAACGACCGCCGGCCGGGCGCGGGCCAGGCGGAAGGCGGCCCGCGGCGTCGCCCCCGCCCATGCGTCCAGCTTGCGCCAGCGCCCCGTCGAATTCGGGTTGAAGCCTTGCCGTCGCGCGCGCATCTTCAGTGCGAATCACGGAAGAGACTGGTCGGCTCTCACACATGGACAAGCAGCGCGGCGAGTCTCGCCGGATCACCCTTCATGCGCCCGAGGATTTCGAGGGGGCGCGGCGTGCCGGCCGGCTGGCCGCGGAATGCCTGGACATGATCGGCGCGCATGTGCGGCCGGGCGTGACCACGGGCGAACTGGACCAGCTCTGCCACGACTTCATGGCCGAGCGCGGCGCCACGCCGGCCACCCTGGGCTACCGCGGCTACACCAAGTCCTCCTGCATCTCGATCAACCACGTGGTCTGCCATGGCATCCCGGGCGAGCGGGTGCTGGCCGAGGGCGACATCCTCAACATCGACGTCACCGCGCTGCTCGATGGCTGGCATGGCGACACCAGCCGCATGTATGCCGTGGGCGAGGTCAGCACCAAGGCGCGGCTGCTGATGGAGGTGACGCACGAGGCCATGATGCGCGGCATCGCCGCCGCCCGGCCCGGCAACAGCTTCGGCGACATCGGCCACGCCATCCAGGCCTACGCCGAGAAGCACCGTTTCTCCATCGTGCGGGATTTCTGCGGCCACGGCATCGGCCGGCAATTCCACGAGCCGCCCAACGTGCTGCATTTCGGCCGCCCGGGCGAAGGCCCGCGCCTCGCGCCGGGCATGTTCTTCACCATCGAGCCCATGGTGAATGCCGGCCGGCCGGAGGTGAAGATCCTCGATGATGGCTGGACCGCCGTGACGCGCGACCGCAGCCTCTCGGCGCAGTTCGAGCACATGGTGGGCATCACCGAGACGGGCTGCGAGATCTTCACCCTCTCGCCGGGCGGTCTGCACAAGCCGGTCTATCGTGCCGGCTGAGGTCCGCCGGGCGTGACGCGCCGGCGGGGCATGGCCGAGGCGGGTGGGTTGTTTCCTGCCGCCGGTGCCCCTCCTGCCATACGGGACCCCGCCACGCCGGGCCCTGCCACGCCGGGTGCGGAAGGCCATCGCGGCCGGATGCGGCAAAAGCTGATCGAGGCCGGGCCGTCCGCCATCCTCGACCACGAACTCATTGAGATGATCCTCTTCCTCGCCCTCCCGCGGCGGGACACCAAGCCCATCGCCCGCGCCCTGCTCGCCCGCTTCGGCAGCTTCGCGAATGCCGTGATGGCGCCCGTCTCGGAGCTGCGCCAGGTGGAGGGCCTCGGCGAGGCGGGCATCGCGGCGCTCCGCATCGTCCAGGCCGGCGCGCTGCGCCTCGCTTCGGCCGACCTGCGCGACACGCCGCTGCTGAACAACTGGTCGCGGCTGGAGGGCTACCTCACCACCATCCTGGCGCGCGAGCCGATCGAGCAGTTCCGCATCCTGTTCCTGGACACCAGGAACCGCCTGATCGCCGACGAGGCGCAGGCGCGCGGCACGGTGAACCACACGCCGGTCTATCCGCGCGAGGTCGTGAAGCGCGCGCTGGAGCTGCACGCCACCGCCCTCATCCTCGTCCACAACCACCCGAGCGGCGACCCCACCCCCTCGCGGGCCGACATCGAGATGACGGCGGAGGTGAGGTCCGCCGCCGCCGTGCTGGGCATCACGGTGCACGACCACCTGATCGTGGGCCGCGGCAGCATCCTCTCGTTCCGGCGCGAGGGGCTGCTGTAGCGCCTGGTCCGCGCGGGGTGGGCCGGACCGCCGGCCCACCCCGCAGCGCGCCTCACACCGCGACGGGGGTGAGGTTGCCCATCAGCCAGCGCGCGACGCCCACCGCATCGGCGTCGCGGTCCCGTGCGCCCATCACCTGCAGGCCCACGGGCATTCCACCCACCGCCATCATCGGCACCGTCACCGCCGGGCAGAAGATGGCGCTGGCCGGCGCGTTGAAAGCGATGTCGCCGGTGGGCCGGGGCGCCAGCGGCTGGCCCGGCACGTCGCCGCCCCACAGCGGCGCGGGACCCACGGAGGAGAGCGTCACCACCGCCTCGGCCAGCGTGATCGCCGCGGCATAGGCGGCCTGCGCCTCGGCACGCTCGCGCAGCGCGGCCTGGTAGTCCGCGACCGACATCGCCTCCGCGCCCGCCAGCACGTTCTTGAGGCGCTGGCTGACGCCGTCCGGGTTCTTGTCCACCAGGGCCCGATGCGCC
>JBHYDO010000365.1:0-3560 GCA_051860645.1 Roseococcus sp.
CGGCCGCGCCACCCACCCCGGCGCCCGCCCCGCCGCCCACCACCCGGCCGGCCCGGTGCCGGCGCGCCAGCACCGAGGCGGCGAAGCAGGCGGCCAGCAGTCCCAGCACCAGGCCGACCCGCCCGGCCAGGTCGAAGCCCCAGGCGGGCATCCAGCCCTTGCCCGCGATCTCGACCAGCGCCCAGGCCAGCGCCACGCCGCCGGCCAGCGCCATGGTCAGCGCCTCGAGCCCGCCCGGCCGCAGCCAGCCGGCGAGGGCGGCTGCCGCCAGCAGCAGGCCGGACAACAGGTGCAGCGAGGTCCCGCCCACCAGGATCAGCTGGACGCCGAGCGCGGCCTGGGCCGGGCCCAGCAGCCCCAGCAGCCCCAGCAGCAGCAGGTGCACCACCCGCCATCCGCGGGAGGCGAAGGTGCGCGGCGCACCCTGGTCGTTGCGTGCGGTGGTCATGTCCGTCTCCCTTGCGCGCCGAAGGCCCGTTTGGGTTCAGAACGCGAGGCAAGCGGAGCCGTTGCCGCAGCCGCTGTGCTCAGGCTCTCCGGCGAGGCGGGGGCGGCTTCGCCCGCGGCGCCTCGGGGCGGCGGAAGCGCACCATCACCTCCACGCCACCGGGCCGTTCCGAGAGCGCCTGGCGCAGGATGGCCAGCAGCGTCTCGGGCGAGACGTGCAGGTCCACCGTCTGCGCCGTGTCCTCATAGACCAGGTGGGAATGCGGCTCGGCCACGGTGTCGAACACCGGCTCACCCCCGGTGCTGGGCAGGCGGCCGAGCAGGCCATGGTCGGCGAGGGTCTCCAGCAACCGGGCGATCTCGGCGGGGCCGGCGGCCAGGCCGGCGCCGGCAGCGAGGCGGATGGCCTCGGGGCGGCTGAAATGCGTCTCCGTCGCGCCGCGCAGCAGGGCGAGCAGCCGCGCGGGTCCGCCCTGGGCCGGCAGCCCGGCGCGGCGCAGCTCCGCGCGGAACATGGCGTCCACGGCAGGCGGCATGGGCATGTCCTCCCGACCCCTTTCGGGTGGTCCCCCTACGGGGGCATTTGCCCTGCCCTTGCGGCAGGGAGGCCGGGCCCGCGCCGCGTCATCGCGGCGGGGCCCGGCCGTCACGTCCGGGCGCGCTGGCCCGGCGTCAGGAGGCTCAGGCGAGGTCGAACCGGTCGAGGTTCATCACCTTCGTCCAGGCCGCCACGAAGTCGCGGGCGAACTTCGCCTGGGCGTCGTCCTGGCCATAGACCTCGGCCAGCGCCCGCAGCTGCGAGTTGGAGCCGAACACCAGATCCACGCGGGTGCCGGTCCACTTCACCGCCCCCGTCGCGCGGTCACGGCCTTCATACACGCCGGACTTGTCGGCGGCGGGCGACCAGGCCGTGCCCATGTCGAGCAGGTTGACGAAGAAGTCATTGCTCAGCACGCCGGGCCGCTGCGTGAGGACGCCGTGCTTGGCACCCCCCACATTGGCGTCCAGCGCGCGCAGCCCGCCGACCAGCACCGTCATCTCGGGCGCGGTGAGGGTCAGCAGCTGGGCCTTGTCCACCAGCATCTCCTCGGGCGCCACGGTGAAGTCGCGCTTCTGGTAGTTGCGGAAGCCATCAGCCTCCGGCTCCAGCGGTGCGAAGCTGTCCACGTCGGTCTGCTCGGCCGTCGCGTCGGTGCGGCCGGGGGCGAAGGGCACTTCCACCGCCATGCCGCCGGCCTTCGCCGCCTGCTCGATGGCAGCACCGCCGCCCAGCACGATCAGATCCGCGAGCGAGACCTTCTTCCCGCCGGTGGCCTTCGCGTTGAAGTCGGCCTGGATGGCCTCCAGCTTGCCCAGCACGGTGGCGAGCTGCGCGGGCTGGTTCGCCTCCCAGTCCTTCTGCGGGGCGAGGCGGATGCGCGCGCCATTGGCGCCGCCCCGCTTGTCGGACCCACGGAAGGTCGAGGCCGAGGCCCAGGCCGTCGCCACCAGCTGCTGCGTGGTCAGGCCCGAGGCCAGGATCTGCGCCTTCAGCGCCGCGATGTCGGCCGCGTCCACCAGGGCGTGGTCCACGGCGGGCACGGGGTCCTGCCAGATCAGGTCCTCGGCGGGCACCATGGAGCCGAGGTAGCGCACCTTCGGCCCCATGTCGCGGTGGGTCAGCTTGAACCAGGCGCGGGCGAAGGCGTCCGCGAACTGGTCCGGGTTCTTGTGGAAGCGCTCCGAGATCTTGCGGTACTCGGGGTCCATCTTCATCGCCATGTCGGCCGTGGTCATCATCGGCGGGTGGCGCTTGGTGGGGTCGTGCGCGTCCTCGACCAGGGTCCAGGCGGCCTTGTCGGTCGGGTGCCACTGCCAGGCGCCGGCGGGCGACTTGTGCAGCTCCCACTCGAAGCCCAGCAGCATGTCGAAATAGCCCTGGTCCCAGGTGGTGGGCTTGGGCTTCCAGGCGCCCTCGATGCCCGAGGTGATGGTGTCCACGCCAAGGCCGCTCTTATAGGTGCTGAGCCAGCCCAGGCCCTGCGCCTCGATCGCGCCGGCCTCGGGCTCGCGGCCCACATGGGCGGCGTCGCCCGCGCCATGCGCCTTGCCGAAGGTGTGGCCGCCGGCGGTGAGGGCCACCGTCTCCTCGTCGTTCATCGCCATGCGGGCGAAGGTTTCGCGGATGTCGCGGCCGGAGGCCAGCGGGTCCGGGTTGCCGTTCGGGCCCTCGGGGTTGACGTAGATGAGGCCCATCTGCACGGCGGCGAGCGGGTTCTCCAGCTCACGCTCACCGGCGTAGCGCTTGTCGCCCAGCCAGGTGTCCTCGGTGCCCCAGTAGATGTCCTCCTCGGGCTCCCAGATGTCCACGCGGCCGCCGCCGAAGCCGAAGGGCTTCAGGCCCATGGACTCGATTGCGCAATTGCCGGTGAAGACGAAGAGGTCGGCCCAGGAGAGGCTGTTGCCGTACTTCTGCTTGATGGGCCACAGCAGGCGCCGCGCCTTGTCGAGGTTGGCGTTGTCGGGCCAGGAATTCTCGGGCGCGAAGCGGTGCGCGCCATTGCCCGCGCCGCCACGGCCATCCCCGGTGCGGTAGGTGCCGGCGGCGTGCCAGGCCATGCGGATGAAGAAGGGGCCGTAATGGCCGTAATCGGCCGGCCACCAGGGCTGGCTCACGGTCATCAGCGCGATGACGTCGCGCTTGAGTTCCTCGAGGTCGAGCTTCTTGAAGGCCTCGGCGTAGTTGAACGCCTCGCCCATCGGGTTGGACTTGGCGGAATGCTGGCTGAGGATGCGCAGGTTCAGCGCGTTGGGCCACCAGTCGCGGTTGGAGCGGCCGGCGAAGCTGGTGTGACGGGCGGTGGCGCCGTGCATCACGGGGCATTTCCCCGCGGTATTCGTGTCCATGGTTCGTTCCGTTCCTGGCTCTTGGTTGCTCGGTCCTTGAAGACGGACCGCGAGGGGAACACCGGACATGCGGGCGCTGGGCCGCGTCGCTGTTTCCCCGTGCGGTTGGTCTTGCCACAAGTTAGTGGCATCGCGAGTATGAAAGAAAGCCCTTAATCTCAACCGAGGCCATAGATAGTGCCTATGTCACAAAGCCCAGCCTCCGCATGAACCTCCGCGATCTCCGC
>JBHYDO010000366.1:0-3560 GCA_051860645.1 Roseococcus sp.
CGGCGTGTCGTGGCGGGTGGTGGTGATCGGCCTTGCCTCGGTGCTGGGCCTGGCGGCGCTGCTGCTGAACGTCGCCTGGCTGCGGGTGGGCTTCGGCTGGCTGGGCCAGGTGGTGGAGGCGCTGGCGCGGGCCACGCGGGCGGGCACCTCGCTGGTCTTCGGCTATCTCGGCGGCGCGCCGCTGCCCTTCACGGAGCCCTTCCCGGGTGCCGGCTTCATCCTGTTCTTCCAGGCGCTGCCGCTGGTGCTGCTGGTGGGCGCGCTTTCGGCGGTGCTGTTCCACTGGGGCGTGCTAGGCTTCCTGATCCGGCTCATGGCGCACGCGCTGCGCCGCGTCTTCGGCCTGGGCGGTGCCAGCGGCTTCGGCGTGGCGGCCAATGTCTTCGTGGGCATGGTGGAGGCGCCGCTCATGATCCGCCCCTGGCTCGCGCGGATGAACACCACCGAGCTGTTCGTGGTGATGACGGCGGGCATGGCCACCATCGCGGGCAACATGTTCGTGATCTACGCGCTGGTCATCGCGCCCGTGGTGCCGGATGCGGCGGGGCAGTTGCTCACGGCGTCCCTCATTTCGGCTCCGGCCGCCGTGCTGGTGGCGCTGCTGATGATGCCGGGCGAGACCTCCACCACGGCCGACGAGGCGCCGGTGCTGCGCTATTCCAGCACCATGGAGGCGCTGGTGCAGGGCATTGGCGACGGCTTGCAGCTCATGCTCGGCGTGATGGCCGCGTTGATCGTCTTCGTGGCGCTGGTGGCGCTGGCGAACGAGGTGCTGCAGCCGCTGCTTGGCGCCAGTCTGCAGCAGGTGGCGGGCGTGGTCTTCCGTCCGCTCGCCTGGCTGATGGGCGTGGCACCGGAGCATGTGGCGCAGGCGGGCGAATGGCTCGGCGTGAAGGTGGTGGTGAACGAGTTCGTGGCCTATCTGGCGCTCGCGCAGGATGGGGCGGCGCTGGACGCGCGCTCACGCCTCATCGTCACCTATGCGATGTGCGGCTTCGCCAATCTGGGCTCGGTGGGCATCATGCTGGGCGGCATGTCGGCCATGGTGCCGACGCGGCGGCCGGAGATCGCGCGGCTCGCGCTGCCGGCGCTGGCCGCGGGCACCATCGCCTGCTGCATCACGGGGGCGGCGGTGGGGGTGCTGACGGCGCCGTGACACCAGGATAGGCTTTCGTCCCCATGAGCAACCTCGTCCATCGCAGCCTGCGGGTCGCGCCGCCCATCGCCGTCTCCGGCCAGGGAATCTGGCTGCACGAGAAAGGGGGCCACGCCGTCATCGACGGCAGCGGGGGGGCGGCGGTGGCCTGCCTCGGCCATGGCCACCCGCATGTGCTGGGCGCCATGCGCGCGCAGCTGGACCAGCTGACCTACGCCCACACGGCACTCTTTTCCTGCGAAAGCGCGGAGCGCCTGGCGGAGATGCTGGTGGGCGATGCGCCTGGCGGGCTCAGCCACGCCTATTTCTGCTCCTCCGGCAGCGAGGGCATGGAGGCGGCGCTGAAGATGGCACGGCAGCATTTCGTCGAGGCCGGGCAGCCGCAGCGCCGCCACTTCATCGCGCGTCGGCAGAGCTACCACGGCAACACGCTGGGCGCGCTGGCCGCCGGCGGCAACATGATGCGCCGCGCCACCTACCTGCCCATCCTGAGCGACGCCTTCCACCATGTCTCGCCCTGCTACGCCTATCGCGACCGGCGCGATGACGAGAGCGACGCCGACTACGTGCAGCGGCTGGCTGACGAACTCGAAACGGAATTTCTCCGGCTTGGCCCCGACACGGTCATCGCCTTTTGCGCCGAGACCGTCGTGGGTGCGACGCTGGGCTGCGTCGCCGCGCTGCCGGGCTATTTTCAGAAGATGCGCGAGGTGTGCGACCGCCACGGCGCGCTGCTCATCCTGGACGAGGTCATGTCCGGCATGGGCCGCACCGGCACCCAGCACGCCTGGGAGGAGGAGGGCATCGCCCCCGACATCCAGGTCATCGCCAAGGGGCTGGGCGGCGGCTACCAGCCCATCGGCGGCATTCTGGTGGCCGAGCGTGTCATTGCCCCGCTGCGGGACGGGTCGGGCGGCTTCATGCACGGCCACACCTACCAGGCGCACCCGCTGGCCTGTGCGGCGGCGGTGGCGGTGCAGGAGGTGATCCGCTCGGAGAATCTGCTGGCGAACGTGAAGGCCATGGGGGCGCGGCTGGAACAGGGCCTGATCGAGCGCCTGGGCAACCACGCCCATGTCGGCGACATCCGCGGCCGCGGGTTGTTCTGGGCGGTGGAGCTTGTGGCCGACCGGGCCACCAAGGCCGTGTTCGACCCTGGTCTGCGCATGAACGAGCGCGTGAAGCAGGAGGCCTATGACCGCGGCCTCGGCTGCTACCCCATGGGCGGCACCATCGACGGCCGCCAGGGCGACCACGTCATCCTCGCCCCCCCCTACAACGTGACCGGGGACGAGATGGAGATGATCCTCGACCGCTTCGCCGCCGCGGTGGAGGCGGCGCTTGCCCGCTGATGCACCCGCGCTGACGCGCGAGGAAGTGGTCACGGGCTATCGCCTGATCCTGGGCCGCCCGCCGGAGAGCGAGGAGGTGATCCTGTCGCACCGGGCGGCGCATGGCTCGCTGGAGGGCTTCGGCGAGGCCCTGCGCGCCAGCGAGGAATACCGCCGCCGCCAATCGGTCTTCCCGGAGATGCCGCCCCCGCTCGACGCCCCGCCGCAGCCGGGCGAGGTCACCGCCGAGCCCGCCACGCTGGCCGCCATCCTGGCCTGCACCGCGCGCTACTGGTCGGAGGTGGGGGCGCAGGCGCCGCACTGGTCGGTGCTGACCGAGAACCGCTTCCTGCCCGACCAGATCGAGGCCAACCGCGACGCCTTCTTCGGCAGCGGCGCCTGGGATGTGCAGGTGCTGGGCGCCGTCCTGGCCCGGATGGGGCGCGATTTCAGCGAGTTCCAGCACGGGGTGGACTATGGTTGCGGCGTCGGCCGCATCACCGTGCACCTGGCCGAGCGCCTGCCGCGCCTGACCGGCGTGGACATCTCGCCCCCGCACCTCGCGCTGGCCGCGGCGGAGTTGCAGCGGCGCGGCCTGAGCCATGTGGGCCTGGCCCAGGCGCGGGTGGAGCGGCTGATGCCGGTGCCGGCCTGCGACCTTTGGTATTCGCGGATCGTGCTGCAGCACAATCCGCCGCCGGTCATCATGGAAATCCTGCGCCAGGCGCTGGCGGCGCTGCGTCCGGGCGGTGTCGCGGTGTTCCAGGTGCCGACCTACATCGCAGGCTATGCCTTCGACGTGGCGGGCTACCTGGCCGGCGCGCCGGGCGCGCAGATGGAAATGCACGCCGTGCCGCAGCGCGCGGTGCTGGACCTCGCGGAGGGAATGGGCTGCGTGCTGCGCGACATCCGCGAGGACAGCGCGCTGGTCGGCCGGCCGGGCGAGGCGCTGTCCAATACCTTTGGCTTCGAGAAGCGTGGCTGAGCGGCTCTAGTCTCAGGACTCATTGCCCGAGCCAGAAGATGATGATGGCGGCGAGTGTGATGGCGCCGAAGAAGGTGGTGGCGCATCG
>JBHYDO010000367.1:0-3499 GCA_051860645.1 Roseococcus sp.
GCCGTCGTCTGGGCGGGATGGGCCAGCAGGAGGAAGGGCAGGCCCTCCACCTCGCCCATGTCGCGCGCCAGCGGCGCCCACGTGGATTCGCTGAGGATGGTCCGCACAGCGCCGGGTGGCACGGCCAGCCGGCCGCCGGTCCAGTCGGCATAGGCGATGGCGGCGGGCCGGCCCTCGATCTCCAGGATCTCGCGCCCCTCCACGCGGTTCGCGCAGCCGCGCGGCCCGGCAGGCTCATAGCCGCTCTGGAAGGCATGGCCGATGCGGCCCGAGGGGAACAGCACCGCCACCACCACGCCATCCCGCAGCACCTGCCGTCCGCCGAGCTGCCACCACTCCCCCGCCACGTCATTGTCGGCCGAGCTGCCGCCGAAGATGGGCACCTCGGTGCCCAACACCTCCTGCAGGCCATCGATCACGGCGCCTTCCTGGCCGGGCGCGGCGCAAATCCAGGCCAGGGCCGGCACCTCCCAGCTCCGTCGGGAGGCGGCCAGCGCCGCCTCGGCGGCAGCGGCGGCGGCGGCACGCGCATCCATTCCCAGGGGCGCGGCACCGACGCCGACGGCCCCCGCCGGGTCGTCCAGGGCAAAAAGGCAGAGCGCGGGCTCGTCCTCGCCGATGGCGCAGCGCAGCTCGGTCATCACGCCGCGGCAGGAGCTGCCACCGAGCACCGCCGCGCCGGGGAATTCCCGCGCCGCGGCCAAAGCCAACTGCGCCGGCTCGTGGCGCGCATCAGCATGCAGCACCAGAAGCGTGGGCGGCCCGGACAGGGTGGCGCGAAGCCGGGCCGCGGCGGTGGCGAAGGTGGCGGCGGTGTCCCGCCCGGAGGCCAGGGCGCTGGCGCATCGAAGGGCCATGGCGCTAGGCCGCCCCGCTCGCGCGCGCCGCGCCCAGCCCGGCGCGGGCATCGAGCCATGCCTCGAAGGCATCGGGCGTCATCGGCTTGCCGATGCCGTAGCCCTGGGCCACGTCGCAGCCCATCTCGCGCAGCATGTCCATGGCGCTCTCGGTTTCCACGCCCTCGGCCACGGTGCGCAGGCCGAGCGTGTGCGCGAGGCCGATGATGGCCTTCACGATCACCCGCGCGTCGCGGTCGGTCTCCATCGTGCTGACGAAGGCGCGGTCCACCTTCAGTTCCGAGAAGGGCATGCGGTGCAGCTCCACCAGAGAGGAAAAGCCCGTCCCGAAATCATCGAGCGAGAGGTTCACCTTGCGGATGCGCAGCCGCGTCAGCACGGCGGCCACGGCGGCCGTATCGGCCATGGCGGCGGTCTCGGTGATTTCGAGCGTCAGGCTCGCTGGATCGGCGTGAGTGCGGGCCAGGATGTCCCACACGCGATCGGAAAACTCGGCATCGTCCAGCGAGCGCGCTGAGACGTTCACGGCAACGGAAAGCCCTGGATGGTGAACGCGCCACCGCGCGAGGTCGGTCATGGCGTGTTCGATCATCATGTAGGTCAGCGGGGTGATGCTGGGCCCGGCCTCGACCAGCGGCAGGAAGAGGCTGGGCGCCAGCAGCCCGCGCGAGGGGTGCTGCCAGCGCACCAGCGCCTCGCATCCCACCGGCGCGCCATCGCTCACCCGCACCTTGGGCTGGTAACGCGCGACAAGCTGGTGGGTGGCCAGCGCGTCCTGCACATCGGCTTGGCGGATGGGCAGCACCAGCGCGGCGGCGGCGGCGAGACGCGCGCGCAAATCGTGCAGGTCGAAGGGTTTGCCCAGCGGTTCCAGCATCTGCAGGCCGAGCGAGCGGCCGATGCGCACCGCGGCGCCCACCAGCCGGTCTTCGAGGCCGCTGGCCACGATGATGGCGCAGCGGCAGCGCAGCTTGGCCAGCGCCTCGAGCACGCCGATGCCGTCCTGGTCGCCGATGGCCAGGTCGAGCAGAACAAGTTCCGGCGGGTCGGCGGCGACGGCATCGAGGAAGGGCGCGGGGGCGTCGAAGCCCAGCGCCTCGAAGCCCGCCGTTACCGCGACGCGGCGGGCGATCTCGCGGATCGTGGGGTCGTCGTCCACGATGTGCAATCTGGAGAAGCTCATGCCCGTCCTTCCGGAGAAGGGGAGCATGGCCGGAATGACTTAGCGGAGCGTTAAGCGGCGGGCCCCCGCGCGGGGGCTCGCCGGCCATGGGCATTCAGACCGCGGCGAGGGCGTCCCGCCGCAGCGTCACCGCCAACTCGTCCAGGGCCGCGCCGAAGCGGGTCACCATGTCCGTGATCTCCTCCTGCGTGATGACCAGCGGCGGCGAGAAGGCGATGCTGTCATTGGGCAGGCTGCGGCAGATCAGCCCATGCCCCTCGGCGATCTTGACCAGGCGCGGCGCGATCTTGAGCGCGGGGTCGAAATTGGTGTGCGTCGCCTTGTCCGCCACCAGTTCCACCGCGCCGATCAGCCCCATGCCGCGCACCTCGCCCACCAGCGGGTGGGAGGCGAGCGCGCGCAGCCCGTCCTGCATGGTGGGGGCCACGCGCTTCACATGGCCCACGATGTCCATCTCGTCGTAGATCTTGAGCGTCTCGACCGCGACCGCGGCCGGGACCGGGTGGCCCGAATAGGTGAAGCCGTGGCCGAAGGTGCCCAGCCCCGCGCTGCCATCGGCCAGGCCCTCGAACACGCGCTCATTCACCATGACGGCCGAGATGGGCAGGTAGCTGGACGACAGCGCCTTGGCGCAGGTCAGGATGTCCGGCTGCATGCCGAGGCTCTGGCAGCCCCAGTATTCCCCGGTGCGGCCAAAGCCGCAGATGACCTCGTCCGCCACCAGCAGCACGTCGTGCTTGCGCAGCACGGCCTGGATCTTTTCGAAATAGGTGGCGGGCGGGATGATGACGCCGCCGGCGCCCATGATGGGCTCGGCGAAGAAGGCGGCGACGGTGTCGGGGCCCTCGGCCTCGATCATCATGTCCAGTTCCTGCGCGAGGCGGGTGGCGAAGGCCTCTTCCGATTCGCCGGGGTGGGCGTTGTGGTAGTGGTGGGGCGTGCCGGCGTGCAGGATGCCCGCGATCGGCAGGTCGAAGAATTTGTGATTGTAGGGCAGCCCGGTCAGCGAGGCCGAGGCGATGGTCACCCCATGGTAGCCTTTCAACCGCGAGATGATCTTCTTCTTCTGCGGGCGGCCGACGGCGTTGTTGTAGTACCAGATCATCTTGATGGCGCTGTCGTTCGCCTCGGAGCCGGAGTTGGCGAAGAACACCTTGCTCATCGGCACCGGCGCGCGTTCAAGCAGCATCTCCGCCAGGTCCACCATGGGTTCGTGGCTGCGGCCGGTGAAGGCGTGGTAGAAGGGCAGCTGGCGCATCTGCTTCGTCGCCGCCTGCACCAGGCGTTCATTGTGGAAGCCGAGTGCGGCGCACCACAGCCCGGCCACCGTCTCGATGTAGCCCTTGCCCTGGTCGTCGAACACGCGCACGCCCTCGCCCCGCGTGATGACCATCGGGCCGTTCTTCTGGTGCGCGCGGGCATCCGTGTAGGGGTGCAGCACGCTGGCGATGTCACGGAC
>JBHYDO010000368.1:0-684 GCA_051860645.1 Roseococcus sp.
CATGCCGCGGCACTCTCGCTCGCGCAGGAATGCCATGCCGCCGGTGCGCGCTGGGCCATGCAGGCGGTGGCCGGGTCCCTCGTCGCGCTGGGCGAGCTCGCGGCCTGCGCGGCCTTCCTGGAAGGTGCGGCCGAGACGTGGCAAGCGCCGGACCGGCGGCCCCTGCGCTGGCATGGGTCGCATATTGGGTGGCGCAGGAGGCTCCCGAGAAGGCACTGGCCGCGGTGCTGGCGGAGGCCGGGAGCTTTCCCGAGGGCCAGCGCCAGCAGACCCTCGCGCGGCTTGCCGCACAGGCGCGGGATACCGCGCTGCTGCAGGCCCAGCTTCACCGATTGGAGGCCTGGTCAGGCGAGGAGCGGGATGCGCCGTTGCTCCGCCGCTTCGGCCCCTCCATCCTGCAGGCGCATTTCGGCTGCCTGGTGAACTGGGGTCAGGTTGCCCCTCATGCGGAGCGGCTCGCCGCGTTCACCCTCGCGCCGCCGCAGGCGACGGCGCTGGCCTCGCTGTTCGGCACGCAGGTCGACAGCCGACGTGCCCTCGCCATCCTGGAGCGGAGCCTGGACTGCTTCCCGGCTTCGCTCAGCCTCCACCGGGCGGTGCTCAATGCGCTGGGGCGCATGAACGACCAGGCGGCCGCTGCCCGGGCACGGCACTTCCTGCGCGCCCAACTGCCAAGGGATGTCG
>JBHYDO010000368.1:694-3479 GCA_051860645.1 Roseococcus sp.
CCTCGGCGCCCACCCGGGTTCCTGGGACACCGCCGAGCTTGCCGCCATGCTGGAGCATGCGCTTCGCCTGGAGGACACGGACGCCCAGGCCGGCTTCTTGACCTCGCTGCGCCGGACCCGGCTGGCGCCGGGACAACTGGATGCCGTGCTCAGCGATCCGGCCCTGGCCGCCAAGCCCACGCTCCTGGCCCAGATCGAATTCATCCTCGCGCAGGCCGCCGATCGGCAGGCGCTGGAGGACGCGCTGCACGCGCCCATCCCCTACACCCGCTTCGAGGGCCACCGGATGGGGGTGCGGGAGCGTCAGGAGCGGGCCATCGGGCGGATCCTGGCCGCGGAGGCCGGCCCGGGCACATGGATCTCCCGGGCCGAGCAGACCTGGGTGGCGGAGTGCGCGGACCATCTGCAACGGATCGAGGAACGGGTGCCCGAGGCCCTGCTGCACACCGCCGACAGCTACGCCGATGCCGTGGGCCTCACCCGCATCCTGCTGGAGCGGCTGCGCGCCAGGCTTCCCACCTCGGTGCTGCGGCTGAGCGACGGAGAGGGGCACTTCATGCCTCCGAGCGCCTCCGTGGCCGCGGAGGCGGACGCGGACCGCGCCTTCATTCAGCGGATCTGGTGGGGGAACCGGGTGCTCGACCGCGCGGAAGCCGACGCCTTCCAGGAGGCGCTGGTCGCAAGCATGGAACGCGCGGATGTGCTGGGCGTGGTGCCGGCCTCGTTCCTCGTCCGCAGCCTCAGGTTCAAGCCGAGCCTCCCGCCGCTGCATCGCGGCATCCTGAACGGCCTCGCGCATGCCGCGGCCACGCCATGGCTGCCGCGCGTGATCACCTCGGCGCAGATGCACCATGATCTGGAAGACTGGAATCTCTGGCGCGAGATCCTGGGCGCGGTGCGCGGCGCCTCCTGGATCTCCTGCCACGACCTCGCCCCCTACCTGCACGACATGCACGGGGTCGCGACGCGCGAGGGGATCATGATCCCGGCGGAACACCTTTGGGCGGGCCTGTTCGGTCAGGAGGCGGCCGCCGCGGTGGCTCAGGAAACCCTGCTGGACCGCCATGAAGCTCTGTGCGAGGCGCTGGCCCCGGAACCGGGGGAGTTGTGGCTGGTCGCAGCGGGAGCGCTCGGCAAGATCCATTGCGACCTCCTCCGTGCGCGGGGCGGGTTCGCGATCGACATCGGCAGCCTCGCCGATCGTTGGATGGGCTTCACGACGCGAAGCTACGCCGTTCACCAAATTTCCCTGCCGGCCGTCAGCAACACCCTCGTGCCGGGTCATCCGCTGGCCGAGGCGGCGGATTGCCGGCGCATCCTTGGCCGGCCAGGGGCCATCCGCTCCACCCGCGACGGGCGGCTGAACCGGGCCCGGCCGGAGGATGGGGCGGAATTCGCGCAGGTTCGGCCGGCCAGCCACCTGCTGCGCGTGATCGGCCATCCGCGCTGTGCCTCCGGGTTCATGGCGACCCTGTTCGCGGCGCATGGGCTGGAGATCGGGCATGAGGCGCTGCTGCGCGACGGCATCGCGAGCTGGATGCATGTCGTGGCCGACCTCTGCCTCCCCTATGGCGACAACGCCAGCCTGGGGCAATTCGTGCGCACCGTGATGCATGTGCGCGACCCAGCGGAGGCCATCCCGTCGATCATGCTGGAGAACGGGATGACAACCTCCTTCGACTTCCGTCGGCAGCACATCCTGCGGGCCACGGGCGTCGATCTCACGGCCTATGCCACCGCGCTGGACCGGGCCACCGCTTCCCTGGTGCATTGGACCGACATGGCGATGGCGCACCGCCCGGACGCCGTCTTCCGGGTGGAGGCGGCGGAGGCCGACGTCGCGCAGTGGCTGCGGCACGACGCCGCGATGCAGCAGGCGCTTGCCGCCGTGCGCCCGGGCCAGGATGGCGAGGCGGCTGGCGTGGCGCGCTTCAACAACTCGGCCCGGCGCTTCGATCGACCGAAGCCAACGCTGACCCCCGCGGACTTCCGCGCCATGGATGGTGGCTTGCTTGCCCGTCTGGAAGCCTATTGCGAGCGCTTCGGCTATCCCCGTCCCTGGGTGGGCTCATGACCGCACCGCCGCGGGACGCCACGCGCCGATGTCCGGCAGCGCCCGCTGCTGCGCATGGGCGCCAGGCACCCCTGGGCCGCGGCGACCACGCCAGCCCAACCTGACGAGGGCCCACATCCTGCGGGCAGCCTCGGCCTCAAACCTGAAGCGCCGGGAAGCTTGTCCGCGGAAGGCCGCATCACTCCACCGGAAAGGCCGCGCGCAGCCGTGCCAGGAGGTCGTGTGCCAGGCGCTGCGCATCCGGCTTCTGCTCGCGCAGGGCGCGCATCACCTGTCGGGCGTCGTCCACCCGGGCCCTGTCGCCCAGATGCCCCACCGTGCCGGCGATGGCATGGACGGGGGCGAGCAGGGGTCGATCGTCCGCCAGCGCACCCTCCAGTTCCCGCATGCGGTTGCGAAGTTCGCCGAGGAAGAGCGGGCGCAGCGCCTCCTCCTCCGGCCGGTCGCCCCGGCGCAGCGCCAGGGCGATGCCGCGCATCAGCCCGATACGCTCCACCGGCTTGGGGACATGGCCCGTCATGCCGGCGGCGTGGCAGGCAGCGACGTCCTCCGGAAAGCTGCTGGCGGTGACGGGAATGACCGGCACCTGGCCCAGCGGCGGTGGCAGTGCGCGGATCCGCCGGGTGCATTCCAGCCCGTCCATCCCCGGCATCATCACGTCCATCAGGACCGCGTCGAACGGGGTCCCGGCGAGCGCGGCGGTGGTGATGG
>JBHYDO010000369.1:0-3474 GCA_051860645.1 Roseococcus sp.
GACCTCGTAGACGATCGCGCCGGTCAGCAGCACGATGCACCAGGCAAAAGTCTTTCCCAGTGCCGCGCTGATCCGGTCCACGTTCACCAACAGTGATTGCACCTGGGCGGCTCCCTGGCAGGGTGGATGACACGAAAAACGCCCGTCCCGCCGAAGCGGGACGGGCGCAGTGGGCGGCAGAGCCTCAGCGGCGCGCGAAGAAGTGGTTGAAGGCCGCGGCCGAGGAGGCGTTGTTGCGCAGGTAGAAGGCGCTGACCCGGCGGCACCATTCGCGCTGGCTGTCGGTCACCTTCTTGAAGAAGGCGTCGCTTTCCAGGTTCGCGATCACGCCGTCCCACGCGCGCAACTGCGCGTCCAGGATGGGGCGGGGCGTGATGTGCACGTTCACCGCATTGCCCGTCACCATCGCCTGCAGGTCGTTGGGGTAGCGCAGTTGCTGCTTCCAGGACATGTCAGCCGAGGCGGCCTCGGCGGCCACGCGCAGCACCGCCTTCAGTTCGGCCGGCATCGCCTCGTACTTCGGCTTGTTCCAGAGCACCTCGAAGGTCTCGGTGTTCTGGTGGTAGCTTTGCAGCATGTAGTTCTTGGCCACGTCGGGGAAGCCCAGCACGCGGTCGGATGAGGGGTTGTTGAACTCCGCGCCGTCGATCACGCCGCGCTCCAGCGCGGGCACGATCTCGCCGCCGGGCAGCGCCGTCACGGCCACGCCCATGGAGTTCATCAGGTCGGTGGCGAGGCCCACGGTGCGGAAGCGCATGCCGCGCATCTGCTCCGCGTTCTCGATGCGGTTGCGGAACCAGCCCAGCGGCTGCGTCGGCATCGGGCCGGTCTGGAAGCCCACCACGTTGACGCGCAGTATGTCGGTGATCAGCTCGTTGTAGAGCGCCTCGCCGCCACCGTAGTAGAACCAGGCGAGGTAGGAATTGGCGTCATAGAACCACGCCGGCGGCGTGCCGAACAGGCTGAACGCCTTGTTCTTCCCGAACCAGTAGGCCGAGACGCCATGCCCGCCATCCAGCGTGCCGGCCGAGACCGCGTCGATCAGCTGGAAGGCGCCGACCACGGCACCCGCGGGCAGCAGCTCGATGCGCAGGCGTCCACCGCCCAGAGTGTTGCAACGATTGATGTAGTCGCCAGCGTATTCGTGGAAGATGTCGCGCTGCGGCCAGGTGGACTGGAAGCGCAGGGTGGTGGTTTGCGCGCGGCTGACGCCCGGCGTCGCCAGGACGGCAGCACCGGCAGCGGCCACGGCACCTGCCTTCAGGAGGCCGCGGCGGGCGGGGCCTTGGCGGGCGGGGCCTTGGATGGATGTGCTCATGCGTCTTCTCCCAAAGTTGCGAGCCGTTCATGCGGCCGTCTAATTCCGTTTAGTTAATGGCAAGGCCCGTTGCAACGGGCATTCTGGCAGCGGCAGGTCCCGGTGCGCGAGGGCTTCCGCCCGGGGCCCGGTGCCCGCTTGACAGGCTGCGCACAGCCGCGCGATCTGGTTCGTAACAGGGTGGGAACAGATGCGAGACGAGCAGGAGCCCCCGGCCGCCGTGGCGGATGCCGCCCCAATATCGGCCGGCTACAGCCTGGACGCCTCGGCGGGCCATATGCTGCGCCGTGCCCACCAGCGCTACCAGTCGATGTTCCAAGAGTGCGCGGCGGGCCTGGGCCTCACCGGGCCGCAATTCGCGGCTCTCCTGCGCCTGTCGGAAATGGGGCGCGTGACGCAGAACCACCTCGGGCGCCTCGCCGCCATGGATTCCGCCACGGTCCAGGGCGTGGTGCGCCGCCTGCTCGAACGCGGCTGGGTGCACGCGACGGCGGACCCGCAGGACCGCCGCATCCGCATCCTCACCATCACGCCCGAGGGCGCCGAATTGCTGCGCGCCGCGCAGGAGGCCGGACGGCGGGCCAATGAATCCGTCCTGGCCCCCCTATCGCCGGCCGAGCGGCGGAACCTGCTGGCCATGCTGCGGCGCGTGGCGGCGGGCTAAGTCTGCAACGTGCGGCGGCCGCGCCGCATGCGGCAGCCAGGATTGGTCGCGGGACCCGGCGTTTTCGGTGATGCCGCCTCACCTCCCCCCGTTCGGACGGCCTGGTGCTGCGCCACGGGTGGCGAGCACCGCTGCGGCCAGGTCCTCGCCCGCCCAGCCGACGGATTTGAACAGGGTGATCTGGTCCGGGCCAGTGCGGCCGGGATGGGTGCCGCGGCACAGCTCGGCCAGCTCCGCCGCCACGTGGGAGAGGGAGATGTGCCCCTCCGCCACCGCCTGGACGATGTCGCCCGCCTCGGCCAGCGCGCCGGCGCGGGTGTCCACGACGCAGAGCGCCCGGGCCAGCGCGGGCCCGTCGGCCTCGCGCATGTCGGGCCGGTAGGCGCCGACCAGGTCCAGGTGCATCCCCGGCGCCAAGGATGCGCCCAGGATCAGTGGCGTGCTGGCCAGCGTGGCGGCGCTGATGATGTCATGACCCGCGGGTTCGGGCGTGGGCACGGCCACGGCCGGCACGCCGTGGGCCGCGAGGCGGGCGGCGAGTGCCTGCGCCTGCGCCGGCCGCCGCGCCCAGATGGAGGTGCGCGCCATGCCATATTCGGCGTGGAAGGCCTCGGCCAGGGCCGCGGCGACCTTCCCTGCGCCCAGCACCAAATGGCACCGCGAATCCGACCGCGCCAAATGGCGTGCGGCCAGCACCGAGGCGGCTGCGGTGCGGCGATCGGTCAGTTCCCCGCCGTCGAGCAGCGCCACGGGCACGCCGGTGGTGGCGTCGGACAGGAGGTATTCGGCATGGACGGCAGGCAGGCCGAGGGCGGCATTGCCGGGCGCCACATGCACGATCTTCACGCCCGAATGCCCCTGCCCCACCGCGGGCATCAGCAACAGGCTGCCCCCGCCGGGCAGGTCGTGCCGGTGCCGCAGGGGGGCCGCGCAGCCCTCACGAAACATCGCCGCAAGCGCCTCGACCAGGTCGGGCCAGGGCAGCCGGGCGGCAAGGGCGTTGCGGTCAAGCTGCAGCATGGGGCGCCATCTCCTTGGCCGTGGCCGGGGGGGGGCGGGAGGTTGCGCGGGGGTGGGCCGCGCCACAAGGCCCCGAGCATCGGCAGGCGGCGCGCTGTCACACGCCGTGACACGACGCGCAATTGATCCGGGCGCGCCGATGGCGCAGTGTCCGCCCCGAACCGCGGCCCCGACCCGGGCCTCAGACTTTGTTTCAGGAGACGGTTGCCGATGATGCCGAACCGGCGAGACCTCGCCCGCGCCGTGGGCGGGGCGCTGCTGATGACCCTGGCCATCGCTCCCGCATCGGCACAGGCACCGCAGTCCCCGGTTGTGCAGAGCGCACCTGCCACCACCCAGGGCGCAGCGGCACCGGCCGCCGGGCAGGCGGCTCCCGGGCAGCCGGCGGCCCCGCCGTCACCCGCCCCGGGCCGGACCGGCCAGACCCAGCCAGCCCCTGCACCGCCGGCCGCCGCCCCCACCCAGGGGGCCC
>JBHYDO010000370.1:0-3467 GCA_051860645.1 Roseococcus sp.
GGTCGTGGCCGAACTGGCGCTGGATGCGGACGGGAAGTTCCTGGCCGTGCGCCTCACCAGCTACGCCAACATGGGGGCCTACCTCTCCACCGTGGCGCCGCTGATGGGCACGGGCAACTTCGTGAAGAACGTGCAGTCCAACTACACGATGCCGTTGATCGAGGTCCGCACCCAGAGCCTGGTGACCAACACCACCCCCGTCTCGGCCTATCGCGGCGCCGGGCGGCCGGAGGGCAACTACTTCATGGAGCGGCTGATCGAGGAGGCCGCGCGCGAAATGGGCAAGGACCCGGTCGCGATCCGCCGCTTGAACCACATCCGCCCCGACCAGTTCCCGTATGCGGCGCCCACCGGCAGCATCTACGACGGCGGCGAATTCTCCGCGATCCTGGACGAGGCGCTGGCGGCGGCCGATTTCGCGGGCTTCGAGGCGCGCCGGGCGGAGGCCAAGGCGCGCGGCATGCTGCGCGGCATCGGTGTGGGCAACTTCCTTGAATGCACCGCGCCGCCCATGAAGGAGCAGGGCGGAATCCGCTTCGAGAAGGATGGCACCGTCACCATCATCACCGGCACGCTGGACTACGGGCAGGGCCATTGGTCGGCCTTCGCCCAGGTGCTGCACCAGAAGCTGGGCGTGCCCTTCGAGGCCATTCGCCTGCTCCAGGGCGACAGCGACGAGCTTGTGGCGGGCGGTGGCACGGGCGGTTCCAAGTCGCTCATGGCGTCGGGTGCGGCCATCGTGGAGGCCTCCGCCCTGGTGGTGGAGAAGGGCAAGCTGGCTGCCGCGCATGTGCTGGAGACCTCGGCCGCCGACATCGAGTTCGATTGGGGGCGCTTCGTGGTGGCCGGCACCGACCGCGCCATCGGCATCATGGAGCTGGCCGAGACGCTGCGGCAGAGCCACAGCCTGCCGTCGGAGGTGCCGTCCAGCCTCGACGTCACGCATGTCTTCGACCAGGCGCCGCAGGCCTACCCGAACGGCTGCCATGTCTGCGAGCTGGAAGTAGACCCGGAGACGGGCCTCACGCGGATCCTGAACTACGTCGCGGTCAATGATTTCGGCGTGATCGTGAACCCGCTGCTGGTGGCGGGCCAGGCGCATGGCGGCATCGTGCAGGGCATCGGCCAGGCGCTGCATGAGCGCGTGTCCTACAGCGAGGAGGGGCAGCTTCTCTCGGCCAGCTTCATGGACTACGGGCTGCCGCGCGCGGATGACCTGCCCTCCTTCAACCTCTCCTCGCGCGAGGTGCCCTGCACCACCAACCCGCTCGGCGCCAAGGGCTGCGGCGAGGCCGGCTGCGCTGGCAGCCTGCCGGCCGTGATGAATGCGCTGGTGGACGCGCTGCGGCCCGTGGGTGTGGCGCATATCGACATGCCCGCGACGCCGGAGGTGATCTGGAGGGCCATCCACGGCGCGTAGCCGTGCTCAGCCGAGGAAGCGCCGCGCCTTCCCGGCATAGTCCGCTTCGCGCATCGCCGCCTGGGTCAAGGCCTTGGGCGGCAGGCCCGCCACCTGCGCGGGGGGCGTCCCGTCGCGCAGCGCTTTCAGCGTGGCGTGGATGGCCTGGATCGCGGCCTGGAAGGGCAGGTGCCCCTGCAGCGCGATCCGCACACCGCGGCTCGCGAGATAGGCGCGGTCGCTGATCTCGTCGGACAGCGTGCCGAGCACGAGGGGCAGCTTCGCCTCGCCTGCCAGCGCGTCCAGTTCCGCGCGCGTGGTGACACCCGTCAGGAAGATGCCATCCGTGCCGCTGTGGTTGTAGGCGCGCACCCGGGCCAGCGCGTCCTCCAGGCCCGTGATCGAGACCGCGCCCGTGCGAGCGAAGATGACGAGCGAGGCATCGTCGCGCGCCGCCACCGCCGCGCGCATCTTGCCCATTCCCTCGTCCAGCGGGATCAGCACCGGCTGGTCGGTGCCGAACGGGCGGGGCAGGGCGGTGTCCTCGATGGACAGGGCGGCCACACCCGCCACCTCGAGCTCCTCCACCGTGCGCATCACGTTCAGCGCGTTGCCGTAGCCGTGGTCGGCGTCCACCACCAGCGGCAGGCGGCTGGCGGCGCGGTTGATGCGCCGCGCCTGCTCGGCGAATTCGGTCAGCGTCAGCAGGATGATGTCGGGCGCGCCCAGCACCGCAAGGCTGCCGGTGCTGCCCGCGAACATGCCGAGTTCGAAGCCCAGATCCTCGGCGATTCGCGCCGCCACCGGCTCATGCACCGAGGCGGGGTGGATGCAATCCTGCCCCTCCAGCACAGCCCTCGCCGCCGCGCGTCGCTCACTCCACCGCATCGCATGTCTCCCCACCTTGTCCGGACATGATGCGCCGCCTAGCGTCATCTGGAAACGGGAGGTGCTCCATGAGCGAGAGGCTGAATTCCAACGAGCTGGATGGCGGCAAGTATCTGGTCCTGCACGAATTCGTGAAGGCGGCGAAGCAGAAGCTCAACGCCAACATCTGGGACTACCTGATCGGCGGCACCGAGACCGAGACCACGCTCGCCCGCAACCGCATGGCGATCGACACGGTCGCACTCCGGCCGCGCGTGCTGAACGACGTGTCGAAGGTGGACACGGGCGTGGATTTCTTCGGCCGCCGCATCCGCCTGCCGGTGTTCCTGGCCCCCGTGGGCTCGCTCGAATCCTTCGAGCCGGGCGGTGGCGCCTCCGTCTCCAAGGGTGCCGGCGACTACGGCGTCCCCTACATGCTGAGCAGCGTGAGCAAGCCGGGCCTGGAGGAGACGGCGGCCGCCGGCCGCGGTCCGCGCGTGTTCCAGCTCTATGTCCGCGGCGACGACGACTTCGTGGACGACTTTGCGACGCGCGCCATCGCGGCCGGCTACGACGCCTTCTGCATGACGGTGGATACGGCCCATTACAGTCGGCGCGAGCGCGACATGGCCAAGCGCTTCGTGAAATCCTGGCGGGCCGCCAACACCGGCATGGACCACCAGGCCGCGCTCTCCTGGCGCGAGGTCGCGCGCTTCAAGGAGAAGCACAAGATCCCGCTGATCCTGAAGGGCATCGGCACGGGCGAGGACGCGGCCATCGCCTGCGAGCATGGGGTGGACGTGATCTATGTCTCCAACCATGGCGGGCGGCAGCTCGATGGCGGGCGCGGCTCGCTCGACATCCTGCCCGAGGTGGTGGAGGCCGTGGCCGGCCGCGCCAAGATCATGGTGGATGGCAGTTTCAGCCGTGGCACGGACCTCGTGAAGGCGGTGGCCCTGGGCGCGGACTGGGTGGGCGTGGGGCGCCTGTATCTCTATGGGCTGGCCGCCGAGGGTGCCTCGGGAATCACCCGCATGCTGGAAATCCTGGAGGACGAGACAACGAAGGCGCTCGGCCTCACTGGCGTGAACAGCTTTGGCGAACTCACGCGGAAGCATGTGCACATCGGCGCGCCGCCGGTGGTGTTCCCGAACGTGCACAGCGCGTTTCCGCTGCTGCGCGAGGACTACTGAAGGGAAGG
>JBHYDO010000371.1:0-3465 GCA_051860645.1 Roseococcus sp.
GCCGCACGTTGCCGGCGCCACTGACGGTGGAGGCACTGGCCGCGGCCGTCACGAACTGCCCCACCCAGGCCAGCCGGGGCGATGTGGCCTGGTGGTACGAGCAGGAGGAGCGGCGCATCGCCCTGGCCGATGGCGGCGTACACACCGTGCCCGGCGCCACACACGGCGACCCGACAGCCGAGGCCATCCGCTGGACGATCTGCGAGGGCGAACTGATCCAGGCGATCGGGCGCGGCCGGGGGGTGAACCGCACGGCGGTGACGCCGCTGGAGGTCGATCTGTTCACCGACGTCGTGCTGCCGGTCGCGGTGCATGAGGTGCTGGACTGGGACGACGTGTGCCCAAGTCGCCAGGACATGATGGCGGCCTCCGGCGTGGTGCTGGAGAACGCCGCCGACATGGCGCGAGCGTTTCCCGACCTGTGGCAAAGCCATGACGCCGCCCGCCAGCAGAAGGCGAGGAGTGTGACATCCTGCTATTATAGGGATCTCTCTAATAGCAGAACGTCACACTCCTCCTCGGTTGTGTCCTACCGCCCGGCCGGGCCGGGACAGAAGGATCGGACGGCGCGGTTCGACCTCGTCCTGATCCCCGATCCCCGTGCCTGGCTGGAAGCGAAGCTGGGGCCGCTTGCCCATTTTGAGATGATTGGCGGCGCGACCCCGCAGCCCGCGTCACTGTCCATTTCCGACGCCCGCGCGCGCCTCACCGCGCTCAGCGCCCGGCTCGACGTTGCCCTCGCGCAGCGCATCACCCATGACCGCGCCCGCCTCACGGCGCTGTCCCACCGAATGGAAGCCGCTCAGCCCAACACGGCCGCGGCATGACCGGCACCGCAGTCGCGGTGCCGCAACTCGAGCTCGGAGAGCTTCATGGAATCAGACACCACCATCACCGTCTATCGTGCCGGTGCATTCACCGAGGAACCTGAACCGTCGTGGCATGTCATGGCGCGGGAGTACGCGCGGCCATTCGACTGCGACTGGGCCGAGGCAGTGTCCGCAGAACTCGACTGCGAGGCCAACCGGGTCTCTCTCCACGGCGGGACCATACCCGAAGCGTCGGTCGCTTGGTGGGCGCTGCCCAAGGGCGGGCACTACGCCGAGTTCGAGTGTCGTTACCAGCATCTTGCCGCCGTCCTGGTCCCGGACCAGCGCGACTGGCTGGTCTTTTACGTCACGATGGTGCTGCCCTTTTTACAGGGCCACGCGGCCATCACGCTTGCTCACAGCCAGCACCGTGTCGGCGACGTGCTCATCGCAAGAGCGCGCCACGGCGAGGGCGACCACGTCGACCCCATCACGGGCACATCGGAGTTCGACACGCACCCGCGTTGGAAGCCCGCTCTGCGAAATCAGCACCAGACCATTGGACGAGGGAGGCCGGCATGACCGCGGAGCGCATCACGGTGTTCCGTGCCGGCACCTTTACAACCGAAGCGGAGCCGCCCTGGATGAAATCTGTCCGCGCTGCGGCGAACAAGATGGAGGATTGGGACAAGGCCCTGGAGCGTGTCCTTGGGGAACGTGTCGCGCGCACCACCGTCGAGAGTCCCGCCTGGACGGAGGCAGAGGTCGCCGTGCGGCGCACGCCAGGTGGTGGCTACTTCGTCGACATGATGGCGGTGGAGTTCACGCACGCCGAAATCTGGATCCCAGATCCGGCTGACTGGCTGCCGTTCAATGCGAGCTACGTCGATCCGTTCCTGCTGACGCGCGCGACAATCCGGCAGAACGAATGTCTCGATCGCCTCACCAATGCGCTCATCGCATTCGCACGGCACGGCGAGGGCATGCACATCAATCGCATGACCGGCGAATCCCGCATCGACGAGCGCGAGGATCTGGAACGCCAGAAGCGCCACCAGGCAGCCCTCCGCGCTGCCACTGCCCAGAACGCCTGAAGGGAGACGAACATCATGGCCAAACGCAGCAAGCGCCACGTCCCGACCCTGGAAGAACTGTCCAAGCCCTCGCGCTGGCGTCTCCAGCACGGCGGGTTCAGCGAGCCGGTGCGCGACACCGATCCTGAGACGGGAACGCCGGTGCAGCACCGCCGCGCGGTGGACTCCATTGCCGCCATGCTGGGCAACGGCACGATCACCCTGGAGATGCACGAGGCCGGGGCGATGTTTCGCACGCAGTTTCGTGCCGCCGCGCTGGACGGCATGCGCACGACCCAGTTGGTCCGCATCCCGGCCGCCTCGGGCGACACCATGACCGAGCGCCAGGTGTCTGCACGGCAGCGGGTGCTGTCGGCGATGGATGCTCTGGGCGGGTTGCACAGCCCGGGCGGCTCTGCCGTCTGGCACGTGCTCGGGCTGGAATGCTCGATCCGCGAATGGGGATCGCAGCAGGGCTGGCAGGGGCGCCCGATCGCGCCAGCCCAGGCGCAGGGCATGTTCACCGCCGCACTCGCGGTGCTGGCCATGCACTACGGCTTGGTGCCGCGGCCTCGCATGGCGGCGTGATGTGAGGCGGCGCGATGCGCGCATGCGAAAGGCAGCGACCTTGCGCGTGAGTGCATTGCGCCGCCGACTCTGCGGCGTGTAGATTCACACGGCGGGGAGAGGACGCGCCATTCCCGAAGCCGAGGCCATGGTTCCTCCCGGGCGATATCGTATGCGGGGAGCAGCAGCGCGCCACTTCGCTAGCGATAGGCGGTAATCGAGGTTGCCACGGCATGAGGATCGTCGCGTAGTCGATTCAGAAGACTCAAGTTTGATACATTGCCACGCGCAACCCAATTGCCAGCCCGCAGCCGCGAAAGGAGATGCACTTGCCAGAGCGCATCACCTCCGCCCGAGAGGTTGCCCGTCGCCTGGGCCTCTCGCACACTGCGCTGCAGAAGGCTGAGCAGATCGGGCGCATCCGTCGCGAGGCGGACGGGTCCTGGGACGTCGAGCGTGTTCGCCGCGATCTGACGGCATCTGCTGTGCCGGGTCGCTCTCCATTGGCAGTGCCCGGCGATACAACACCGCTCGGCCGGCTGACGCTGGCGCGGCTTGCCCTCGGCGTCGAGGCGCAGCGCCTGGCAATGGATGAAAAGAAGGGCCGCCTTATGGACATCGCCGCCGCCAATCATCACGTCGATGAAGTCGCCGCCGGCATGCGCGATGCGGTGCTGAACTGGCCAGCGCGGGTATCGGGGCTGATTGCCGCGGAGATCGGCCGCGATCCACATCTCGTGCAAACCATCCTGCAGGAGCAGATGAATGCGCTGCTGCTGGAGGTGGCGCAGGGGCTGAATCCGCCTGCCCCATCGGAGTCCGACCCATAAGCGTAACGCCCGCCTCGCATCGACTGCCCAGCGGCGGGAAGTCGATCGGAGCAAAGACGCGCCGGTGAGCCGCGCCATGGCCACATGATCGACCATGATGTGATCCAGACCGCCGAAACTTAGCAATTCCGCGCCGCTGCATCTAGCTTGGCTCGTGCGCGGCACAGCGCGAATGGTCCGTCACAC
>JBHYDO010000372.1:0-3413 GCA_051860645.1 Roseococcus sp.
GCCGATGTTGTTGCGCGTGTCGCCGGGCTTCAGGCCCAGCGTCTCGCGCAGCTGGAAGGCCGGGCCGCGCAGCGTGTTGTCCTCGGCGGCCTTGGTTTCGACGGTGGTGAGCGCGGCGAGGTCCTTGGCCAGCACGCCCTCGATGAAGGCGGCCAGCTTGGCGCGCACCCGCTCGCGCTGGGCGCCGTCCAGGTATTCGGAGGCGTTCACCTCGATCAGCGGCTTGCCCGGCTCGCTGCCCATCTTGAGCCGCGCGATCTCGGCGCCGTCCCAGGTCACGCGGTGCTCGGGCGTCAGCGCGAAGGCCTCGGGCTTGGCGACTTCCAGCGCGGCCAGGCGGCGGGGCATTTCCTGCGCCAGCGCGCGGCGGGCGGCGCGGAGTACCAGCTTCTTTTCTTCCTCGCCGCCCTCGCCGGCGTCGGGGAGGAACTCGAAGCCCAGGATGCGGCCGACCTTGTGGCCTTCCACCACCACCTCGCCCTGGCGGTTGACGGCGCTGAGCACTTCCTCGGCGGTGTCGTCAAGGCGGCGGATGAGGTGGGCGGCGCGGCGGTCCACGAAGCGGGCGGTGAGGCGTTCGTGCAGGGCGTCGCTGACCAGGTCCTCGGCGGCGCGGGCGGCGTCCTGCTGGGCGGCAGCGTCCTTCACCCAGTCGGCGCGGGCGGCGATATAGGCCCAGACGCGGATGTGCGAGAGGCGGGCCATCAGCGTGTCGAGGTCGCCCTCGATGTTGCGGCAGGCGGCGATCTGGCTCGCGATCCAGTCGGACGGCAGGGCGCCATCTTCGACCAGGTGCATGAACACGCGCGCGCAAAGCCGCGTGTGGCTGTCATCGGCCAGCTTGCGGAAGTCCGGCACCTGGCAGGTCTCCCACAGCAGCGCGATGCGCGTGCGGGAGGAGGCGAGGCGGCGGATGTCGGCCTCGCGCGCCAGGTGGTTCAGGGTGATGTGATCGGTCGCGTCATTGCCCTTGGCGAGGCCGGGCTGCGGCGGGGGCGCGCCCAGGCTGTCCAGCAGCCCGTCCACGCTGGTGAAATCCAGGTCGCTGTTGCGCCAGGCGAGCGCCTGGAGCGGCTCGAAGCTGTGGTTCTCGATCTTCTCGACCATCTCCTCGGGCAGGGGCGCGCAGTCGCCCGTCACGCCGAAGCTGCCGTCGCGCATGCCGCGGCCGGCGCGGCCGGCGATCTGCGCGGCCTCCTGCGCGTGCAGCATGCGGGGCGCGTGGCCGTCGAATTTTTGCAGGTTGGCGAAGGCCACATGGTCCACGTCCATGTTCAGGCCCATGCCGATGGCGTCCGTCGCCACCAGGAAGTCCACCTCGCGGTCCTGGTACATCTTGACCTGGGCGTTGCGGGTGCGGGGCGAGAGGCGCCCCATCACCACCGCGCAGCCGCCGCGCCGGCGGCGGATGGCTTCCGCGATGGCGTAGACCTCGGCCGCGGAAAAGGCGACCACGGCGCTGCGGGGCGGCAGCTTGGTCAGCTTGGCGGGCCCGGTGTGCGTCAGTTGCGACAGGCGCGGCCGCGTCTCGATCTGCACCTGGGGCACGAGGCGCTGCAGCAGGGGGCGGATGGTCTCGGCGCCCATGAACATGGTTTCCACCAGGCCGCGTGCGTGCAGCAGGCGGTCGGTGAAGATGTGCCCGCGGTCGGCGTCGGCGCAGAGCTGGATTTCGTCCACCGCCAGGAATTCGGCGCGGCGGTCGAGCGGCATGGCCTCCACCGTGCAGGCGAACCACTTGGCCTCGGGCGGGATGATCTTTTCCTCGCCGGTGATGAGGGCGACGTTCTTCTCGCCCTTGGCGGCCACCATGCGGTCGTAGTTCTCGCGCGCGAGCAGGCGCAGGGGGAAGCCGATGATGCCGGAGGAATGCGCCAGCAGGCGTTCCATGGCGAGATGCGTCTTGCCCGTGTTGGTGGGGCCGAGGATCGCTTTCACGCGGGGGTCGAACATGGAGCAGTGCTTCCGGACGCTATCCGCGTGGTTATGGCGCATGCGGCGATGATTGCAATGTTGGCCTCATGGGACGGCACCGCGCCCCATGCGGAGAAGGCAGGTTCAGCCCGCGCGCACCCCGAGCGACGCGACGAAATCCGCCGCCCGCTGGTTGACCGCCGAGGGCAAGGCGCGTTCGCCCAGTCCAAGGAAGGCCCCCGTGAGCCCGGCCGCGACGAGGCTGCGGAGCGCGTTGTTGGTCGTGAAGACCGGTGTGGCGTCGGTGCCCACGGCAAAACTGACGAGGCCGGTGTGCAGCATCACCAGCGCCACAAGCCCGAAGCCGACAACCATGTCCGCGCGCACGACCGTCGGGTTGCCCTCTGCCAGCATCGCGCCGAGCAGTTCCGGGCTATTGGTATCGAGTCGTTGCGCGGCGGAAAGCCAGGCCCCAAACGCCACCGCAAGCAGCGCCACGCCGAGGAGCAACAATCGTTCCGATGTTGGCCGCAACACGGCAGGCACGTCCCAGCAGCCCTGGGATGAGATGGCTGAACAGTTGAAGTAGATTGCGGGGTGCGTGACCACATGCGCGACAAAAAGGATGGCAAACACGAAGGCCAATGCGCGGACATAGCTGTAATACAGCCCGTCCAAATAGGCCTTGCGGACGGCGGGGCCGCGGTCACGTATGGCGTCGCGCAATACGCCGGCCAGGGCCGTCCGCGCTACAGCCAAGCTTGGATGCGCCCGGCCAAGCGCCATCTGGCCCGCTGCCGCGAGACGCGTGTAGACGACGTTTCGCTCTTGTATGGGCGCGGTGATGCCCAACGCGGGTCGATAGAGCGTGACCAGGAAATGCTCGGCCTCATGCAGTTCGCGCAGGAAGGCCTCCTGGTCCATGCTGGGCTGAGCGGCGCCGTCCACACCCGCAATATGGAGGCTGTGCGTGGCGAGGTCGGCTGAGACGTGGAAGGGCGCACTCCGAAATCGCGCGAGGTCGCGCGCGATTTCCTGGGTCAGCGCCTCTAGCCTCGCCCGCACCGCGGCGTCCGGCTGGCCGGCGGCCAGGCCTTCCGTTGCGAGTCCGCGCAGCAGCGCCAGCCATTCGCCACGCTTTGGGTGGTCGCGGTCGGTCTCCGCGCAGATTCGGGCGATGGCCTTCGTCACGGATTCCGCCAGAGCCACCTGCTCCGGCGTGGGGGTAACACCCTGCTGCACGTCAAGCACGAAATGCGCGGGGAAGCCGTTCTCAACGGCGGCGACTTCGCGCAGGGTGAAGGGGGGAACTGCCACGTTATGACTCCCATCCTGACGGAGCGGAGAACTGGGCCGTGTATATTGCAAGACGAGCACCTCCTCCGTCCGCACGGAATGAGCTTAAGCGGTGCAGGCGGGTCCTTTCACCACAAAACTCCGACCCACAGATGGTGAACAGCGAGGCTTGAGACATTGGTCATTTCTCCCGTGCCGCGCTT
>JBHYDO010000373.1:0-3307 GCA_051860645.1 Roseococcus sp.
GGCTGGTGGCGGCGGCGGGCACGCTTGGCATCATGATCCCGCCCTCGATCCCCATGCTGCTCTATGGCGAGATCACCGAGGAATCCATCGGCGCGCTGTTCATGGCGGGCATCATTCCCGGGCTGCTGATCACGGCCGCCCTCATCGCCTATGCCGTCTTCGTCTGCGCGCGCGGCGGCGTGGCCGAGCCCATCCCCAAGGCGAGCTGGGCCGAGCGGCGCGAGGCCACCACCAAGGCCATCCCCGCGCTGATGCTTCCCGTCATCGTGGTGGGCGGCATCTACATCGGCGCCTTCACGCCGACGGAAGCGGCCGCCATCGGCGTCACCTGGGCGCTGTTCGTGGGCGTAGTGATTTACCGCACCGTGGGTGTGCGCGAGATCGTGGGCGCGCTGCGCAGCACGCTCGTTTCCACCTCGCTCATCCTCGTCATCATCGCCGGCTCCAACGTGCTGGGCGCGGCGGTGACGCGGCTGCAGATCAGCCAGGACATGCTGGCGCTGGTGCAGTCGCTCGACCTGCCTGCCTGGGCCTTCGTCGCCTGCACCATGGTGCTGCTGTTCATCCTGGGCATGATCCTGGAGGTGATCTCGATCATCTTCATCATCCTGCCCATCCTGCACCCCATCATCGTCAGCCTCGGCATCGACCCGATCTGGTATGCGGTGGTCTTCACGCTCAACATGGAGATCGCGCTCATCACGCCGCCGGTCGGCATGGTGCTCTACGTGCTGACGGGCATCCTGAAGCGCCCCATCGGCGAGATCATCCAGGGCGTGCTGCCCTTCGTGGGCGTGCTGATCGCCTGCCTCGTCGTGCTGATGGCCTTCCCCGGGCTGAGCACCTGGCTCCCCAACTTCCTGCGCTGAGGACACCCTCGATGACCGACTTCGCCCACCTCGCGCAGGAGGCCGTCCTGGCCTTCGCCCGCATCGGCGCCGAGGGTGCCGCCGCCGCCACGCCCGAGGACGCGCTGTGGTGCGTGACGCGCGCCCTGCCCACCCTGCTGGGCGACCCCGCGGCGGCCCTCGCGCCCAACGCCTTCCGCGAAAGCCCGCCGCCGGCCATCGCGCACGCCGCGGCCATCTTCCTGCGCATGCCGGACGGCGCACACCACCTCATCACCGCGCCCGTGAACTTCCCGGCCGAGCAGCATCACGAACTGGTGGACATCGCCCTCGGCCACCCCGGCGAGGTTGCGCGCCACCACCACCCGCTGCTGCTGCGCGACACCGCCCTGGTGCCGAGCTTCGTGAAGATCCTGCAGGCCTTCCGCGCGGGGTCTTCCATGTTCGCGCCGCTGATGTGGCAGGGGCGCTACCTGGGCGTGCTGATCTGCGCCAATGCCGCGCGCCGCACCTTCGGCGAGCGGGACCTGGCCGTGCAGATCGCCTTCGCCAACCTGGCCGCCGCGCTGTTCGTGGCGCAGGGCGGGCCGGAATGGCTGGAGGCGATGGACACGTCCGCGCTGCCGGTGCGGCGCGTGGGGAACTGAGGCCCCGCCTCAGCCCTCCATCGGCGCCAGTTGCGGCCAGGGCCGCGCCGACTCGAATTGCGCGGCGAGGTCGAGCAGGGCGCTTTCCGAACCCGGCCCGCCCAGGATCTGCAAGCCAACCGGCAGGCCGGTCCGCACACCAAGCCCGCACGGCACCGCCGCCGCCGGCAGGCCCGCGAGGTTCAGCACCGTCGAGAAGATGGCGCCCGCGCGCGGCCCGGCTTTCTGCCCATCCACCTCGGGCGGGAAGGGCTCGGCCTTGGGCCAGGGCATGATGGCCGAGGCGGGCGTCAGTACGGCGCCCTCGCGCGCCCAATCCTGCAGTTCCGCGCGCAGCACGGCGATGCGGTCCATCGCGCGCACGTAGTCGGCGGCGGAAAGCTTCAACCCCGCCTCCGCCGTCGCGCAGATGGCGGGCGTTACCAGCGCCTCCCAGCCCGCATGGGCCGTGACGGCGCGCGCCACGCCGGCCGAGGCCAGGGTGCCGAACAGCGCGCCCACCTCGTCTGGGTCCCAAGGGGCGGCGACGATCTCGACCTCATGGCCCATCTCCGCGAAGGCCCGCAGCGCGGCGGCGAAACCCTCGCGCACATCGGGGTCCACCGGCGCGTTGCCGATGCCGTCCACAGCGCGCAGCCGCTGGCGCGCGGGCCAGGGCGCGAGAGCCAGCGCAGGGTCCGCCATGAGTTCGAAGGCCGCGCGCACATCCGCCACGCAGCGCGCGATAGGGCCGATGGTCTGGAAGTCCTGCGCGAGCGGCGGAAAGCCCCAGCGCCGCGGCACGCGCCCGACGCCCGGCCGCAGCGTCGCCACGCCGGCCAGCGCCGCGGGCCGACGCAGCGAGCCACCAGCATCGGTCGCGATGGAGATGGGCGCCATGCCCGCCGCCACCGCCGCCACGGCGCCGCCCGAGGAACCACCCGGCGTCAGCGTCGGCGCCCAGGGATTGCCCGTCGCGCCATGCACCAGGTTGTCGGTGTAACCGGCCAGCGCCAATTCCGGCGTGTTGGTCTTGCCGAGGATGACCGCCCCCGCCGCGCGCAGCCGCGCCACCGGGATGTCGTCGCGCGGCGCGACATGGCCCTCGAACAATCGGCTGCCCCAGCCCGCCGGCAGGCCGCCCACGAAGAGGTTGTCCTTCACCGTGATGGGCACGCCATCCAGCGGGCCGAGCGGCGCGCCGGCCTGCCAGCGCGCGTCACTGGCGGCGGCGGCTTCGCGCGCGCCCGCCTCGTCCAGCACGACCACGGCGTTCACGTGCGGGTTCACCTGGGCCAGCCGCTCCAGGCAGGAAGTCAGCGCCGCCCCGGGCGTCGTCTCGCACGCGGCGAAAGCGTCACGCAGCGCCGTGGCCGTCAGCGTCCAGGGGGCGCCCATGCTCATTCCTCCAGGATCGCGCAGGCGCGCACCGGGCTGCCCGTGCCGCCCTTGATCTTGAGCGGCAGCGCGATGAAGCGGAACCGCCCCTTGCCCGCGACCTTGTCGAGGTTCACCACGCCCTCGTAATGCGTGAAGCCCATGTCGCGGCAGACATGGTGCACCTCGAAATTGTTGCGGCCCGGGCGGCCGGGGCTCACGCTCTCCACCGTGAAGGCGGTGATGCCCTTGGCACCCAGCCAGGTGGCGCTTTCCTTGGTCAGGCCGGGGAAGTCGGTGATGTAGCCTTCGGTGCCCGCCGCGCGCTTGTAGAAGCCGGTGTAGAGCAGCACCGTGTCGCCCTTGCGGATGTCCACGCCCGCCGCCTTTTCCGCCGCTTCCAGGTGGGCCACGGTGATGTCGCTGCGGTCCGGCACATGGGTCAGGTCGAGGCAG
>JBHYDO010000374.1:0-3261 GCA_051860645.1 Roseococcus sp.
CGTTCGGTCGCGGCGGGCGAGGCGGTGGTGACCAGCGCCTGCGCGAAGCCCGGCGCCTGGTCGCGGTTGCCCACGATGTTGTAGTAGAAGGCCGGCGCCGAGCGCCCCAGCACCCAGGTGACGGAGGCGATGTCCGCCTCCGCCCGCAGCCGTGTGTCGAGCGTGCGCACCACCCGCGCCGTCTCGCCGAGCGCGCTGCCCTCGGGCAGTTCCACCTCGATGGTGAACTGGTCGCGGTCCACGCCGGGGAAGAACTGCGCCGTCATCGTGGGCAGGGCGAGGAAGCCCAGCACCGGCAGCACCAGCGAGAGGGCCACAGCCCGGACCGGGTTGGCCAGCGCCAGCCGGACGCTACCCCGGAACAGGCGCGGCAGCATCGCCTCGCGCCGCGGCGTGCCATCCGCAGCGCGCAGCCACCAGCCGGCGATGGCGGGCGTGATGGTGACGGCCACGACGAAGGACCAGGCCAGCATCACCACCACGGCGATGGCGATGGAACCCACGAAGTCGCCGGCCGGGCCGGGCAGCAGGATCAGCGGCAGGAAGGACAGGATGGTGGTGACGGTGGAGGCCAGCAGCGGCATGGCCAGCCGCCGCACCGCGGCCGAGACCGCCTCCAGCCGCCCCATGCCGCGCCGCAGCCGCGCGCCGATGTCGTCCACCATGACGATGGCCGCGTCCACCAGCAGGCCGAGTGCGACGATCAGCCCGGTCACCGACATCTGGTGGATGGGGATGCCGAGCGCATTCAGCGTGGCGAGCGAGGCCAGCGTCACCACCGGCAGCGCCATGGCCACGATCAGCGCTGCGCGCCAGCCCAGGGTGAGGAACAGCACCAGTACCACCAGCGCCACGCCCTGCGCCATGTTGAGGGAAATCTCGCGCAGGCGTTCGGCGGTGTAGCGGCTCTGGTCGAACACCGTCTCGACCGCGAGGCCCGTGGGCATGGTGGCGCCGAATTCCTCCGCCGCCCCGCGCAGGCGCGCCATCCAGCGGTCCACCTGCAACCCTTCCTCCAGCTTGGCCGAGACCAGGATGGCGGGCTGGCCCTGGTGCAGCGCGGCCTCGGCGGCCGGTGAGCGCGCGCCGCGCGTGACGGTCGCGATGTCGCCCAGCAGCACGGCGCGGCCCGCCGCGTCCTCGCGCACCACCACGCGGCGCAGCCGGTCGAGCGCCGTGATCTCGCCGGTCACGCCCAGCAGCAGGTCGCTGGCGGCGCCGCGCAGCCGGCCGGCCTGCACCTTGCTGTCGGCCGCGCGCACGGCGGCGGCGACGGCGTCGGCCGTCAGGCCCAGGGCCGCGGCGCGGGCGGGGTCGAGCGTGACCAGCACCTCCTCCGCCGGCAGGCCGTGCAGGTCCACCAGCCTGGTGCCCGCCACGGAGCGCAGGCGGTCGGCCAGCGCCTCCGCCTCGCGCGCGGCACGGGCGAGCGATTGGCCCTCGGGCACCATGACGGCGAAGATCGCGGCATAGCCGCCAGCGCCGTCGCTGTTGAACTCGGGCTCCTGCACGCCCGGCGGGAAGTCCCGCCGGACATCGGCCAGCGCGTCGCGGATCTCGCCCCAAACCTGTTCGATCCGCGCGGTGGGCACCGTGTCCGCCAGCTCCACCAGCACGACCGAGACGTTGGCCGAGGAGGTGGAGGTCAGCTCCGCGATCTCGGGGATGGTGCGCAGCCGGGTCTCGATCTTCGTGGTGACGAGCGCCTCGACGCGCCCTGGATCGGCGCCGGGATAGACCGTGGTGATGGAGGCGAAGATGTTGGTGATGGTGGGGTCTTCCTGCCGCCCGATGGTCAGGAAGGCGGAGAGGCCAGAGACGATGAGGATGAACAGCGCCAGCACGACGAGGCGCGGCTGGCGGTAGAACAGGGTGTCCATCGCGCTCAATCCCCGAGGAGTGCCACGGGTTGCCCGGCCGCCACGCGGTCCGGGGCGCGCGGGACGATCCGCGCGCCCCGGGGCAGCGTGCCGCGCAGGAACACGCGATCGCCCGCCACGTGGATGACCTCGACGGCGGCCGGTGCCACGGTGGGGCCGTCCGCGCCCCCGGCGAGGAAGAAGACGGTCCAGCTGCCACGCGCACCCTCGCGCAGCGCGGCCACGGGCGCCCAGAAGCCGGGCTCGGCCACCGCTTCCTCCAGCACCAGCTGGCCGGTCTGGCCAAAGGCGAGGGGGGTGCCCTCCGGCAGGGCCACGACGATGCCGCGCGTGCGCGTGATGGCATCCAAATCCGCGCGCAGGCGCAGCACCCGCCCTTCCAGGTGCGCGCCCTCGACCTCCACGGCCACCGCCTCGCCGGGCACGAGGCGGCCGGCCAGCGCCACGGGCAGGCCCACGCGCAGCTGCGGCGCGGCGCGCTGGAACAGCCGCAGCACGGGCGCGCCGGCGCCGACATCCTGCCCCGGATCCATCAGGCGCTGGCCCACCACCGCGTCGAAGGGCGCGTGGATGGTGGATTTGCGGAGCTGAATGTCCACGCCGGCCATTTGCGCGTCGATGGCGGCCAGCCGCGCGGCGAGGCGCACCACGGCCAGCCGCGCGTCATCCCGCGCGGATTCCGAGCGGAAGCCGCCGCGCGCCAGCTGGTCGCTGCGCGCCAGGGTCAGCCGCGCCAGCTCGGCATCCGCGGCCAGCGCCGCGCGCTCGGCCTGCAGCACGGCGCGCTGGGCCTGCAGGGAGGCGGTGTCCAGCCGCGCGAGCGGGGCGCCCGCGGCCACCTCGTCGCCCTCTTGCGCCAGCATGTCCACGATGCGCCCGCCCAGCTCGAAGCCCAGGTCGATGCGGCCCGGCGCCTCGACCTGGCCGATGAAGCGGCGCGTCACCGCATAGCCAGGCTGGGGGGTGACCTCGGCCGTCGCCACCGGGGTGAGGGGGGCCGCCGGGGGGGGCGCAACAGCGGCCGCGCGCTGCGCGATGAGCTGTGACCCGCCCAGGATGGCCGCCGCCGCGACGGCCAGCACCGCGGCCGTCGCGGCCAGGCGCCCCAGCGCGCGCCCGGTCTTGAGCGGAGTGTTCCCGGATGCCGCCATCTCGACGCCCCTTCGATTGGATGTTAGAAGTCGTAACATAACTTAGAGATTCTAACATCAATGGCAAGTGCGACCCTTGCCAATCTTCGCGGGCAGGCTCACCAGGGCGGCGTGAAGAAGCAGCGCTATCATCACGGGGATCTGCGCGCCGGGCTGATCGAGGCCGCGCGGCGGCTGGTGGAGGAGAAGGGGCCCGAGCGGCTGACCATGTCCGACGCCTCGCGCGCCGC
>JBHYDO010000375.1:0-3259 GCA_051860645.1 Roseococcus sp.
ACATGGCCCAGCCACAGGAAGAACAGCACCAGCACGCTGGTCAGCCGTGCGTCCCAGACCCACCAGGTGCCCCACATGGGCCGGCCCCAGAGGCTGCCGGTGATGAGGCAGAGCGCGGTGACGGCCGCGCCCACCGGTGCCAGTTCGCGGGCGGACAGATCGGCCAGCGGGTGCCGCCAGATCAGCGACATCAGGGACAGGATGGCCAGCCCCAGGTAGCCGCCCATGGCCAGCCAGGCCATGGGGACGTGCACGAACATGATCCGCACCGTCTCGCCCTGCTGCCAGTCCGGCGGGGCGAAGACCAGCGCCCACAGCACGCCGGAGCCGAGCACCAGAAGCGCCGCGCCCGTCAGCCAGGGCAGCCAGTTGTCCGTCAGCCGCAGGAACCGCCCCGGGTTGGCGAACCGGTGCAGCGAGGTCGGTCCGCCCTGCGGGCGTGCGGCGGTGTTGTGCGAGGCGTTGTCCACGGGTTGCACATTAGGGTTTGTTGGCGCTGACTTAAAGCGCTTGGCCCTGCATGAAAGGGCGTCGGAGGCGGAACGTCCTCCGGGTGTGGCCAGCGGTGCCGGGATGTGCGAGGGATTCGCATCCGGGATCAACCGCAGACACCCCTATCGCGAAGTGAAGGCATGCCGCAGCATTTCCTGGTGAAATCCGAACCCGACGTTTTCTCCTGGGACGACCAGGTGCGCAACGAGGTCGAGCCCTGGACCGGGGTGCGCAACGCGCAGGCGGCCAACTTCCTGCGCGCGATGCAGAAGGGCGACCTCGCCTTCTTCTATCATTCCAACATCGGCAAGGAGATCGTGGGCGTGGTGGAGGTGGTCCGCACCGCCTATCCCGACCCCTCCGACGAGACGGGGCGCTGGGTCTGCGTGGACGTGAAGGCGCGCAAGCCGGTGAAGCGGCCGGTGACGCTGGCCGCGATCAAGACGGAACCCAGGCTCGAAGGCATCGCGCTGGTGCGGCAGTCGCGCCTCTCGGTGATGCCCATTTCCCCCGAACATTGGAGTGTGCTGTGCGAGATGGCGGGGATTTGACCGGCGAGACGCGCCTGCTGTGCCGGCTGGAGGACATCCCCGACGGCCAGGCGAAGGGTTTCCCGGCGCCGCCGGGCGGCTTCACCGGGCTGTTCGCGGTGCGGCGCGGGGGCGTGGTGCATGTCTATGTGAATTCCTGCCCGCATATCGGCCTGCCGCTGGAGCCGGTGCCGGACCGCTTCCTGGACCGCAAGCGCGAACTCATCGTCTGCGCGGCGCATGGGGCGCGGTTCCGGGTGGAGGATGGCGTCTGCATCTCCGGCCCCTGCATGGGCGATGTGCTGGAGGCGGTGCCGGTGACGCTGCTGGGCGACGAGGTGCATGTGCCGGCGGAGGCGGGGCGTTGACCTCGCCGTCCAACATGTCATTTTATCCATGAGGGAAAGCGCCAACCGGCAACCATGCAACAGGACATGCCCATGACGCTGCTTTCCCGCCGACTTCTGCTTGGCACCGCCGCCGCGGCGAGCCTCGCCACTCCCGCCCTCGCCTTTCCGGACCGCGTGGTCCGCATCATCTCGGGCTTCCCGCCCGGGGGGCTGAACGACGTGGTCAGCCGCGGCATGGCGCAGGTGCTGGGGCCCATCCTCGGCCAGAACGTGGTGGTGGAGAACCGCGGCGGCGCGGGCGGCAGCGTGGGCGCCAATGCGGCCGTGCGCGCCCAGCCCGACGGGCACACGCTGTGGATGGGCATCGTGGACACCCAGGCCATCCTGCCCACCGCCATGCCGGCGCTGCCCTACGACCCGGACCGCGACTTCGCGCCGATCAGCCTGGTCGCGAACGTGCCCTTCGCCTTCATCACCGGCCCCTCCAAGCCCAATATCCGCGACTTCCAGGCGCTGATGGCGGCCTCGCGGGCCGAGCCGGGGCGCATCACCTTCGCGAGCTGGGGTGTTGCCTCGACCTCGCACCTCGCCATGGAGCGCGTGCTGCGCCAGCAGGGCGTCGAGATGCTGCACGTGCCCTTCACCGGCCAGGCGCCGGGGATGAACGCCGTGGTGGGCGGGCAGGTGGACAGCATGTCGCTGCCGGCCGGCGGCGCCGAGGGCGCCTGGCGTGATGGGCGCGTGCGCGTGCTGGCGGTGGCGGCGAAGAACCGTGTGCCGCTCTACCCCGATGCGCCCACCATCCTGGAACTCGGCGGCACGCTGGATGCGGGGCTGTGGAAGGCCATCTACGCCCCTGCCCGCACGCCCGCGCCGGTGATCGCGCGGCTGAACCAGGCGGTGCGCGAGGCGATGCGCCAGCCCAGCTTCATCGAGGTGCTGCGGATGCAGGGCGCGGTGCCCGAGCCGTCCACGCCCGAGGAACTGGCCGCGCTGCAGCGGCGCGAACGCGCGGCCTGGGGCGAGGTGGTGCGCGCCACCAACGCCTTCCTGCGCTGAGCCGGCGGGCGAGGGGAGGGGTGGCATGTACCGGCTGATCAGCGCGACGCCCTCCCCCTACGCCCGCAAGGTGCGGATCGCGCTGCTGGAGAAGGGCATCCCCTTCGAGCTCCACACCGAGGTGCCCTGGCACGCCGACACCGCCACCCCCGCCTACAACCCGCTGGAGAAGCTGCCGGTGCTGGTGCTGCCCGATGGCACCGGCATCTATGAGAGCCGCTTCATCCTGGAGTGGCTGGAGGTGAAGCACCCCACCCCCCGCCTGCTGCCCGATGACGCCGACGCCGTGCTGGCCGCCCGCCAGGTGGAGGTGATCGCCGACGGGGTGTGCGACGCCGTGGTGCTGTTGTTCTTTGAGCGCCGCCGCGAGGCGCCGAGCGCGGCCTGGATGGCCCGGCAGCGCCGCAAGGTGGAGGGCGGCGTGCGCGCCCTGGCCGCGCGGGCGGGCGAGGGCTTCCTGGTGGGCGGGCGCTTCGGCCTCGCGGACATCGCGGCGGGCACGGCGCTGGGCTACCTGGCCGTGCGGTTCCCGGAATTCGATTGGCCGGGGCAATACCCCGCGCTGGCGGCCATGCAGGCGCGGCTGGAGGCGCGGCCCAGCTTCGCCGCCACCCGGCCCGTTCCGCAATCCATCACCGAAGCGGTGGTCTGAACCCGTCCCTCAATGCACGCCCCCCGCCTGGTGCGGACTGTCCAGCGAAAACGCCGGCACGGTCGCGTCGAACTCCTCGCCCGTCTCCGTCACCACCATGTGGAAGGTGCCGCGCATGAAGCCCGAGGGCGTCGGCAGCGGCGTGCCGGAGGTGTATTCGAAGGCCTCACCGGGAT
>JBHYDO010000376.1:0-3240 GCA_051860645.1 Roseococcus sp.
CATCCGCCGCGGCGCGGACGGAGCCGGTGGCGTTTTGCAGGCGAAAGAGCGAGGTGGTGAGCGCGTCGCTGGCCTGGACGACCTGGCGCAGGCCCGCGGCGAAGGCCACGACCTGGGCGGCGCGCAGGGCGGTGTCGAGGACCGCCAGGCCACGGCTGGCGCGTTCGGCGCCGCCCTTGATCTGCTCCAGGGAGCGCTGGCCGGTCTCGCCCACCTCGCGCAGGCCGGATTTGACCCGGGCGGCGTCGTCCAGCGAGAGGCGCACCGAGACGCGGCGGGTGGCGTCGGCCATGTCAGCTGGTCTCCCCCTCGCGGTGGGTGGCGGCGCCCTCGGCCATGCCGATGCGCAGGGCGAGCAGCAGCTCGGCGGCGGCCCAGCCGGTGGCGCCCATCTCGCGGGACGCGGCCAATGCGCCGGCGATGTCCAAGACGAGACCGGTCATGGGGGCGGACACACTGGCCACACCGGCGCTCCAGCAGGCGTGGCCCTCGACGCTCACGGGGGCCTGCGCGGCGTAGGGGCACTCCGTGCCGCAGTCGCGCGCCAGCGCCACACAGCCGCGGCAGTATTCGGGCCCGCGGCCGAAGTGCCAGGCGGCGCGGGCCCTTAGGCGTTTCCCTCCAGGGCCACGGCGGCGACGGGCGACGTTGCGCGGTCCCAGAAGGCCGCGGCGATCTCGTCCATGTCCATCAGGCGCTCGACGGCCTCAGGGGAGAGTGAAAGCGGCGCACCAGAGCCATCGCCGACGCCCTCCCAGGCGGTGACGGCGTGGCGGGCGAGTGCCTTGACCAGGAAAGCGAAGGACAAGCCGCGCGCCATGTCGGGGTCGAGGTCTGGGTCGGCGATGCGGATCGCGGCGAGCCGGCGCGCGGCTGCGGCCTGGGCGGCGGCCATGACGGCAGTCGTCACGGGGCGGATTTCCACGCGGACGCCGCGCGGCAGGTCGAGCCAGTACGGCTCGACTGGAAGGTCGAGGGTGAGCATCTAAAGGTCTCCGGATGTTTCGGTTTTCTGTGGATCGTAAAAATCGCAGCGAGCGAGCGCCAAACGGGCGAAGCGCCTGTTGAGGCAGCTCAGCGCCGATGTAGTCTGTTATCAGGCGCTGGCGTCGCGAGATCGCGGCTCAGTAGGAGTCAAGCAACAGTAGGGACTTTCCCTCATGAAGATGTTCATCAAGCGCTTTTGGGGCTTCGATCCGATTTACTGGCCAATAGTCGCATTCAGCATGCAGGGCAGTCTGGACGCGCTGATCGAACAATCTGAAGCCGGCGATACGATCGCCTTCGTTGGTACGAAGGGTCCCGAGACCGAGGAACTGGAGCGGGGGAAGCTGTTAGGCATCGCAGAGTTTGGACGCAGCAAATTCCACAGCCGACAAGCTCTGCCACCGGTTTCGTTTTTACAGGCCGAGAAGGGTACCAACGGTGACATCAAGTGGCCTCATGCCGTGCTCATCACACGCGCCTGGCGGTTCACCGATGTTCCGCTTCCCGAGATGACAGAGGTTCTCGGTAGGCAGCTGCCCATGTCGGCCGTGAGCAACGCTGTGCTGCTCACTGCAAAAGAGCAGGAGCGGATTCTCGCACTTCCCCGCGAAGAGATGGACGTCGGTCAGACTCAAGCCATACGCGACGAAAGGGAGCGCGTTGCTGCGGAGGTTGGACCCGGGGGCACAATGGGGCCCGTTCCGTCGTCATTCTCGACAAGCATGATTCGCGACGCCCTTCGAGAAGCGTCCACATACGCGTTTCAGTTTGGGACGGCGAACGTGTGGAAGATTGGATGGGCCCACGACCCGGTCAGCCGATTAGGTGAGCTGAACAAGCATGTTCCACACGAAATTCTGAGGCAGAAATGGCGAGGCGGCTGGACCCAAAAGTGGGCATCTGCAGATCAAGCATTTGCCATGGAGCAGCGGGTCTTGCGATCGTTCTCTGACCAGCAGCTTTATGGGGAGCGTGTTCACTGCACTAAGGAAGTGATGGAGGCCGCGTGGCTTAAGGCCTGGAAGACAAGTTGAGCACGCTGGACCGCAATCCCCCAGGTTGAGTTGAGCAGCCCCTCTTCGAGCGATTTTTAAGCATACTCCGTCCCGGCCTGCTGGTTCCGCAGCACCGCCGTCATCATTCGCGTCGCCGTCGCGTTGAACGCGGCGCGAAAGTCGAAGCTGGCCTCCACCCCCGCCGGCCCTTCGATCGGCGTCTTGGCCAGCGCCAGATAGACCTCGTGCAGCGTGATGGTGAGGCTGCGGTTCGCGTCGATCGTGAAGGCCAGCGCGAACTCTGCGGACGTGCCTGCCTGCGCCTGCGCCAGTAGCGTCGTATTCTCGAAGCGCACGGTGATCTGGCCTGTGCAGCGTGCGATGCCGGGATCCACGCCCTCCACGCGGCGATCGGCGCGGATGGTGCGCACCGCCTCCATGCCGTTGGCATAGGTGAGCCGCGCGCCGGTGACCTGCGCCAGCGCCACGCTGCTGCGGGTGATGGACCCCTGCGCCTTGTTGAAGGCCGTGTAGGCTGCGCTGGTCGGCGTGCCGCCTGACGTGGCACCCGTGCGCACCGAGCCCTGGCCCAGCAGCCCGAAGGTCGCGGTCGCGGCACCGGTGGGCGTGAAGTCCAGTTCCAGCGTGTCGGCGCGGACGCCGGTGCAGACGTCGAAGGACGGCACGTCGGGATAGCCGATCTCCATCGCATTGCTGGGCAGCGACGCCGCGCCCGAGCCGAAGGTGTGGATGAAGTTGGTCGTGCCGGTGGTGGTGGGCGCACCCAGGAGCAGCCGCAGCCAGTGGCCGAAGTTGATCAGATCGACCGGCACCACCGCCTGGCCAGCGACCGTCACCGTGTCGAGGAAGGGCGCGGCCGGATCGCGGTTGCTGCCCACGCCGATGACATCCGCATCGAGCAGCGGCTGCTCGGCGCCGAGGTCGCAGGACAGGAACGGCATGCGCCGCCAGTTGCTGCCGGGGGCGGTGCCGTAGGTGACTTCGGGCAGCATGAGCAGGCGACAGTTCGCGCCGATAGCACGGGGCATGGGCTTTCTCCTGGAGGGGGATCAGGCCAGCGGCGAGCCGGCGACGGTGAACCAAAGCGTGACGGGGATGGCGGCGGCACGCGCCGCGGCAGCGCCCTCGAACTCGACATCCTCGAAGGTCGCGCTGCCGGACTGCGCCCACTCGACGGCGCCGCCCAGCGTGCGGTTGGCGGTGATGGCGGCGCCAATATCGACGAGCAGCGCATCGA
>JBHYDO010000377.1:0-3237 GCA_051860645.1 Roseococcus sp.
GCGTACGAAAAGTACCAGCGTCGCCTCGAGACGCTGGGCCAGCTGGTGGAGCGGGCCGAGCGCGCCGGCCGCCCGGTGCCGGGCGAGACCATCTCGCGCGAGGCCAATGCCGCGCTGGAGGAGCTGGAGCGCGGCCAGCAGCGCGTGCAGGCCGCCACCGAGCGCACCAACGACGTGGCCCGTGATCTGGGGCTCGCCTTCTCGTCGGCCTTCGAGGACGCGATCGTCAAAGGGGAAAGCTTTTCCAAGGTGCTGCAGGGCATCGCGTCGGACCTGCTGCGCATCGGCACGCGCAAGCTGGTGACCGAGCCGCTCGCCGCCGCGGCCAGCGGGATTTTCCGTTCGGCCACCGGCCCGGACGGCTTTCTGGGCGGCCTATTCTCGGATGGCAGCCTCTTTGGTCGCATCCTGGCCGGGGTGTTTCACCAGGGCGGCATGGTGGGCGCAGGCGGCCCCCAGCGCAGCCTCCCCGCCGCGGCCTTTCTCGGCGCGCCCCGCTATCACAATGGCGGCTTGGCCGGGCTGCGGCCCGATGAGGTTCCGGCGGTGCTGCAGCGGGGCGAGCGCGTGCTGTCGCGCGAGCAGGTCCGCCGCGGCACAGGCGGCACCACCATCATCATGAACATCCAGACCAGCGACGCCGGCAGCTTTCAGGCCAGCCAGAACCAGATCCTGGCCGGGCTGCATCGCGGCCTGGCGCGCGGCCAGCGGGGGGTGTGAGATGAGCTTCCACGACGTGCAGTTCCCGCCCGTGATCGCGCTGGGCGCGGCGCAGGGGCCGAGCTTTTCCACGCAGATCGTCACGACTGCCGGCGGGGCCGAGCGGCGCAACATCAACTGGTCGCAGGCCCGGCGCCGCTACAATGTCGGCACGGGCCTGCGCAACAGGGCCGACGCCGCCGTTCTGCTGGCCTTCTTTCACGCGCGACAGGGCCGGGCCTTTGGCTTTCGCTTCAAGGATTTTTCCGACTTCGAGCTGCCGCGCCAGGCGATCGGGACCACCAACGGCACGCTGGCCGCCTTTGCGATCTCCAAGCGCTACAGCTCGGGCGGCATTCACCATGACAGGCTGATCACCCGGCCGGTCTCCGGCACGGTGCGCTGCTGGCAGAACGCGGTGGAGCGCAGCCTGGGCGCGGGCGCCACCCAGTTCCAGGTGAACCTGGCCACGGGGGTCGTCACGCTGGGCGCCACCCTGGCCGCCACCACCGGCCAGGCGGTGGAGGTGCAGTGCGAGTTCGACACGCCCTGCCGCTTTGACACCGACGACATGAGCCTGGCCATGTCCACCTTCTACAACCAGGAATGGGCGGACATTTCCATTGTCGAGGTGCGGCCATGAAAGCCGTCACGGGGGCGATGGCGGCCCATCTGGCGGGGAGCGTCACCACGCTCGCCACCTGCTGGCGCGTGCAGCGCACCGATGGCGTGGTCTATGGGTTCACCGACCATGACCGCGACCTGACGCTGAGCGGCCTGAGCTACCGCGCCGCCACCGGCTACCAGCGCAGCGCCATCGCCTCGCGCGCCGACCTCAGCGTGGACGAGAACGAGCTGACCGGCATTTTGGACGCGGCCGAAATCACCGAGGCCGATTTGCGCGCGGGGCTGTGGGATGGCGCCGAGGTGCGGATTTTCCTGGTGAACCACCGGGACCCGACCATGGGCGACCTCAAGCTGCGCCGGGGTCGGCTGGGTGAGGTGGTGGTCAATGATGACGGCACCTTTCGCGCCGAGCTGCGCGGGCTGTCCCAGGCGCTGCAGCAGACCATTGGCGAGCAATACACGCCCGAATGCAGGGCCGATCTGGGTGACGGGCGTTGCCGCGTGCCCATTGCGCCGGCCCTAGTCGCGCGCAGCTCGGCCTATGGCGTGGGGACGTTCGTTCGGGTGGAGACGGACACGGCTGCAGTGGGCTCCCTGCGCCAGGAAGGTCTGATCTACGAATGCACCACGGGCGGCACGACCGCGGCCTCGGCGCCGAGCTTCTCCACCACCATCGGCGCCACCACCACCGATGGCACTGCGGTCTGGACCGCGCGCCAGGCCTGGACGCTGGGCGGGAGGGTGCTGACCTCGGCCGACCGGCAGACGGTGCAGGCCGAGGCCCTGCTGGGCATCGGCAGCTATGCCGATGGCTGGTTCGACGGGGGCGTGCTGATCATGGAGACGGGCCTCAATGCCGGCGTGGCGCGCGACGTGCTGTCCTGGACCGCCGCCACCCGCACGGCAGGCCTGTTCCTGCCGCTGCCCTATGCCGTGGCGGTGGGCGACGTGTTCCGCCTGCAGCCGGGTTGCGACAAGCGGCTGACCACCTGCCGGGACAAGTTCGCCAACCGGCTGAACTTTCGCGGCGAGCCGCATGTGCCGGGCGGCAATGCGCTGATCGACACGCCCGAATGACCGGCTGTTCCGCTCTCGCCGCCGGGCGCGTCCTGCTGGACGCGCCCTGGCGCCATCTCGGCCGGTCGCCGGCCGGGGTGGACTGCATTGGCCTGGTGCTGCTGGCCGCGCGTGACGTGGGCCTCACGCTGCCCGACCCCGCGCCCTACGCCCGCGAGCCCTCCTCCCAGGCGCTGCGCGAGGGCCTGGCCGCGCATCTGGACCAGGTGCCGCTGGACGCCACCCAGCCGGGCGACGTGCTGGTGTTCAACATGGGGCTCTACGCCGCGCATGTGGGGCTGCTCGGGGTGCATCCGGCCTATGCGGTGCCCTCCGTGCTCCACGCCTACCTGCCGCGTCGCCATGTGGTGGAGGAGGTGTTGGCCCCCATCGTGCCGCAGCTCACCGGCGCCTATCGCTGGCGGGAGGGCTGACGCATGGCGACCCTTGCCATCTCCGCCGTGGGCGCCGTGGTCGGCGGCGTGCTGGGCGGACCCTTTGGCGCCTCCATGGGCTGGGCGCTCGGCGGCCTGGCCGGCAATGCGCTGTTCCCGCCCAGGGGCCAGGACAGCACCGGCCCGCGGCTGTCCGACCTCTCCGTGCAGTCCAGCGCCTATGGCACAGGCATCCCCGTGCTGTTCGGCACCATGCGCCTCGCCGGCAACATCCTGTGGGCCTCGGGGATCCAGGAGACCACCAACCGCCGCCGCGTGGGCAAAGGCGGCCCACGCGCCACCAGCACGACCTATAGCTACTCCGCCTCCTGGGCGGTCGGGTTCTGCGAGGGCCCGGCCTCGGCGGTGCGCCGCATCTGGTTCGACGAGAAGCTCGTCTACGACGCCTCGGGCGCCTCCC
>JBHYDO010000378.1:0-3208 GCA_051860645.1 Roseococcus sp.
ATGTCGATGACGGTGCCGTTCAGGTATCCGGCGCGGGCGGAGGCGCCGAAGACGGCCATGTCGGCGATTTCCCGGGGTTCGATGGGACGGTCGAAGGGCAGGCCGGCGATCATCTCGCGCCAGCGCTCGGGGTCGCCGAGGGCCTGTTCGGCGCGGAACCGCGCCTGGTTTTCCATGCGTTCGGTGCGGGTGACGGCCGGGTTGATGCCGAAGACGCGGACATTGTCCTTTTGCGCGTCCTGCCCCACGGCCGAGGTGAAGGCGATCAGCGCCGCGTTGCCCGCGGTGCCCGCGATGTAGCCCGGCTTCCAGGCCCGCCCGGCCATGCCGATGATGTTGCAGATGACGCCCGCGCGCCGCGTCCGCATGGAGGCCAGGAACATCTGCGTCAGATGGAAATAGCCGAAGACCTTGAGGTTCCACGCCTCCATCCAGCGTTCCATGGAGACGTCGGCGATGCCGCCCGAGGGAATGGCGCCGGCATTGTTCACCAGGATGTCGGCCTCGGCCGCCATGGCGTGCAGGCGGGTGCGGTCCTCGGGGCGGGAGAGGTCGGCGGTCACGGCCTCGACGCGCAGCTGGAAGCGGCTGCGCAGGCTGGCCGCCGCCTCGTCCGGCTGGCGGGCGGCCAGCACCAGGTCGCACCCCTCGGCCGCGAAGGCCTCGGCGCAGGCAAAGCCGATGCCCTTCGACGCGCCGGTGATGACGACGCGCTTGCCCTTGAGATCCAGTTCCATCATTCGCCCTTTTGCTGCGCGCGCATGGCATCGGCCAGCGCGGCCTGTTCGGTGGTAAGGCCCGCCAGCGCGCCGTCGCGGTCCGCCTGGCTGCGGTTCTGGGAAAGCTTGCGCTTGCCGGTCAGCACCTCGATGCGCAGCACCATGCCGACGATGCCCTTGAGCTGGCCCTGGACGAAATCCTCCGGCGCGTCGGTCACGCGCCAGGGGTTTTTCCGCGACCCTTCATGGAGATCGGTCAGGGTGCTCACGATCTCGTGCAGGCGGCCGGCGTCCTCGATGATCTCGACGGGCCCCTCGGCGTGCACGGCCTCGTAGTTCCAGGTGGGCACGACGCGGTGATGCTCGGCCTTGGATGGATAGGAACTGGGTGAGACATAGCCCTCCGCCCCCGAGAAGACGGCGATGGCACGCCCGGCTTCGCGCAGGGCCTTCCAGTGCGGGTTGGCGCGCGCCAGGTGCCCGATGATGATGCCCTGCCTGCCGCCTTGGGCCGGGCTGTGCATCAGCGGCAGGTGCGAGATGCCGGGCACGCCGTCCGCCCCGTTCGAGACGAGCAGGGCGAGGCGCGCCTGCCGCATGATGGCGTGAAGGATGTCGGGGCGGTCCTCGCGGAAGGCGGGCGGCGTATACATGGTGCGCAGGGTGGCGCAGCGCTCAAGCGGTGGGAAGGGCCTGCCCCAGCACCCAGCCCTCCCAGGCGCGCACCATGGCATCGTCGGGGATGGTGTCGGCGCGCACCCCGTCCAGCACGGCGATGAGGCAGAGCAGGCCCAGCGTGCAGTCCAGCCGGTCCTCGCCGGCCGCATCGGCGCCGAAGCCTTCGCGGACCGTGGCCCACATGGCGGGGCTGGGCGTGACGCGCAACGCATTCATGCAGGCTAGCAGCGCTTCCGCGAGTGCCACGCGGGGCGGCTGCGCGCGCTTGCTGCCTATGAGGCGCAGGTTCAACTGCCGCAGCGCCTCGGCCGGATAGACCTCAGCCAGCGTGAGCCGCCCCGCGCGCAACAGCCCGTGCAGCGTGCCGGCAAAGGGCCAGAGGTCGAGCGGCGCGCCGGCCGCCAACCCCGGTGCCAGCCAGTCCCGCCAGGCGGTGATGGCGGCCTTGCCCGATTGGTTCGCGCCCAGCGTCCAGAACACCGGCGCGCCGGCGGGGCGGGTGGCGGTGGCGCGGTCGCACCAGCGGTTCAGCGCGCCGGAGCCGTCGAGGCCGAGAGCGGCCGCATGGGCGGCCCGCGTCATGCCCTTGATGCCGCGCGCCGGGTAGAAGGGCGCGTGCGGGCCGACACCGTCCAGGCCGGGGTTCACGGTGAAGAAGCGCGCATCTCCCGCGCGGGCGGCCAGGAAGGGCACGAAGCCCGCCTCGGTCCGCCCCGCCGCGAAGCCGCGCGGCACACCCAGCGGCAGGTCGAGGCCCAGCACCGCCGGAACCCCCTCCGCCATCAGCGCGGCGGCGAGCGTGGCGGGGTCGCCCACCGGCATCGGGGCTTCCATCCGCCAACCCGCCGCGCCACGCCGCGCCACCGCCACCCAGCGCTTGCGTCGGTCCATCGACCAATCGGCGTGCGCGGCGATCAACGCCATGGCATGATGGTGGCGACGGATCGGGAGGCGTTCATGGGCTACACATCCGTGGCGAAATGGTTCCACTGGGTCACGGCGGGGCTGATGGCGATTGCCCTGCCGATGGGCTTCGTCATCCAGCACGTGAAGGACGACAGCAAGATGGCCTTCTACGCCATCCATGAAAGTGCCGGCCTCACGCTGTTCGTGGTGGCGCTCGCGCGGCTGGCTTGGCGACTGACCCACCCCGTGCCGCCCAACCCCGCCATTCCCGACGCCATGCGCCGCGTGGCGGATGGTGTGCACCACCTGCTTTATGCGGCCATCATCATCCAGCCGGTGCTGGGCTTCATGGCGACCAACGCCTTCGGCTTTCCCATGCAGGGGGCGACCGCCTATCTCGGCCTGATCGACCTGCCGAAGTTCATGGAGGCGAACACGCCACTCGCCGAGTGGCTGCTGATGTTCCACCGCTACCTGGGCTGGACCATCGCGGGGCTGCTGGTGGCGCATATCGGCGGCGCCGTGTTCCACCAGGCCATCCGCAAGGACGGGACGCTGCTGCGGATGGTGTGAGGCTGATGGCGGCTACACGGGGCCGGCGCGCAGCTTCCCGATCTCTTCCTCCAGCAGCGCCGGGTCGGGCGCGTCGATGAAGGTCGCGGGCCGCTCCACCGCCTCGGCCAGCAGGCGCTTGTAGAGGGCGCGCGGCACTTCGCGCGTGCCGAATTGCGCCAGGTGCTCGGTCTGAAACTGGGCGTCCAGCAGTGTGAAGCCGCCCAGCCGCAGCCGCGCAACCAGGTGCACCAGCGCGATCTTGGACGCGTCATCGGCGCGGCTGAACATGCTCTCGCCGAAAAAGGCCCCCCCCAGCGCCACGCCGTAGAGACCACCGACCAAGTCCTCGC
>JBHYDO010000379.1:0-3207 GCA_051860645.1 Roseococcus sp.
GGCCAAGCGGCTTGGCTTTCGGACGCCACCGCGAAGCTGAAGGACATCGCGGACCAGCATTTCCGCCGCGGCGAATACGCCTGCTGAAGCGGGCTGCCCCCGCACCGCCCCGACCGGCGAGGCCGGCGGGGCTCCCGGCAGTAGGGGCCGATGGTCGGCACCCGGAACCGGAGACCACCACGATGACCAAGCTTTCCGATACCCAGCGCGTGATCCTCAGCGCCGCCGCGCAGCACGAGATGGGCCTCGCCCGCGCGCCGAAGACCCTGCCGGCCGCGGCCCGCAACGCGGTGTTCCGCAGCCTGATCAAGAACAACCTGCTCACCGAGATCAACGCGCCGCGGGAGCATGTCGGGCTCGGCTGGCGGCAGGATGAGGACGGCACCTGGATCGTGGCGCGCATTACCGACGAGGGGCTGCGCGCCATCGGCATCGACCCGAACGAGGGCGACGCGCAGCCCGGCGAGCCCGACTGCTCGGGCATCGAGGGCAGCGTGGCCGACACGGCGCCCACGGGCGCGGACGACGCCGCCGAGGGGGATGCCCCTGCGGAGGAAACCGAACACGCCCAGGGCGCGCCCCTGACGGAGGAGATCGCCATGCTCAACCAAGCCCTCGCGGCGCGCACCACCACGCCGCGCACCAGCCTGCGCGACACCGCCGCGGCCATCCTCGCCGCCTGGGACGATCAGGCCGCCCGCTTCGGGACGCATGATGGCGACCTGATCGGCGCGCTGGACGCGCCGATGGCGGCATTGCGCAGCCTGCTTGCCGGTAAGCCCACGCGCGCACCGCGGGACGCCGGCGCGCCGCGCAAGCCGCGCGAGGGCACGAAGCAGGAGCAGGTGCTGGCGATGCTGCGCCGGCCCGAGGGCGCTACGGTCGCGCAGATCGCCGGGGCAACTGGCTGGGCACAACACACGGTCCGCGGGTTCTTCGCTGGGCTGAAGAAGAAGGGCCACAGCATCGAGGTGCGCGAGCGCATCCGGCAGGTCGGTCCCAACAAGACCGGCGCGAAGGGCTCCTTCACGATCTACCGGATCGCGCCTTGATCTGCCGCCGGTAGCGAATGCCGGGGCGTGTCTACGTCGAGAAACACTTCATGCACGGGTGGTCCTCGATGCTTGGCACGCGCTCAGTCAGGATCGGGTGCATGATTGCCACGGAGTGTGCCGTGATTGATCCGCGTGCGTTCCTGCCGCAAGCTCCGCCCCACACAGGGCAGGATGCACGACGATGACCGAGACCATTCTCTTTCCTGGAAAGGTCGAATGGTCGGGCGAGAACCCCGGTATCTCCCTCAAGGAAGACCCCTCCGGCCCCTTTACCACGCTTGCCTCGTTCTTCCGGGTCATGCTCTCGCCGCATGGGCGCGGCCATGCGCTGGTGCTCCTGCAGGCGCCGGAGGCCGAAGGTGCCGGCAATGTCTGCCTGACCGACAATGAGCCGCTCGCGCGCTGGCTGGTCAGCGACTACGTGGCGCACTTCGGCGCCTGGCGCGGGCTGGCCGGCCTGCGGAATCTGGAATACCGCCCGCTAGACAGCGTCACCGCCGGCGGCGATGCAATCACCCATTGCAGCGAGACGGTTCTGGCGGCGGACATGCAGGTGGCGCTGGACTGGAAAGGGCTCGGCATGCCATTTTGTTTTGCGTTCGCCCCCGCGCAATCGGCCACTGACAGGCGCCACAGGCCCACCGGCCGCTGCACGAGGCCGCCCCGGGGCTTCGACCGTGAGGGTGCGCCGCGCGTCCGCCACCTGGTTGGGGCGAGACTCTGATGCGCGCTGTTTTAGGCGCCGGTCTGGGCCCTTGCTCAGCGGCGTGCAGGCTGGCCATCGATCCCTCCGGCCATCAGGCGCTACCTGAACCGCTCCCGCCGCCAGGCCGCGGGCGCCATTCCGGTTTCACGGCGGAACAGCTTTGCGAAATGGCCAGGATCGGCGTAGCCGACCGCCGCCGCGACATCGCCAATCGAAAGCGCGCCGGTGCCGAGCAGTTGCTGCGCCCGCGCCATGCGCTGCGCCACCAGCCAGCGATGCGGCGGCATCCCAGTGCTGACGCGGAAGGCGCGCGCGAAGTGGAAGGGCGAGAGCCCCGCCTCGGCCGCCAGCAGGGCCAATGGCACGTCCTCGCCCAGGCGGTCCGCCATGAGCGCCGTCACCCGCTTCAGGCAGGGCGGGGTGAGACCCCCCGCATGGATCATGCGCTTCGGCGTACCCTGGCTGGCGAGGTGATCCAGCCGGGCGACCAACGTGGCGACGGCGGAATCGGCGTAGAGCGCGCCGGTCGGCGATCCGTCCTGGCCGTCGCGATACAGGCTGTCCACAAGTTGGGCGACCACGGGGTCCGCATTTTCCCCGCGATGCAGCCCTCCGAAGTCCAGCGCCGCGCGTGAACTTAAGGCCGGCACCCGCGACGCAGCCAGCGCCAGGATGAGAATGGCATGAGGCTCGTACAACACGATGCGAGCCGCCGTAGCGGGTGGGACAAGGACGAAGCTGTCTTGCGGCAACACAACGCGATTGACGCCCGCACCGAAGTTGAGCGTGGCGCGGGCGCACGGCGACCTGACCAGCTTCAGCACGAGGTCTGGCACCGGCGCATAGGAAAATTCGCCAGGCGGCTGCACAATCTTCATCATTGTCGCCCCGGTCGCAGAGTTCCGCACATCCTGGATGTAGCTGGGATAGGTTGCGCGATAGAAGGCTTCGAATGAGTCGAAGGTGGCGCTCATCGCCGCCACTCCCCTTGCCGTGCCGCGGAGGCCGTGCGTGTTGCTCGGCGGAAGAGCGAGAGCTGCAAAACCCGCACCATCCGGACGGATGGTCTGCCGGCCCTCCCGCATTTCGGTGCCGAGCCTGAAAGCGGCGCGTCCTGGGACCGGTCCGGCCCCGCGATGCCCGAAGCCGCGGCGCACCCATGGAACGTGGCAGGGGCAGAATGAATATCGGCCGATGGTGCTCGCGCTCCAGTGGAGCGATGCGGTCCGGCGGGCCGCATCACTCCGCCCGACCTGCCAAGGGCGGCCATGCTGGTGCAGCACCGCGCGGGGCATCGGCGAGGCGGGGTACGTCTCCACCGCCCATGCCGGCGCGAACCCGAGGCAAGATGGCCGCCCGCCACCGCACCAGCACGAACATGGCGGGCGTGAACCAGAAGGCCAGCAGCGGCGAGAGCAGCACGCCGCCCGCGATGGCCATGGCGAA
>JBHYDO010000380.1:0-3196 GCA_051860645.1 Roseococcus sp.
CCTCATCCAGGATGAGCAGGCGCGGGTTGGTCATCAGCGCGCGGCCGATGGCCAGCATCTGCTGCTCGCCGCCCGAGAGGTTGCGGCCCATGTTGCCGCGGCGCTCGCGCAGGCGCGGGAACAGGGCATAGGCGGCGGCGAGGTCCCAGCGGCCGGGCCGCGCGGTGGCGATGAGGTTCTCCTCCACGCTCAGTGTGGGGAAGACCTGCCGCCCCTCTGGCACCAGCCCCAGCCCGAGGCGGGCGATTCGGTGCGAGGGCAGGGGGGTGAGTGCGGTGCCGTCGAATGCGATGCGGCCTGCGGTGACGCGCCCGCCCTGGCTCGGCAGCAGCCCCATGATGGCGCGGATGGTCGTGGTCTTGCCCATGCCATTGCGGCCGAGCAGCGTCACCACCTCACCCGCGCCCACCTGCAGCGAGACGTCGAACAACGCCTGCGAGGCGCTATAGGCGGCGGCGAGGTGTTCGACGCGCAGCATCAGGCGCCCTCGTCCTCGCCGAGATAGGCCTCGCGCACGGCGGCATCGGCGCGGATCTCGGCGGGCGTGCCGGTCGCGATGACGCGGCCCTGGGCGAGCACCGAGATGCGGTCGGCCAGCGCGAAGACGGCCTGCATGTCGTGCTCCACCAGCAGCACGGCGAAGCGCGCGCGCAGGCCGGAGAGCAGGCGGATGAGGCGCTCGGCCTCCTCTGGCCCGGTGCCGGCCAGCGGTTCGTCGAGCAGCAGCGCGCGCGGCTGCATGGCGAGTGCGATGGCGATTTCCAACTGCCGCCGCTCGCCATGACTGAGGGCCGCGGCACGGGTGGCGGCGCGGGCGTCGAGGCCGACCTCGGCCAGAGCCACCGTGGCCTCGGCGTTCAGCGCCGCCTCGCGCGCCGCGGCGCCAAAGAAGCGGAAGGAGGAGCCGCGCCGCGCCTGCACGGCCAGCGCGGCATTCTCCAGCGCCGAGAAGGAGGGGATCACGCTCGTGATCTGGAAGCTGCGCGCCAGCCCCCGCCGCGCGCGGGCGGCCATGGGCAGGGCCGTGATGTCCTCGCCCAGAAAGCGGATGCGGCCGGCGTCGGGCGCCAGCGTGCCGCTGATTTGATGGATCAGCGTGGTCTTGCCCGCGCCATTGGGGCCGATGAGGGCGTGGATTTCGCCCTGGCGCACGTCCAGCGTGACGTCATCGGTCACCAGCAGCCCGCCGAAGCTCTTGCGCAACCCGTGCAGGGCGAGGACGGTCTCAGCCACGGCGCAGCAGCCCCACGATGCCGCCGCGCAGGAAAAACACGCACAGCACCAGCAGCGGGCCGAAGACCAGGCGCCAATGCTCCATGGCGTGCGACAGCCACTCCTCCACCAGCACGAAGGCGAGTGCGCCGACCAACGCGCCATGCGGCCCGGCCAGCCCGCCCAGGATCACCATGAACAGCAGGTCGCCGCTGCGCTGCCAGGTGAGGTAGGCGGGTGCGACGAACTCCGCCGAATTGGCCAGCAGCACGCCGGCCAGCCCGCCAATGGCGCCGGCGATGACATAGGCCAGCAGCCGGTAGGGGTAGGGCTGGAAGCCGAGTGCCTGAGCGCGCGTCTCGTTCTCGCGCGCGGCGCGCAGCACGCGGCCGAAGCGGCTGGCGAGCAGCACATGCACCAGTGCCCAGCAGGCCGCCAGCAGGAACAGGCACAGGAAGTGGAAGGCCAGCCGGTCTTCGAGCCAGCGCGCGCCCATCACCTGCGTGCGGCCATACAGCGTGTAGCCGTCATCGCCGCCATAGACGGCCAGCGAGGAGGTCGTGAAGAAGGCCATCTGCCCGAAGGCCAGCGTGATCATGATGAAATGCACGCCGGAGGTGCGGATGGCGATGGCGCCCGTCAACAGCGCGAAAAAAGCGGCGGCCAGGATGCCGGCGGGAAACACCATCCAGGCCTCGGTGAGGCCAGCATGGTCCAGCACCACCACCGCATAGGCGCCCATGCCCATCATCGCCGCATGGCCGAGGCTGACGAGGCCGGCCCCGCCCACCAGCAGCAGTAGGGCCACCGCCGCCATGCCGAAGATCATGCCGCGCGCCAGCAGGGTCAGCGTGTGGCTCTGCCCGAAGCCGAGGAAGGGCGCCGCCGCCAGCCCCGCAAAGACCAGCAACGGCAGCCACAGGCGCGGATCCTTCATGTCCGGACCGGGAAAAGCCCCGCGGGGCGGAAGGCGAGGATGGCCGCCATGACGATGTAGACCAGCATCGAGGCCAGCGCCGCGCCGGTCTGCCGGGCGGAGGAGCCGTCCATGAACAGGCGCAGCAGGTCCGGCGTCAGCCCGCGTCCCAGCGTCTCGACCAGCCCCACCAGCAGCGCCGCGATGAAGGCGCCGCGCACCGAACCGATGCCGCCGATGACGATGACCACGAAGGCGAGGATGAGCAGATTGTCGCCCATGCCCGGCTCCACCGAGAGGATGGGCGCGGCCATCACGCCCGCGAAGCCCGCCAGCATGGCGCCGAAGCCGAAGACCAGCATGAAGAGCCGCCGCACATCCACGCCGAGTGCCGCCACCATGGGCGCGTTGGTCGCCCCCGCGCGCACCAGCATGCCCACCCGCGTGCGCTCCACCAGGAACCACAGCAGCGCCGCGGTGGCGAGGCCCGCGGAGAGGATGGCGAGGCGATAGGTGGGATACAGCAAGCCATCCATCATGGGCACGCCGCCGGACAGCGCCTCGGGCAGCGGCATCTGCATCGGTGCCGCGCCGAAGACGACCTTCACCCCCTCATTCAGGAACAGGATCACGCCGAAGGTGGCCAGCACCTGGGAGAGATGGTCGCGGTCATAAAGATGTCGGAACACCAGGAATTCCAGCAGCAGCCCGAAGGCGAGTGCCGCCGGCAGCGCCAGCAGCAGCCCCAGCCAGAAGCTGCCGGTGAGTGCCGCCAGCGTGGCCCCCAGATAGGCGCCCAACATGTACTGCACGCCGTGCGCGAGGTTGATGAAGTCCATCACCCCGAACACCAGCGTCAGCCCGGCCGCGACGAGGAAGAGCAGCACACCGAACTGCAACCCGTTCAGCGTCTGCACCAGCAGAAGGGTGGTGTTCACGAAGCCAACCTCCGCGACGCGCCGCACGGCGCGTCCCACCGCCCCCCCCCAACCTTCGCGGGCGTTGCCCCCGGAGGCCCAGCCGCCCAGCCAGGAAAAAGTTCCAAACCCGGGCCCCCCCGCAAATGCG
>JBHYDO010000381.1:0-3168 GCA_051860645.1 Roseococcus sp.
GCAACGACTTCTATGAGGGGCTGGAGTGATGGGTGTCGCCCTGGAAGGCCCTTGCCCTGTCCGGGCGCATGGCCGTTTCCAGCGGCCACACGACGGCAATGCGTTCTGAGAGAGGCTTGAGTGACCACACGCCGCCTGCCCGCCCGCTTCGCGCTGCCGGTCACAGGGTTCATCCTGTCCGGGATCATGACCATCGTGATTTCCGGCATCTCGACCATGCTGGCCCTGGGCCTGACCATGGCGACGCTCACCGCCTGGCCCATCGCCTGGCTCAGTTCCTGGGTCGTCGCCTTCCCCACCGTGCTGGTGGTGCTGCCCATCGTCCGGCGGCTCGTCTCGCGCATCGTGGCCCCAGCTTGAGGACCCGCCCATGACCCGCCGCCTCATCTCCTCCGGTTCCAAATTCGAAGAGCAGATCGGCTATTCCCGTGCCGTGGTGGATGGCGACTTCATCTTTCTCTCCGGCACCACCGGCTATGACTACGCCAACATGACCATCGTGGACGACGTCGCCGCCCAGTGCGAGCAGACGCTGAAGAACATCAGCGCCGCCCTGGCCCAGGCCGATGCCTCGCTCTCCGACGTGGTGCGGATGCTGGTCATCGTGCCGCGGCGCGAGGACTGGGAACCCTGCTGGCCCATCCTGAAAAAGTACTTTGGCGAGACGCGCCCCGCCTCCACCCTCATCCACGCGCAGTTGCAGACCGACGCCATGCGCATCGAGATCGAAGTCACCGCGCGGCGCCAGCCCCGGGGCTAGGGCATGCCGCGTCCACCTGCGTTCCCGCCGCCTGCCCAGCCCGCCACTTGCCGCGGGATTCAGCGTTTTCGGTGACGACACCTCAACGCATCCCGCTTTAAGGACCGACCCCATGCGCTTCGCCGTGGACCGCCTCGACCACCTGGTCATGACCTGCAAGGACGTGGAGATCACCGCCGCCTGGTACCAGCGGGTCCTGGGCATGGAGCGGGTGGAGTTCGGCCCGCACCGCCGCACGACGCTGCGCTTCGGTGGGCAGAAGATGAACCTGCGCCCGGTCGAGGCCACGCAATCCGAATGGTTCTCGGGTGTCGCGACCGCGCCGGGCGGGCAGGACCTCTGCTTCATCGTCACCGTCAGCGGGTTGCAGGTGGTGGAACACCTGCACCGCTGCGGCGTGATGGTGGAGCTGGGGCCCGTGCAGAAGGATGGCGCGCTGGGCGCCATCACCAGCGTCTATTGCCGCGACCCGGATCAGAACCTCATCGAGATCGCCACCTACTCGGACTGAAACGGCGGAAATCGCGCCGCCGCGTCATCCACCCGCCCACCTGCGGCGTTCTTCACCGCTCGGGCGGGGCGGCGCGCGCGTGCTATCCTCCGCCCACCACAATGGGTTGAGGCCACATGACCACCCGCACCGAAACCGACAGCCTCGGCACCGTCGAAATCCCGGCGGAGCGCCTCTGGGGCCCGCAGACCGAGCGTGCCCGCCACCTCTTCGCCATCGGCGTCGAGCGTTTTCCGCCCGTGCTCATCCGCGCCGTTGGCCAGCAGAAATGGGCGGCGGCGGAAGCCAACGCGCGGCTGGACGAGTTGCCGCGCCACCTGACCGACGCCATCCAGCAGGCCGCACAGGAGATCATTTCCGGCACGCGCGACGCGGATTTTCCGCTGACCATCTGGCAGACCGGCTCCGGCACCCAGACCAACATGAACGCGAACGAGGTCATCGCGAACCGCGCCAACCAGCTTTTGGGCGGCAAGCTGGGCGCGCGCGCGCCGGTGCACCCCAATGACCACGTGAACCGGGGGCAGTCCTCCAACGACAGCTTTCCCACCATCATGCACCTGGCGGCGGCCGAAGCGGCCCAGCGGCGCCTCAAGCCCGCGCTGGAAACCCTCGCCGCCAGCCTGAACGCCCGTGCCGAGGAATGGGGCGGCATCATCAAGATGGGCCGCACGCATCTGATGGACGCGGTGCCCGTCACGCTGGGCGGGGAGTTGGCCACCTGGGCGCGGCAGGTGATCCATGGTGTTGCCCGCATCGAGGCCGCCATGCCCCGCCTGCTGCAACTGCCCCAGGGCGGCACCGCGGCCGGCACCGGCCTGAACCGTCACCCCGATTTCGACCGCGTCTTCTGCGAGGTGGTCGCCACCCGCACCGGCCTCGCCTTCACGCCCAACCCCGACAAATCCGAAGGGATGGCCGCGCATGACGCGCTGCTGGAACTGCATGGCGCGCTGAACACCATCGCCGCCTCGCTGATGAAGATCGGCAACGACATCCGGCTGCTGGGAAGCGGGCCGCGCGCTGGGCTGGCGGAACTCATCGTGCCCGACGACGGCCTGTCCAGCAGCATCATGCCCGGCAAGACCAACCCCACCCAGAGCGAGGCGCTGACCATGGTCTGCGCCCAGGTCATGGGCAACCAGACCACGGTCACCATCGGCGCGTCGCAGGGGCACCTGGAGCTGAACACCTTCAAGCCCGTCATCATCCAGGCCGTGCTGCAATCGGCGACCCTGCTGGCCGATGCCGCCACCAGCTTCGCCCGGCACATGGTGGACAAGCTTGAGCCCAACCACGGCCGGCTGGCGGAGAACCTGGCGAAGTCGCTCATGCTCGCCACCGCGCTCAACCCGCATATCGGCTATGACCGCGCGGTGGCCATCGCCAAGCTGGCGCTGCGCGAGGACCTGACCCTGCGCGAGGCGGCCGGGCGCGAGGGCGTCGCCGGCGAGGATTTCGACGTTTGGGTGCGGCCGGAGGCCATGCTCAGGCCGTGACGGGGCACCTGGTGAAGCGCAGCCTGCGGCTGGCCGGCCATGGCACCTCCATCGCGCTCGAGCCCGCCTTCTGGGCCGCACTGGAGGAGGAGGCCGCGCGCCGCGCCATGCCGCTGGCGGCCCTGATCGCGGAACAGGACGCGGCGCGGGCGAATGCCAGCGAGCCGCTGACCAGCCGCTTGCGCGTCTTCGCGCTGGGCTGCGCGCGCCGGGCATAGACGCCCGGACGCCCGTCTTTCCAGGCTGGCACGGTCAGGTGCTCAGTGTGCGCGGCCGCCCGCCCCGCCCGCGGCCCACCGGGTCCTCCGGATCGCTGTCTGTCGGGCCCTGCGGACGGTTGCCGCCGCGGCCACGACCTGCCGGGTCGTTCGGGTCGGAATCGGTGACGCCCCGGCCCG
>JBHYDO010000382.1:0-3143 GCA_051860645.1 Roseococcus sp.
GCGGATACGGCCGGCCTCCACGTCGTCGGCGCCGGTGGCGGTCAGCGGCATGGGGTAGAGCTTCGCGGCCGGGTCATCCACCACGCGGATGCCGGCGGCGCGGGCCAGGACGGCGCGGGCGGCTTCCGGCGTCACGGGCCGCTCCGTCTCGATGGTGATGGCCTCGCCATGCACGCGCATGGTCGGGATGCGGACGGCGGTGCAGGAGATGCGCAGGTCGGGCATGCCCATGATCTTGCGGCTTTCCCAGGCCACCTTCATCTCCTCGCGCGTGTAGCCATTGGGCTGGAACGCGTCGATATGCGGGATGACGTTGAAGGCGAGCGGGTGGGCAAACACCTCCGCGCGGGCGGGCTGGCCTTCGACCAGCACGCGGCGGGTTTCGCGTTCCAGTTCCACCATGCCCTCCGCACCGGCGCCGGAGGCCGCCTGGTAAGTGGAGACGATGACGCGCTTGAGGCCAAAGGCCAGGCGCAGCGGCTCCAGCGCCACCACCAGGATGGCCGTGGTGCAGTTCGGGTTGGCGATGAGGCGGTGGTTGCCGATGGCATGGAGGTTCACCTCCGGCACCACCAGCGGCACGTCGGCCTCCAGGCGCAGCGCGGAGGAATTGTCCACCACGGCCACGCCCTCGGCCGCCAGCGCGCGCGCATGGGCCTTGGCGAAATCGCCCGAGACGGCCAGCAGGGCGAGGTCCAGGTGGCGGGCGCGTTCCATCGAGAATTCCTCGATGGTCACATCGCCGAAGGGCGTTTTCTGCGTGGTGCCGGCGCTGCGCGCCGAGGCGTAGAGGCTGAGCGTCGTCACCGGAAAGCGGCGACGCGCCAGGACTTCCACCAATTCCTTGCCGACGGCGCCCGTGGCACCGATCACACCCACACGCATTGGTCAGGCTCCTTTCGAAGCCTTTTCGCTACCCCGCGCCGCCCGCCCCAACAAGAGCGGAAATGCGTGGGGCAGCCTTGCGCGGATCAGAATTCGCGGCGCGGCGGCCTGCGGTCGCGCGGCGGGGGGGCCGGGGCGGCGAGTTCCGCCTCAAGCTCCTTGATCTTGGCCTTCACGCTGTCGCGCAGCGCGGGCGTGGCGTGCGCCTTCATGCCCGCCAGCACCTCGCGCAGCTCGCGCAGCTGCTTTTCCTTCTCGACCCGCGTGCGCGAGATGGGGCGGTTGTCGCTGAGCTGGCCTTCGCGGGAGCGCACCGTCAAACGCCCAGCATCAGGCGGCGCGGATCCTCGATGGATTCCTTCAGCCGCACCAGGAAGCTCACCGCCTCCTTGCCGTCCACGATCCGGTGATCGTAGCTGAGCGCCAGGTACATCATGGGCCGCACCTCGATCTTGCCGGCAACGACCATGGGGCGCTCCTGGATCTTGTGCATGCCGAGGATGCCCGACTGCGGGGGGTTCAGGATGGGCGTGGACATCAGCGAGCCGTAGATGCCGCCATTGGTGATGGTGAAGCTGCCGCCCGCCATCTCCTCCAGCTTGAGCTGGCCGTCGCGCACGCGCTTGCCAAAATCGGCGATGGTCTTCTCCACCTGGGCGAAGTCCATCTGATCGGCGTTGCGCAGCACGGGCACGACCAGGCCCGAGGGCCCGCCCACCGCGATGCCCATGTGGACGAAGTTCTTGTAGATGACCTCGTCGCCCTCGATCTCGGCGTTGACGGCCGGGAATTCCTTGAGCGCGGCGACGGCCGCCTTCACGAAGAAGGACATGAAGCCGAGCTTCACGCCGTGGCGCTTCTCGAAATGGTCCTTGTACTCGGCGCGCATGGCCATGACCGCGCCCATGTCCACCTCGTTGAAGGTGGTGAGCATGGCGGCGGTGTTCTGCGCCTCCTTCAGGCGGCGGGCGATGGTGACGCGCAGCCGCGTCATCTTCACGCGCTCCTCGCCGGCATCGAGCGCACGGGCGGGCCTGGCGGCGGCGGCCGGCGCGCTGGCACCGGCGGGGCGGCTCAGGAAGTCGAGCACGTCGCCCTTGGCGATGCGGCCATCCTTGGCGGAGCCCGCGCCGATCTGCGCCGGCGTCACATTGTTCTCGGCCATGATCTTGGCGGCGGCGGGGAGCGGCGCATGCCCGCCGGGGGCGGTGCCATGGGCCTCGGCCTGCTTGACCGAGCCACCGCCGGTGCCGACGGGCTTGGCGGCGGCGGAGGGCGCGGCGGGGGGCGGGGCGGCGGCGGGCTTGGCAGGGGCCGCCGCACCGACCGCGATCGAGCCCAGCACGGCGCCCGGCTCGACCTCCGCACCCTCCTTCGCGGAGATGGCTTCCAGCACGCCGGCGGCCGGCGCGTTGACCTCCACCGTCACCTTGTCGGTTTCCAGTTCCACCAACGGCTCATCCGCCGCCACGGCCTCGCCGGCCTGCTTCATCCAGCGCGCCACGGTTGCCGTGCTCACGCTCTCGCCCAGGGTGGGCACCACGATGTCCGTCGCCATTGTCTCTGCCTTCTTTGCCCCGTGATGTAGGGCATCCGGGGGCCGGCTGTCATCCGGCCCCTTGCTTCGATGGGTGGAAAAGCCTGGGCTAGACCGTCAACGCCGCACGAACCAGCGTGCCCTGCTCGGACGCATGCACCTTGGCGAGGCCCGTGGCCGGGCTCGCCGCCCCGGCGCGGCCCACGAAGCGGGGCCGCTTGGCCGCGATGTCGAGGCCGGCCAGCACGCCCTCGATGCGCCGGTCCACATGGGTCCAGCCGCCCATGTTCTCGGGCTCTTCCTGGCACCACACCACTTCGGCGTTGCGATAGGCGCCGATGGCCGAGGCCAGGCTGCGCTCGGGGAAGGGGTAGAGCTGTTCCATGCGGACCAGCGCCACATCGGTCACACCCTGCTCGCGACGCGCTTCCAGCAGGTCGTAATAGACCTTGCCGGTGCACAGCACCACGCGCTTCACCTGTTCCTCGGGCGCGATGACCTCCGTCTCGGGGATGACGTAGCGGAAGCCGCTGCCGGGGCCGAACTCGGCCAGGCTGCTGACGGCCAGCTTGTGCCGCAGCAGCGACTTCGGCGTCATCACCACCAGCGGCTTGCGGTAATTGGCCTTCAGCTGGCGGCGCAGCGCGTGGAAGTAGTTGGCCGGGGTGGTGAAGTTGCACACCCGCATGTTCCGCTCGGCGCAGAGCTGCAGGTAGCGTTC
>JBHYDO010000383.1:0-3138 GCA_051860645.1 Roseococcus sp.
CACCGACTGGATGTATTATGGCGGGCGCGAGGCGCTGTCCTCCTGGGGCATGGCCCCGCATGCGCCGCGCGGCGAATGGGCCGCGGGCATTCCCGCGCCGCACCAGCACTTCCTGCGCGGCCTCGCGCTGCGCCACCGCGTCGGCCCCTATTTCTTCGCCCATGCCGGCATCCGCCCGGGCGTGCCGCTGGAGGCGCAGACGGCCGACGACCTCACCCGCATCCGAGGCGCCTTCCTCGATAGCGAGGCCGAGCACGGCGTGGTGGTGGTGCACGGCCACACGCCCGTGCGCGAGCGCGAGGCGGACCTGCGCGCCAACCGCGTGAACCTCGACACCGGCGCCGTCTATGGCGGGCCGCTGACCTGCGGCGTGTTCGAGGAGGACCGGCTGGGGCTGCTGACGGCCTAACCGGCGGTCACACTCCCCCGCAACACATGCTTCTGGATCTTGCCCGTGCTGGTCTTGGGCAATTCCTGGAACACCACGCGCTTGGGCGCCTTGAAGCCGGGCAGCAGGCTGCGGCAATGGGCGATGAGGTCGGCCTCCGTGGCGCTGCACCCGGGCTTGAGCTCCACGAAGGCGCAGGGCACCTCGCCCCATTTCTCGTCGGGCTGCGCCACCACAGCCGCCACCGCGACCGCTGCATGCTTGTAGAGCGCGTCCTCCACCTCGATGCTGCTGATGTTCTCGCCCCCCGAGATGATGATGTCCTTCGAGCGGTCGCGCAGTTGGATGTAGCCGTCCGGGTATTTCACCGCGAGGTCGCCCGAATGGAACCAGCCACCGCCGAAGGCTTTTTGCGTGGCATCCGGCTCCTTCAGGTAGCCCTTCATGACCACATTGCCGCGGAACATCACCTCGCCCATGGTCGCGCCATCGGCCGGCACGGGCTGGATGGTGTCGGGGTTGAGCACGTCCAGCCCCTCCAGCGGCACGTAGCGCACGCCCTGGCGGGCCATCAGCTTCGCCTGTTCGGGCGCGGGCAGCGCGTTCCACTCCCTATGCCACTCGTTCGTGACGGCGGGGCCATAGACCTCGGTCAGCCCATAGACGTGCAGCACGCCAAAGCCCGCATGCTTCATGGCGGCCAGCACCGCCTCGGGCGGCGGGGCGCCGGCCACCACGAAGGTGACGGGGCCGGGCAGGTGCCGCTGCTCCTTCTCGGGCGTCTGCAGCAGCGCGCTCATCACGATGGGCGCGCCGCACATGTGGGTGACGCCCTCGCCTGCGATCAATGACCACATGGTGGGACCGCGCACCGCGCGCAGGCAGACATGGGTGCCGGCCATGGCGGTGATGGTCCAGGGAAAGCACCAGCCGTTGCAGTGGAACATGGGCAGCGTCCAGAGATAGACCGGGTGCCGCCCCAGCCCCGCCGCCAGCACATTGCCCACCGCCAGCAGATGCGCGCCGCGGTGGTGATAGACCACGCCCTTCGGCTTGCCGGTGGTGCCGGAGGTGTAGTTCAGCGCGATGGCGTCCCATTCGTCGCGCGGCATGGGCCAGGCGAAGTGGGGGTCGCCCTGGTGCAGGAACGCCTCGTAGTCTTGCGCGCCGAGGGTTTCGGGCGTCGCGTGGTCATGCCCGAAGGCCTCGCGGTCATGCACCTCGATCAGCGTGGGCTTCACCGTGCATTGCGCCAGCGCTGCGCGCACCACCGAGACCCATTCGCGGTCCAGGATCAGCGCCCGCGCCTCGCCATGGTCCAGGATGTAGGCGATGGTGGCCGCGTCGAGACGGGTGTTGATGGTGTTCAGCACGCAGCCCGCCATGGCCACGCCGAAATGGCATTCCACCATCTCGGGGATGTTGGGCAGCAGCACCGCCACCGTGTCGCCCCGGCCGAGGCCCAGCCGCGTCAGCGCATCAGCCAGCCGCACGCAGCGGTCGCGCAGTTCGCGATAGCTGCGACGCTCGCCGCCATAGGCCACGGCGATGTGCTCAGGGAAGGTGGTGGCCGTGCGCTCCAGGAACAGCAGCGGCGTCAGCGGCTGGTGGTTCGCCTGCTGGCGCGGCAGGGCGTCATAGTCTTCGGCGGCCATGTTCAGCGATCCTGCCAGTGGGGTTTGCGCTTGGAGAGGAAGGCGCCGATGCCCTCGGCGGCGTCATGGGCCAGCATGTTCTCGACCATGACGGACGAGGCGCTGTCATAGGCGGCGTCCAGCGCGCGGCCTTCCTGCGCGAGAAACCCGCGCTTGCCCATGCGGATGGTGACGGCCGAGCGCGCGGCCACCTGGGCGCCGAGGTCCAGCGCCGCCGCCCGCGCATCCTCCGCCACGCGGTTGACGAGGCCGAGGGACAGCGCCTCCTCCGCGCCGACCATCCGGCCGGTCAGCAGCATCTCCATCGCGGCCTTGCGCGGCACGGCGCGCGACAGCGCCACGGCCGGCGTCGAGCAGAACAGGCCGATGTCCACGCCCGGCGTGCAGAATCGCGCGGTGGGCGTTGCGACCGCCATGTCGCAGCTGGCCACCAACTGGCAGCCGGCGGCGGTGGCGATGCCCTCCACGGCCGCGATGACGGGCACCGGGTGCTGCACCACCTGGCGCATCACCTGGGAACACAGCGCCATGGTGCGCGCGAAGAAGGCGTGGCCCGCATCAGCGGCCTCGCGCGCCGCGGTCAGTTCGCGCAAATCGTGGCCGGCGCAGAAGGCGGGGCCATTGGCGGCCAGCACCACGCAGCGCGCGTCCTCGGCCTCGCGCAGCGCAGCCTCCAGCGCCTCCAGCATGGCAAGCGACAGCGCATTGCGCGCCGCGGGCCGGTCCAGCACCAGCAGCGCCACGCCGTCATTGCGTCGTTCGGTGATGATCATCTTGCCAGCACCTCCTGGATTTCCTGCAGGATCATGGGGTCGTCGATGGTGGGGGGAACGCTGTAGGCCTGCCCATCGGCGATCTTGCGGATGGTGGCGCGCAGGATCTTGCCCGAGCGCGTCTTGGGCAGGCGCGGCACGACGCGCGCATCCTTGAAGGCGGCGACGGGGCCGATGCGCTCGCGCACCAGGGCCACCAGTTCGCGCGCCACGTCCGCTTCTTCGCGATCCACGCCGGCCTTGAGCACCACGAGGCCCACCGGCACCTGGCCCTTCAGCGCATCGGCGGCCCCCACCACGGCACACTCCGCGACGTCCTTGT
>JBHYDO010000384.1:0-3095 GCA_051860645.1 Roseococcus sp.
TGACGGGCCTCGCCCTGGGCGCGCTGGTGGAGATCGACCTTGTGGTGGCGGTGTAGCGGCCATGGGCGTTCGGCGCATCGTGGCCAACATCAACGCTGCGCGGCCGGAGGAGGCGCGTGCCTTCTATGCCGGCCTGCTCGGCCTGGAGGTCGTGATGGACCAGGGCTGGATCATGACCTTCGCCGCGCCCGGCGCTCAGGCCGCCCCGCAGGTCAGCGTGGCGAGCGAGGGCGGCTCCCAGGCGCCCGTGCCGGATCTCTCCATTGAAGTGGATGACCTCGACGCGGTGCTTGCCCGCGTCCGCGAAGCGGGTCTGCCGGTTGAATACGGCCCGGTGATGGAGCCCTGGGGTGTGCGGCGCTTCTATCTCCGCGACCCCTTCGGACGGCTGCTCAACATCCTGGTTCATGCCTGTGACTAGGGGCCTGGGGGTGGCGGGGCTTCCCGCTCAGCCCTGCCTCGCCCCGTCGCGCTCCACCATCAACTCGCGCGCCTCGTCCGGGATCGGCGTGGAGGCGCCATTCTGCACGCACACCAGCAACGCCTGGCACTCGAACACCAGCCCATTCTTCCACACCGCATAGTCATGCACATAGCTGGTGCGGCGCAGGCTCGGGCAGCGCAGGGTCAGCAGCACCTCCTCCTGGAAGCCGACGGCCCTGAGGTAGCGCGCCTCCAGCTTCGCCACGACCGGCCCCGGCGCGTCGGCCCGCAGCACCTGGCCGAGCGAGGCCCAGTGCTCGATCCGCATATCCTCGAACATGATGAAGTAGGCGGCATGGTTCACATGGCCGTAAAGGTCGCACTCCGCCCAGCGGATGCTGTGGCGCTTGGCCATGGTCCATTCGCCCTGGACGCCGAATTCCTCCGTCATGCTGCCGGTCATGCGCTGGTCCCAGGTTACGGAGCGCAACCTCGCGCAAAATCCGCCCCTGCGCTACTCTGACAGGTAAAGCGACTTAATCTGCAGCCGTCGCAGCAGGTTGCGGCACAGCAGGTCGATCTCGCGCCGGTCGGTCGTCTCGGGGTGAACGGTGGCCCAGGCGGCGGCGATGCGCCGCCAGATCAGGCCCAGGTCGGTCAGGCGGTCGCGCAGCCGCGCCTGAGTCTCGGTCATCCTCGCCACGGCGTCGAGGCTGCCCTGGCGCTCGAGCGCGGCCACTGCGGCGGCCAGCAGCATGTCGGCGGTGCTGCGCGGCACCGTCACCAGCGGCGAGACCTGACGAAGCGCCTGGGCAATGAGGTCGCCAGACCAGTGCGCGTCGCGCAGCAGCACCTTCGTCGTGGCGCCCACCATCCGCTCGAGCCCCGCATAGTCCGGTTGGGCGGCATGGGCCGCCAGCACCTCGGCATGCGCGCGGGCCAGGCGTTGCAGCGCCTTCGCCAGGTTTGCAATGCGTGCCAGTTCGAACTGACCGTCGGTGACGCAACGCGCCGCCGCGGTCTCGAACATCTCGAGGCCGGGGGGCGTGCGACGCAGCGCATCCAGATAGGCCTCGCCCGCCGCGCCCGCCCCGCGTGACAGCGCCGAGACAAGCGCCGTGGTAGCGCTGTAGAGCAGGTGCTCGGCCGGCAGCGGTAGCGGCTCGCCGCGCAGCGGCGGCGGCATGGGATCGCCAGGGCAGACGCATTCCACAAGGCGCAGGGCGGAAGGGATCAGCCGCAGCAGCCGGAAATCCTGGCTGCCGGGCCGCACGTCCAGCGCAGAATGAGCGGTGTCCACGTCAAGCACCAGGCGCAGGGATTCGTAGCGGCGCACGAAGATGATCTGCCCGTCCGGCCCCCGCTCGAAGGCGAGGTCGGGGCCGCGCAGCCATGGCGCCTCAAAGGCGAAGCTGGCCAGCGGCCATTCCTCGCCCTCGGGCACGCCGGGGAAGCGAACCGGGTCGAAGGTCAGGGCATCGGTGAAGGGCACGGAAGCAGGATGCCGTGGCAAGGATGAACGCCCGGTAAATCCCCGTTCACGCCATCCGGCTGCGCACCCACTCGGCCCGCGTGATCCGATAAAGGCGCTGCTCCCGCTTGGGATGCCCCTCGGGAATGCGCGGTTCCTCGAACTTCCCCTGGAAGCGCATGCCGAGCTTTTCCATCAACCGCCAGGAGGGTTGGTTGGCCGGGATCGTCCAGGCCACGATTTCGGGCAGGCGCAGCGGCCCGAAGCCTGCCGCGAGCGCGATGCGCGCGGCCTCCTCGGCAAAGCCCTGGCGATGATGCGTGGCCGCGATGCGCCAACCGATCTCGACCGCCGGCGTGAAATGCGCCTCGAAGGCCACGCGCAGCAGTCCGACCATTCCGACCAGTCCTGGTTCGCCATGTCGGAACACCCCCCAGAAGCCAAAGCCATGCTTCGCGAAATGGGCGGCGATGCGGGCGCGGAAGGCCTCGGAGGCCGCGAAGTCCAGCGGCTTCACGAAATGCCGCATCACCGCCGCATCGCCGTTCATGGCGGCGAATTCCGGGGCGTCGGCCTCGGTCAGCGGGCGCAGCAGCAGGCGCGGCCCTTCCAGGATCATGGCGGCTTCCCCTTTGCCCGTCACCCCGACAGGCGTAATCATGGCGCGGGAGGGACGCAACATGACCCCGATAAGCCTGGAGGCGATGGCCGCCTCAATTCCCGATGGCGCGATGGTGGCCCTGCCGCCGGACAACTCCATCCCCTCGGTGGCGCTCGCGAAGGCGCTGATCCGACGCGGCGTGCGCGGCCTGCGGCTGGTGGGCGTGCCCATCTCCGGCTTCGCGACCGACATCCTGATCGGCGCGGGCTGCGTGGCCGAGGTGAACACCAGTGCGGTCACGCTGGGCGAGGCTGGCTTCGCGCCGCGCTTCAGCGCCGCACTCAAGGCCGGCAAGCTGGTCGTGCGCGACGCCACCTGCCCCGCCATGCACACCATGCTGCAGGCCGCCGAGAAGGGCGTGCCCTTCATGCCCCTGCGTGGCCTCATCGGCAGCGACATCCTGGCCAACCGGCCCGACTGGATGGTGGTGGAAAGCCCCTTCGGCACCGGCGAGAAGATCACCCTCCTCCCCGCCCTGCACCCCGACGTGGCCGTCTTCCACGCCGTGATGGCCGACAGCGTGGGCAATGTCTGGGTGGG
>JBHYDO010000385.1:0-3084 GCA_051860645.1 Roseococcus sp.
GGCCTCGGGCCCGTTGGCCGCCTGCGGGCGCAGCAGGGCCGCGGCCAGCGCGGGCGCCGCGGCCTCCAGCAGCCCGGCGAATTCCGTAACGGGGCAGGTCGCGGCGGCGGGGTCGGCCGCCAGGAAGGGGCCCAGCTGGCAGGCGAATTCCAGCCGCCGCTGCACCGCCTGCAGCCGCTTCAGCAAGGCATTGCGCCCACCGGCAAACAGCGGTCGGCCCGCGCGCTGCGCCACGCCGACCAGCTCCCCCACCCGGCGGAAGGGGAGGGCCGGGCCCGGCACGGCCTGGAGCGCCGCTTCGAGCGCCGGCGCCAGCGCGGCGTCGGCGACGCCGAGGATCATCAGTTGCTGGGCCATGTGCGTCCTTCCTGGAGGCTGTGCAGCGCCGCCGCAAAATCCGCGGCGGTGATCTCGGGCATGTGGTCGAGGCCGCCGCGCGCCAGCGCCTGCAGCGCGGCCAGGCGGCACAGGCCCGCGACATGGGCGCCGACCGCGCCCTCGAAGGCCTCGGCCAGCGCGTCCAGCGCGACGTCGGGCGCGAGCGGCATGCGGCGCGTGTGCAGCGCGAGCAGGGCGCGGCGGGCCGCCACGTCGGGGCGCGGCATCTCGATGACGAGGTCGAAGCGGCCTGGGCGCAGCAGGGCCGGGTCCAGCATGTCGGCGCGGTTGGTGGCGGCGAGGATGACGAAGCCGCGCGGGTCGGTGATGCCGTCGAGTTCCGTGAGCAATTGCGTCACCAGCCGTTCCTGCGTGGCGCCCCCGCCCGCGCCGCGCCGCCCGGCGATGGCGTCGATCTCGTCGAAGAACAGGATGCAGGGCGTCACCGCGCGGGCGCGGGCGAAGACGTCGCGCAGCGCGCGCTCGGAGGCGCCCTGCCAGGGGTCCAGCAGCTCCGCGCCGCGCACTGCGATGAAGCCCGCCCCCGCCTCCGCCGCCATGGCCTTGGCCAGCAGCGTCTTGCCGGTGCCGGGCGCGCCATGCAGCAGCACGCCGCGCGGCGGGCGCAGGCCCAGGCGCGTGAAGATCTCGGGCCGGCGCAGCGGCCATTCCACGGCGCGCGTCAGCGTCTCGCGCAGCGCGTCCAGCCCCGCCACGTCCGACCAGCGCACGTCGGGGATCTCCAGGAACACCTCGCGCAGCGCGGATGGCGTGACGAGGCCCATCGCCTCGGTGAAGTCGGCGGCGGTGACCTGCAGCCCCGCGGGGTCGGCCGCCGAGACCCCGCCCGCGCGGCGCAGCGCGGCCAGCGCGGCCTCGCGGCACAAGGCGGCCAGGTCCGCGCCCACATGCCCGTGCGTCGCCTGGGCCAGCGCGTCGAGGTCCACATCGGGCGCGAGCGGCATGGCGCGGCTGTGCACCGCGAGGATGGCGCGGCGGCCGGCGCGGTCGGGCGGGTCGATGCGGATTTCGCGGTCGAAGCGGCCGGGGCGGCGCAGCGCGGGGTCGATGCTGTCGGGCAGGTTGGTGGCGGCCAGCACCATCACCTCGCCACGGCCGGCCAGCCCGTCCATCAGCGTGAGAAGCTGCGCCACCACGCGGCGTTCCACCTGCTTCTCGCCCGACAGGCCGTCGCGCTTGGGCGCGATGGCGTCGATCTCGTCGATGAAGATGATGCTCGGCGCGCGGGCGCGGGCCTCCTCGAACACCTTGCGCAGCGCGCCCTCGGAGGCGCCGTAGTAGCGGTCCATGATCTCGGGGCCGTTGACGGCGATGAAATGCGCGCCGCTCTCCTGCGCCACGGCGCGGGCGATCAGCGTCTTGCCTGTGCCGGGCGGGCCGCAGAGCAGCACGCCCTTGGGCGGGGTGATGCCCAGGTGCTCGAAGGCCTGGGGCTGGCGCAGCGGCAATTCCACCACCTCTCGGATGCGCTCCAGCACGCGGTCGAGCCCGCCCAGATCCTCGTAGCGCACGGCATGGGCGCCGGCGGCCTCGTGCCGGGTCTCGATGCGGGTGGCGGCACCGCCGAGCACGGGGCCGGGCGGCTCGGTCGTCGTGACGCGCAGGCTCGCCTCGCGCCCGCCCAGCAGCCGCAGCCGCACCTCGTCGCCGGCGGAGACGGGCACGCGTTCCAGAGCCAGGCGCAGCGTGGCCTCGGGCAGGCGCAGCGGGCAGGCGAGGCCGATGCGGGTGGCCGTGGCGGGGGCGGCGGCCGGGGTGATCTCCACCGTCTCGCCCAGTCCGGCCTGGGCGTTGCCGCGCAGCACGCCGTCCATCCGTGCCTCGCCGCGGCCGCGCGCCTCGGGCGGGAGGGGCAGCGCGCGGGCATGGGCGAGCCGCTTGCCGCGCACCGCGAGCAGCTGGCCCGTGCCGACGCCGAGGGCCGCGAGGTCGGCCGGGTCGAGGCGGATCACGCCGCGCCCCGCATCCTCGGGCTGCGCGGCGGCGACCTGGCGCTGCAGGCTCATGGCGCGCCCTCCGCCAGGGCGGCGCGGATGGCGCGGAGTTCGGCCAGCAGCTCGGCCTCGCTTGCGTCGTATTGCTCCTCGGTGATCTCGCCGGCGTCGAGGCGCTTCTCCAGCTTGCGCAGCCCCGCCTCGATGCGCGCGGGGTCCAGCGCCTCGGCCATCACCGCCTCGCGCAGCTTGCCCGCGATCCAGGAGACGCCGCCCAACGGGCCCATCACGGGCAGACCCAGCAATGTGCCCAGGAGGCTCATGCCGCGCTCAGCCAGTCGGCGCGCAGGTTCACGAAGTTGTAGGGCGGCACGGGGCCGACATACTTGAACGTCACCCGCTCGCCGAAGCGCTGGGCGAGTTCGTCCATGCTGGCGTCGAAGGCCGCTTCGGCGTCGCGGCGCACCAGGAAGGCACGGCTGAGGATCATGTCCTCCTCCAGCGCGCGCAGTTCCACCTCGCGCTCCGCCAGCGGGGCGAGGGTGGCGGCGATGACGCCGCTGTCGGCCTCGCGCCGGCGCGCCAGCGCAGCCTCGACACGGCGGCCCAGCTCGATGCGTTCGTAGTAGGTCTCCTGGGCGGGGCGGGTCTTGAGCCGGTCGCGCAGGTGGCGAAGTTCGGCGTCGCCCTCCACGATCTCGCGCCAGATCAGCCCCTCATGCCATTGCGCCTTCACGCCGAGTTCGACGCG
>JBHYDO010000386.1:0-2534 GCA_051860645.1 Roseococcus sp.
CGTCGCCACGTGGTCGCAGTCGAACACCACGATGTATTCGCCGTCGGTCTGGGCAAGGGCGTGGTTGATGTTGCCCGCCTTGGCGCCCTTGTTGTCGGGGCGGATGATGTAGTTGCAGCCGACCTCGCCGGCGAAACGGCGGAACTCGTCGCGCCGCCCGTCATCCAGCAGGTGCACGCGCAGCTTTTCGGGCGGCCAGTCGAGTGCCAGCGCGGCGAAGACGGTCGGGCGCACCACGTCCAGCGGCTCGTTGTAGGTGGGGATGAACACGTCCACCACCGGCCATTCCCCTGGGTCGTCCGGCATGGCGGCCGGCTTGCGGTCCAGCGGCCAGATGAGCTGGATGTAGGACAGCACCAGCACGACCAGCGCATACAGTTCCGCCAGCACCAGCCCGGTGCCGAGGAAGGTCTGCCAGAAGCCGGTGAAGTCCAGCGTCTCGGTCACGCGCCAATGGATGTAGCGCAGCGACACCAGCGCCGACAGCACCGAGAGCATGATGGTGACGGTGCGGCCCGGCAGCCGGTTGAAGATGAGGAAGACGATGAAGCCCAGCAGCCCGAACACGGCCTGCTGCTCGGCCTCCATCGGCACCACGATGACCAGCAGGGCGAAGCAGCCGCCCACCACCGCCATCAGCGTGCCGAACAGTCGCGTGCGCGCAAGCGGCAGCCTGGCGAGCCACTCCGCCTTGGTGGAGGGCGCGGTGCTCAACGCGCGCCCCAGCCCGAGCCGAAGGGCTCGGGGCCGGAGGGCAGGGCGGCCTCGATCCCCCGCGCGATCTCGCGCATGTCCTCGGCCGCCTGGCTGTTGGGCGAGAGGTCCAGCACCAGGCGCTGCGCGGCGAGCGATTCCGCGACCAGTTCATCGCGCGCCACGGCCCCCAGCAGGCGGGGGCCGATGTGCCGCGCCACCGTCTCCGCCGCCGCGCGGGAGAGCCGGGCATTGGGGTCCACCCCGTTCAGCACCACGCGCAGCCGTCCGGCGAACAGCGCCGCCATGGTGCCGGAGCCGAGGAAGCGGCCGCTCTCGATGTCGGGGATCAGCGCGGCGCTGGTCGCGTCGGGCAGCAGCACCGCGCACACCATGGAGGACATGGGCGCGATGATGTTGAGCGCGTGCGAGGCGCCCGGGGGCGTGTCCGCCACCACCAGCAGGTTGGGGTCGCCCAGGATGGAGCGCATGGGCGCGGCCAGCAGTTCCGGGTCGCGCTCCAGCGCGTGCGCGAGGCCCAGGGTTCCACGAATGTCGCCCGAACCATGCGGCAGCAGCATCACGCCGGAGGCCGTCTGGCGCACCAGGTCGCGCCAGTCCGGCCGCTTGGGCAGGTCCACCATGAAGCCCGCCGTGTCGGTCAGCGGCACGCCGAAATGCAGCCGCAGGGTGTTCTGCGGGTCGAAGTCGATGACCAGGACACGGCGGCCCTGGCGGCGCAACGCGTCGGCGATGTTGGCCGCGAGCGTCGTCTTGCCGACACCACCCTTGGGCGAGGCGAAACAAAGAAGGGGCATGGAAGCTCCGGTGAAAACTAGCGGGCGGTGGGAGGCTTGGCGGAGGCGCGCGCGGCTTGCGCGGCGGCCAAGCCGTCGGCGATCAGGCGCATCACATCGGCAAGCGGGATCGTGACGGCGGCGGCGGGCAGGGCTTCGGGAGGCGGCGCGGGCGCAGCCTCGGCTTCTGTCGCGACGGCGCCGCGCAGCAGGGCCAGGGTGCTCCGCGCGCCCGAGGCGGGGGCGGCCGCGTTGCCCGGCCCGGCCGCCGTTGTGGGGATCGAGTCGAGCAGGGAGAACCCGCTCTCGGCGGGACCATGGCCGATGGGGAGGGAAGTCGGCGCGGGCGCCGCGGGGGAAGTCGGCGCAGGCGCCGCGAGGGAGGTCGGCGGGGGCGCCGCGGCGCGGGCGGGCGACTGCGCGCCGGCGGGGTCGCCCTGCCCTAGGTCCAGCAGCGCGGTGGCCGGCCCGGCGGGGATCGGCATGGGCATGGGCAGGGTCGGCGCTTCCGGCTCGGCGGCCGCCGCGGCCATGGCGGCCCAGTCGATCATCGGAACAGCGGCTGGCGCCGGGGAGGCGGAGGCCGGCGCCGGCGGGGTGGCGGCGGGCTGCGCCAAGGCAGGTTCGGCCATCGGCTCGGGCTCATCCAGAGGCGCGGGCGCGGGCGGCGCCTCGCGCGGAACGGGGGGCAGGACGCCGAAGGGGCCGACGGTGCCGCCAGGCGGGACACCCGCGGCCAGGGGCCCGAACGGCCCCATGGCCGGGGCCCTCTCGGGCGGCAGGGGATCGGACTCGGCAATCAAGGGGTCGGGGGTCGGCGAGGGGGCGGAGGCGGCGGGGGGCTCGGGTTCGCCGCGCACGGGCTGGTTGCCGAAGCTGCGATACTTCAGCCCAGGCGTATTGAGGGCCGCACGAATCCGAGCGACGTCGTTCTCCATGGCCATCAGGGGAGCCCCAAACCTAAAGTGCGTTCCTACCATGGCCGGGAACCCGATGCGAGAGAACAGCAAAATTGGACTGCCAAGCATCAAATTTTGAAGACCC
>JBHYDO010000386.1:2544-3028 GCA_051860645.1 Roseococcus sp.
ACAGAAAGCCCGAATCCCGCGCCGCCAGTGCAACCAGAAGGGACAGGGAGCCGGAATAATAATCGGGTGGCGGGAGTGGAGCGTCGCCACCCAGCCATTCGGTTGCTTCCAAGGATAGGAATGCCCGCGAGAATTGGGCGACCGCTTCAATACCCGGGGACGCCGGGTAGGGCGAGATGGCATCGCTCGACAAATCCGCCCAGGCCGGCCGGTGCCTATGGCCAGCGTCGAACCAGAATTGAGCGGGCGCCGTGAGTGCCGGTTCCCCGGCCAGGCCCACCCAGGCGAAGTAAAGCGGCACCCGCACGGCGTCGTAGGAAAACCGCGCCGGCCATCCGATGGCCGGGCCCACGCGCTCATCGCCGCGCGCCAGCATCAGCCAGTCGGGCGGCAGCCCCCAGCGGCCGAATCGGGCGCGGCGCAGCAGGGCGAGGCCATCGGCCACCACGCGCAGCCACATCGGGTCCGGCACCGCGGCCGCCAG
>JBHYDO010000387.1:0-2976 GCA_051860645.1 Roseococcus sp.
GCCCGAAAGGACGCGGCGCCGAACGGCGCCCGCGGCTCATGCCGCTCAGCCAAGGGGCGCGGCAGCCAGAACTGATCGGGTTTGCAGCCTGAAGTCGCCTTCGTTCGCCTTGGCTCACGGCAACGCCCCGAGTGCCTTGTTTTCACGAGCATCTTCACCCGATCAGGTGATGCCACCTGATCAGGAGCCGCTCTGGAGCGGCCGCTCCCCCGTCTTGTGCTCCACCGCCCCGAGGGCATCGGCCAGGCGCGTGGTTGCGCTGCCGGGGCGGGCGGGCTTCGACTGGCTTTCGTGCGGGGCCCAGCCGGTCATGACGAGCAGCGGCGCCTCCATCTCCAGCGGCAGGCCGGCAAAGGCCAGCGGAAACATGGCGCGCGGTGGCGTGTGCGGGTCACGGGCGCGGATGGCGTTAGTCTCGCCGGCCGCGCGCAGGTCCGCGATCAGCCCCATGGGGGTGCGCCAGGCGAGCGAGAGGCGGTCCTGGTCGGCCACCGGCAGGGCGAAGCCCGCGCGTTGCAGCAGGGAGGCCAGGTCGCGCAACTCCGGAAAGGGCGAGACGCGCGGCGAGATGCCGCCGCGGGTCTCGCCCTCGGCGGCCGCCAGCGCCTCGCGCAGCGCCTGCAAGGTGCCAAGACCAGGCAGGCTGGCCAGGAACAGCCCATCCGGCGCCAGCGCCCGCCGAAGCTGGATCAGCGCGCCGGGCAGGTCGTTCACCATGTGCAGGCTGAGGCTGGCCATGATCAGGTCGAAGCTGTGCGGCGCGAAGGGCAGCCATTCCTCGTCCGCCGCCACCGGCAGCCCCCCGGCGCGGGCGGCCATGGGCGAGGCGAGGTCCATGGAGACCACGAGGGGAATGCCACGCGCGGCGAGCCTCGGCGCCACCACCCCACGCCCGCCCAGGTCCAGCGCGCGGGTGAAGCGGCGGGTGGTGTCGTCCAGCCGGTCCAGCAGGATGTCGGCGGCGGCCTCCAGGATGGGGGCGACGGCGTGCACATGCGGTGCCGCGCGGGCGCGGCGCAGGGCCAGCAGGCTTCGGTCGAAGATCTCGGGCGCGTGTTCCACGGAGTTCATGTGCGGGCCGTGGCGCGCGCGCGCAAGCGGCGCTAACATAAGCGGCGAATTGAGGAGGAACGACACATGAACACCATGGATGTGAAGGCCGCCCGCACCGCCGCCGTCGCCGCCGCCGTGGGCCGCGTGCGCGAGATCGAGGCCAGCATGGGCGTGACCCGCGAGGCGCTCGACGCCATCAAGGCCGAGCTGCTGAACCTGGCGGCCCAGGAACACCTCTTCCCATCGGCCGAATTCCCGCCCCCGCCGAACGGCGAGAAGGGCAGCAACCGCTATTTGCTGCGCGAGGAGGACAACAACCGCTTCGCCCTCTACCTGAACGCGCTCAACCCCGGCAATTCCACCAAGCCGCACGACCACACCACCTGGGCCGTCGTCGTCGCCGTGGACGGTCAGGAGTTGAACAAGGTCTATGACCGCGTGGACGACGGCACCGACCCCGACCGCTGCGAGATGCGCGTGCGGGAGGAGATCATGGTGGAACCCGGCCGCGGCATCGCGCTGATGCCCGAGGACATCCACTCCATCCACACCACCGGCACCCGCCCCACCCGCCACCTGCACATGTACGGGCTGGCGCTGGAAAAGCTCGACGGCCGCCGCGCCTTCGACGACCAGACCGGCCAAGTCAGCTTCTACAACAAGAGCTTCATGAAGCCGACGGCGGGCACCGACCGCTGATGCGACAGGTGGATGCGGCCACGCTCAAGGCGTGGATCGGCGCGCGGCGCGAGATGGCGATCCTCGACGCGCGCGAGGAGGGCGAGTTCGGCCGCGGCCACCTGTTCTGGGCCATCCCCTGCCCGCTCTCCAAGCGGGAATTGCGGGCGCGCGCGCTGCTGCCGCGCCTCGACGTGCCGGTCGTCTGCGTGGATGGCGGCGAGGGCCATGCGCAGAAGCTCGCCGCCTTCCTGGAGGGCATCGGCGCCACCGACGTGCAGGTGCTGGAGGGCGGCACGCCCGCCTGGAAGGCCGCGGGCTTCGTGGTCTTCACCGGGGTGAACGTCCCCTCCAAGGCCTTCGGCGAATGGGTGGAGCACCACTACGGCACCGAAAGCCTGGACGCCGCCGAGCTCGATGCGCTGGTGAAGTCCGGCAAGAACCTCGTCATCCTCGACAGCCGGCCGATGGACGAGTTCCACCGGATGAGCATCCCGGGTGGCGTGAACGTGCCCGGCGGCGAGCTGGCCTACCGTATCGCCGACATGGTGCCGAACGCCGAGACCACCATCGTGGTCAACTGCGCGGGCCGCACCCGCAGCATCATGGGGGCGGAAAGCCTGCGGCAGGCGGGCGTGCCCAACAAGGTCGTGGCCCTGCGCAACGGCACCATGGGCTGGGAACTGGCGGGGCTGCAGGTGGCCCGCGGCGAGACCGCCAGCTATGCGCCCGGCACGCCGGCGACGGCGGCCCTGGCCCTTGAGCGCGCCACCGCCTTCAGCGCACGCACCGCTGTGCGCGAATGCACCCGCGCCGAGGCCGAGGCCATGCGCGCCGACGCCTCCCGCACCAGCTATGCGCTCGATGTGCGGTCCGCCGAGGAATACGCGGCCGGGCACATCCCGGGCTATCGCCATGCGCCCGGCGGGCAATTGGTGCAGGCCACCGACCAATGGATCGCGGTGCGCGGTGCCCGCGTCATCCTGGCCGACAACGACACCGTGCGCGCGCGGATGAGCGCCTCCTGGCTGCGGCTGATGGGCGGCTGGGATGTGTTCGTGGTGACGGACCCGCTCGACGGCCCTCTGGAAACCGGCCCCTGGGTGCCCAGCCTGACGCACACTCCCTCCGCCCCCACCGTGACGCCCGAGGCGCTCGCGGCCGAGACGGGGGTGACGGTGATCGACCTCGCGCGCTCGATCGACTTCCGCGCGGCGCATATCCCGGGCAGCGTCTGGGCGGTGC
>JBHYDO010000388.1:0-2974 GCA_051860645.1 Roseococcus sp.
CGCATCGAGATCGCCGGCCTGCTGGCGGAAGACCGGATCCTCATCCGCCATGACGGCGACGGGCCCGGGCAGATCGGCGTCGACGGCGCGACGATCCGCTTCGGCGGTGCGCCGATCGGTGTCGTGGTCGAGGATGGCGCGGACCGCTTCGTGGTGCAGCTCACCACGGGCGTGACCGAGGCGTCGGCCCAGGCGCTGCTGCGCGCGCTGGCCTACACCACGGCCGACGACACGCCCACGGCCGCGCGCCAGCTCAGCCTCGCCATCGCCGAGCCCAGCGAGGTCCGGCAATTCGTGACGCCCGCGGCCGACCCGGTCGCGGGGCTTGCGATCAGTGGCGGCCAGTCGGCGCCGGTGCTGTTCGACGTGAACGGGGACGGCCGGCTCGACATCGTCGCCGGCGGCTCCTCCACCCGGTTGACGCTGTTCCTCGGCACCGCCGATGGCTTCGTCGCCGCGACGGTCGAGCAGGACCCGTTCTGGACCATCCGCGCGCCCGGGGGCTACACGCGGCCGGCCTTCGGCGACCTCGATGGCGATGGCCGCGAGGACCTCGTCATCGCCTACGGCACCGGCAACGAGCTGCTGGCCTGGCGCAACACGGAAGCGGGCTTCGTGCCCTTCGCGCAAAACCCGGTGGCCGGCATCGTGGCGCAGGGCAACACCCTGAACGCGCCGGCCTTCTTCGACATCGACGGCGACGGCCGCAAAGACCTGATCCTGACGCAGACCGCCGAAGTGTGGCGCAACACGCCGGAAGGCCTGGTGCGGCTGCCCGATGGGGTGAACCCGCTGCTGAAGCTCGGCCCGGTCAGGGGCGAAGGGGCGTTCGTCTTCCTGGATTTCGACCATGACGGCCTGATCGACGTCGCCAGCGGCAACGGCGGCGGAGTGCCGCTGGCCTGGCGCAACACAGGCGGCGACTACGTCCCGCTGACCGGCGCGGACAACCCCTTCGCCGCCCTGGCCGGCCTGGATCCTCGACAGCTGGCGGCGGGCGACATCAATGGGGACGGCCTCGCGGACATCGTCGCGGGGACCTCGATCGGCCTCTTTCGTTCGCTGGTGCAGGTGCCCGACACGACCGGCGTCACCCTCATCGTCACGCCCGAGAACGACGTGCCGGTCCTGACGGCGCCCCTCACCTCGCTGACCCTGGCCGAGGGTGCGTGGCTGCCCCCCATTGTCTTCACCGCCGTCGATCCGGATGGCGACGCGGTCCGCTTCGGCGTGGGCGGGCCGGACAGCGCGGCCTTCATCATGTTCGACGACCCGTCGCTGCGCGGGCGCCTCTTCTTCTCGAGCCTGCCGCTCGATTTCGAGCGGCCGCGCGACGCCAATCGCGACAATGTCTACGACCTGGTCATCACCGCCTTCGACAATTCGGGGGAGCCCGGGCCGACGGCAAACCTGCGCGTGACCATCACGGATGTGCGCGAGACCACCTGGCTCGGCTTCCTGGATGCCGAGGCCAGCTTCGCCGAGAACGCCGCCAATGCCGGCCCGCTGCTGCTCGATCCCCTGGTCCGGACGGTGCAGGGCGACCGGCTGGAGGGCGCGGTGTTCAGCGTCTCGGGCCTGCTGGCCGAGGATGTCGTGTCGCTGCGCCATGCCGGCGACGGCTTCGGGCAGATCGGCTTCGACGGCACGATCGTGCGCCACTCGGGCGAGGTGATCGGCACCGCCACGGGCGGGGTGGGCGAGACCTTCCGCGTCACGCTGAACGCCGCGGCCGGCGCCGAGGCGCTGGAGGCGCTGTTCCAGGCCGTGACCTATGCCAACACCAGCGACACGCCGACCGCCACGCGTACCCTCACCTATGGCCTGCTGGACGCCGCCGGCGGCCGGCTGAACGAAACGCAGGGCAAGGACTTCGTGAAACTGCCCGGCGTGATCGACCCGCTCCGCAACGCCTTCGTGGACCCGCTGGCCCAGCCGGTGCTGGTGGACTACGACCGCGACGGCGACCTCGACCTCGTCGTGGGCAGCACCTTCGGCGGGCTCCAGGCCTATGAGAACAATGGCGAGTTCTTCCTCCCCGTCTTCGACATCTTCAATCCCTTCGACGGCATCCATGTCGGCGGCGGCGCCGCGCCGGCCTTCGCGGATCTGGACGGCGACGGCTTCGTGGACCTGGTGGTCGGCGGCGCCGACGCGCAGCTGCTGTTCTGGCGCGGCACGGCCGAGGGCTTCGTGCCCGGTGCCGCCCTGGGCGGCCCCTTCGCCACCCTGGCCTCGGCCGGCTACTCGACGCCCAGCTTCTTTGACTATGACGGCGATGGCGCGCTGGACCTGGTGGCGGGCGCCCAGTACAGCCCCGGCCTGCAGGTCTGGCGCCGCACGGCGGAGGGCTTCGTGCCGGTGGACGTCGCGCTGACGCCCTTCGCCGGCATCGTCGTGGATGGCGCAGCGCCGGCCTTTGCCGATCTCGACGGCGATGGCGACCTCGACCTTGTGCTCGGCAGCACCGAGCCTTTCTTCCGCGCCTTCCGCAACACGGACGGCAGCTTCACCGAGCTGACCGGCGACGCCAACCCGCTGCGCCTCGTGGACCCCTATTTCTTCAGCGGCGCGCCCGCCATCGGCGACATCGATGGCGACGGCGTGGTGGAGCTCGCGCGACCGACCTACTCCAGCATCGAGACCTTCGTCCTGGCGAAATCCACCAGCATCACCGTGCGCGTGGCGGCGGAGAATGACGCGCCGGGCGGGACGGTCACGCTCGCGTCCCGTGGCGGCGCGATCGTGGCCTCGCACACCCTGACGGACCCGGACGGGATGGGGCCCATCACCTGGCGCTGGCAGTCCTTCCGCGACGGCGCCTGGTCGGACATCGAGGGTGCCACGGGCGCCCGGCTCGATCCGGCACGGGTGCCGGCCGGCCTCGAACTGCGCGCGGTGGCCAGCTTCACCGATGGCGGCGGCACGCTGGAGGAGGTGGTGTCCCGCAACACCGCCATGCGCGGCGGGCCGG
>JBHYDO010000389.1:0-2973 GCA_051860645.1 Roseococcus sp.
CACCAGCGGCGTCGGGTTCCTGGCCGCCAGCGCCGTGACCAGCCGGCTGTGCAGCGCGGCGATGGCCGTCTCTCGCGCGCTCAAGCTGCCCTCCCGCTCTCGCGCTCCCAGGCCGCCACAAAGCGCCCTGGCAGGCGTCGCAGCCCACGCTCGGCGGCGCCACGCACGTCCAGCCGCTTGTTGAGCTTCACCTGGTGCAGCAGCAGAAACATCGGCACCATCCCCTGCTGCAGGAGCCCGCGCGCCCAGGCCTCGCGCCCCTTGCGATTGCCGGTGCCGACTTCCGTCAGTCCACCGGCCACCAGCCGCGTGCGCCGCCGGCCGCGGCCAGCCTCCCCGCGGAGCGGCAGGCACCACACGAAGCCCCGCCCCGATTTGAACGGCCGCAGAAAGCCCTGGCCGGACGCGACCATCTGCGCGGGCGTGACCCGCATGCCCTTCTCACCCCGCCCCCGCCGTCCGCGCGCTGCGTTAAAGCCGGTCGGGATCGCCAGGAATTTTCGGCCACCCTTGGAGCGGATCAACGCCCCGCGTTCGAAGGCATCGATGACGTTCGGCACCTTGGTAAAGATAAGCCCCGCCGGCCGCAGCGATTGCCCGGACTTCGGAAAGATCATCGCCCGCCACGCATTGGCGATGCCGCGCGCATTGCCCGAGAAGGCGGTGGTCACCTGCCGGCGCAGCTCCTGCTGGACCTGCGCGGTCTCGGCGCGGATGGCGGTCATGGCCGCCCGCTCGCCGGCGCGGACCTCCTCGCCCAGCACCTTGCGCAGATCGCCGAGAATGCTCGCACCCAGCCTCACGGCGCGCCGCCACCGGGCGGCAGCCCGGCGCGGTGGCGCAAGATGGCCACGGCCAGATCGTGCAGCGCGGCCTGGCCGAGATAGCCAAACACAAAGGCGAACAGGAACCGGCCATACTCGTTGAAGTCAAGAAAGCCGCCGAGCGCATAGCCCGCGCTGCCGACCAGCGCCGCGGAGGGCACCTCCCAGGCGAGGCACCAGCCAAAGCGTCGCCGCTCGGGGTTGTTCCAGCGCACAAAGCCGCCGGCGAGCCCCGCGGCGGCGCCGAGCAGCAGGTCGCGCAGGATCTCCAGCAGGGTCAGGGTGTGGTGGGGCATGGCGGCCTCCTATCGCTGGCAGAGCACGCGCCAGGCGGTGCCTGAGGCGTCGCGCTCGGCATGGGTGACGGTGAGCAGGTCCGCCCCCAGCGCGAAGCTGTCGCCGGGGGCGAGGCCGGGCAGCGTGGCGATGGCCACCGAGAGGATGTCGGTCGCCGAGAGGATGTCGGTGGCAAAGGCGGAGGCGACCCGGTCGGGCGAAGACCGCAGGACGCGGAGGGAGATCGGCGTACCGGTGCCGCCCGGCCGGTAAGTCGCCTCCGTGCTGATGTTGGGATCAGCCACCAGGGCTGCCATGGCCTGGGCAAAGGCGTTCATGGGGGGTTGCCCTCCACCGGGTTGAGCCGCCGCACAGCGGCCAGGCGCCCGGCGCAATCGGCATGGGCAACGTCATAGGCCAGCAGCAGCTCCGCCGCCTGGCCCTGGGTCAGTCGGTGGGGCTCGGGCAGCACGGGCGCCTCGGCGCAGACCAGCAGCGCGTCAGGGAAGCGCAGCGGCAGCAGCCGGATCTCCGGCGGTGCGGTTGGCGCGCAGGCGCTCAATAGCATCGCGCAGCACAGGGGCAGCGCCGGCGGCATGGCTCGGATCACGGCGAAGGGCCTCCAGATGCGCGCCAAGCCGAACGGCCTGGCTGCGGGCGCGCTCGGCCTCACTGGTCAGGGCCACGATGTGCTGTGCGTGTTGCGCCATCGCCTGGGCCAGCGCGGCAGCGTTGCCCGCGGCGGCTTGGGTGGCCATGGCGGCATCGCTGCGGGCGACATCGCGCTGCGTGCGAAACTGCCAGGCGGCGGTGCCTGCCAGGAAAAGGGCTCCGGCAAGGGCGATCGGCACCGCATGCCGCCCCAGCAGCCCCGGCAGCCCCAGGATCGCGCCGCCCATCACCGATAGACCTTGCGGTCGAGCTCGAAATGCGGGCCGTCCCGAAAGGAGCGCCAGTCGCCGCCCCACACAATCGGCACGCCGAGCTCCTGCGCCGCCGCCTTCATGGCGGCCCCCAGCGTCTGGTACAGCGGCCAGTCCCAGCGGATCTCGCCTTGCTCCACCGCGCCGTCGCCATCGTCCAGCCAATAGGCCAGATCGACGGCATGGCCGGTGAGGTGCCGGCTGTTCATGGTGCGCGAGGCGCCGATGGCGACCAGCCGCGCCTGACGCTCGCGCGTGCGCAGCCCCTCCGTGACGATGAAGGGCGCAGCCTGACGGGCGCGGGTGACGACCTGCACCAGGTCGCGGTGCACGCCCTCCAGCCGGGCCCAATCCCTCGGCAGCAGCATCATGCCCCCGAGGCCGGCACGCGGTTCAGCCAGACCCGCACCGTGGCATCAGCGGCCAGCGCGGCCTGGGTGGCGATGCCGATGCAGAAGTTGCCTGTGGCAGTGGTGGTCACGCGGCGGTTGGTGTTGTCCCAGAAGACCCGGGCGCCGGCGGTGATGGCGAGTGCCGGTTCCTTGGTGATGTCGAACACGCCCTGGGTAGCGGCCTCGATGACGGCGTTCTGGGCGCCGTCGACGGCCGCCACGCCGAACAGCGCGCCCACCAGGAGGCCCTGGCCGGAGGTGACGCCCGAGGCATAGGGGACCACCACGGCCAGGCTGTGACCGGGCTGAATGAAGTTGCGCATGGGGATGGATCTCCAGATGCGCGAAAGGCGCCAGCCGGGAGTTCCGGGGCGCCTTTCGCGGAGTGGGCAGGGGGGGGAGGGAGAGCTCAGGCGCCGGCGTTGAACCAGGCGCCGCGCCAGTCGATGGCACCGACCCCGAAGTCAAAGATCACACTGACCTCGACCCCATCGACGCCCGAGACGGCGCCGGTGGTGACCTGCGGCCCCTCGGCGCCGTTCAGGTAGCCATAGACAT
>JBHYDO010000390.1:0-2971 GCA_051860645.1 Roseococcus sp.
GGCGACGATCTCGGCCCGCGTCACGCCGCGCTCGGCGGCCAGCTTGTCGGCGCGCTCGCGCCACAACCGGGTGAGCGTCCGGCCGGGCGCCACGCTGTTCACGCGTATGCCCTCGGGCGCGAATTCCAGCGCCAGCGTCTTCACCAGCGCGAGCAGCCCCGCCTTGTGCACGTTGGAGACGATCTGGTGTGCATAGGGCATGCGCGCGGCCGCTGCCCCCAACACCACGATGGCGGGGTCGCGCCCCTGGCGCAGCGCGGGCAGCGCGGCGCGCACCAGCCGCACGGCCGAGAGCACGTTGAAGGCGTAGTTGCCCTGCCAGTCCGCATCGGTCAGTGCCTCGAAGCCCGAGCGGATGGAGCCGCCCACGCAATCCACCAAGGCATCCAGCCCGCCCATCTCGCGCGTGGCGGCGGCGACCAGCGCCTCGGCCGCGCCCGCCTCGGTGATGTCGCCCACCGCGGTGGCGGGCCTGGAGCCGGTGGCGGCGGCGATTCCATCGGCGGTGGCGGCGATCGTGGTGGCGTCGCGCGCCGCAATCATCACGCGCGCGCCCTCGGCGGCCAGCAACCGCGCCGTGGCCTCGCCGATGCCGGCCGAGGCGCCGACCACCAGCACGCGCCGCCCCGAATAGTGCAAATCCATGGAACATCCCCTGCGTTCAGCGGGCGGAGGGTTCGCGCGGACGGCCCCGGCGTCAACCGCCGCACCCCACGTTGACGCCGGCGCGGCGCTGCGCCTAATTCGCATCCAAGAACAACGGCCACCCGAGGGACGACCAGGACATGAGCTTCCACCACACGGGTGCCCCCACCCGGCGCACCGCGCTCCTGCTGGGCGGGGGGCTGCTGGCCGCACCCGCCACGCTGCGCGCTCAGGCGCCCTACCCGTCGCGGCCCATCACCATCGTCGTGCCCTTCGCGACGGGCGGCTACAATGACCGCCTGGCACGCGCCTTCGCGCCCTTCCTGCAACGCCAGTTCGGCCAGCCGGTGACGGTGGTGAACCGGCCAGGAGGCGGCACCATGCTGGGCAACACCTTCTTCCTGCAGCAGCCCGATGACGGCTACACCATCATGGTGCACTCGGCCGGGCCGTTCATCCCGCTCTCGATCCTCACGCGCAACGCGCGCTACGCGGTCGAGGATTTCTGGATGGTGAACCTGCCCTCGCGCGACGCCACGCTGATGGCGACGGCGGCCAGCAAGCCCATCCAGTCGGTGGACGAGGCCATCGCCGCCCTCAAGCGCGACCCGCGCAGCCTGACGGTGGGCGTGCAACCCGCCTCGGCCGACCTCATCAACCTCACTTTGCTGTTCCAGGCGCATGGCATCGATCCCGCCCGCGTGCGCACCGTCACCTATGATGGCGGCGGCCCGGCCCGCAACGCGGTGGCCGGCGGCGTGGTGGACATCGGCTTCGTGGGCGGCGAGGGCTTCCTGCCCATCAAGGACCGCATCCGCCCGCTGATGACCTTCTCCGACGAGCGCGCGGAGGACTACCCCGAGGCGCCGACGCTGGCGGAGCACGCGCGCGGCGCGGGCTTCGAGCCGCAATTCGTCGAGGGCTCGCAGCGCGGGGTGGTGGTGGCATCGCGGCTGGTGGAACGCCAGCCCGCCATCTACGCCCGCATCCTCCAGGCGACCGAGGCCGCCACCAAGGACCCCGACTGCATCCGCACCCTGCAGGGCCAGCAGCTGGCCACGCGCTGGTACGGGCCGGAGGCGTCCAACCAGGCCTATCGCAACAGCGCCGCGCTGATGACGCGCTACGCCAGCCTGCTCCGCTCGAACTGAGCGGGGCGGGGCGGGTGAACTGGCGCCGCGTCGCCTGGGCCGAGCTCGGCTTCGTCACGCTGCTGGCGGGCGGTGCGCTGGGCTACCTGGTCGAGGCGCGGGGCGTCTCGCTCAACCCGGCCAACCTGCTGCTGCTGCAGCCCACGGCGCTGCTGGTGCTGGCGCTGTGGCTGGTGATCGCACTCGGCTGCCTGCGGCCCGCCGCTTCGGGCACGCCGGCCGAAAGCTGGGCCGATTTCGGCCGCAGCGCCGCCATGGTGGGCGCCTTCGGCCTGTTCATCGTCTCGATGGACCAGGTTGGGTTCGACGTCGCGATCTATGGCTTTACCCTGGCCGGCACCGCCCTGGGCGGCGAGCGGCGGGTGTTGCCGCTGCTGGTCATCCCGCCGCTGTTCACGCTGGCCGTCATCCACGGCTTCCGCTGGCTGATCCCCTACCCCTTCCCCACCACCCTCCTCTGAGGCGCCGATGATCGATTTCGCCGCCGCGGGCTCGGCCGTGTCCATGCTGGCCGGCTCGCCCCAGGCTTGGCTCTGGGTGGTGCCGGGGCTGCTCATCGGCCTGGTGTTCGGCGCGCTGCCGGGCATCTCGGTCACCATGGCGCTGGCGCTGGTGCTGCCGGCGACCCTCTACATGGACTTCCTGCCGGCCATCATCTTCCTCACCTCGGTCTACACCGGGGCGGGGTTCGGCGGCTCGGTGCCGGCGGTGCTGATGAACATCCCGGGCACATCCTCGGCGGTGGCGACCACCTTCGACGGCTACCCCATGGCGCGGAAGGGGCAGCACAACGAGGCGCTGGGCCTCGCCCTCGGCGCCTCCTGCCTGGGCGTGCTGTTCTCCTACGCGGTGCTCTTCGTGCTGGTGCAGCCGATGGCGGAGCTGGTGCTGCGGATCGGACCCTTCGAGATGGCGGCCATCGGCATCTGGGGGATGGTGCTGCTGGGCTCCATCGGCGGCAGCACGCTGGCCAAGGGGCTGTTCGCGGCGGGCCTCGGGATCCTGTTCGGCACGGTGGGGATGAACACCGCCGGCTACATGCGCGGCGACATGGGCATCCCCTGGCTGCTGGACGGCATCCCGACCATCCCCGCCATGGTGGGGCTGCTGGCCGCAAGCCAGCTGTTCACGCTGGTGAACACGAAGTTCATCGTGCAGGAGGAGGCGGACCGCAA
>JBHYDO010000391.1:0-2954 GCA_051860645.1 Roseococcus sp.
TCCCGTGGGGCGCGGGGTGCGTCGTCCCGTGGGGCGCGGGGTGCGTCGTCCCGTGGGGCGCGGGGTGCGTCGTCCCGCGGGGCGCGGGGTGCCTCGTCGCGCAGCGGGCGCGGACCCTCGTCGCGGCGGCCACGGTCGCCTTCGCCGCGGCGGGGCGGACGGCCGCCCTCATCGCGCGAGGCGACCTCGGCGCGGGGCGCCTCGTCGCGCGGCGGGCGAGAACCGGCGTCGCGCCGCGGGCGGTCGTCATCGCGGCGGGGGCCGCGGTCGCGCGCGCCACGACCACGATCGCCGCCGCGGCCATCCGGGCGCGCGGAGGAAGAAGAGGAGCCAGGCCGGCCGCGCTTGCGCGTCGCGGCCTCGGCCAGTTCCTCCTCGGTCACGATGTCGAGGCCGTCCACCTCCATGCGCGGGATGGTGGCGCCGGTCAGCTTCTCGATGGCGGTCACCAGCTTCGCGTCATCGGCGGTGGCGATGCTATAGGCATGGCCTTCGCGCCCGGCGCGGCCGGTGCGGCCGATCCGGTGGACATAGTCCTCGGAGTGGAAGGGCACGTCGAAGTTGAACACGTGCGACAGGCCGCCGATGTCCAGCCCGCGCGCGGCCACGTCCGAGCAGACCAGCAGCCGGATTTCGTTCGCCTTGAAGGCGTTCAGCGTGGCGAAGCGGGCCGACTGGTCCATGTCGCCATGCAGCGCGCCGACCGAGAAGCCATGCCGCTTCAGCGACTTGTAGAGGATGTCCACCTCGATCTTGCGGTTGCAGAAGATCAGGGCGTTCTGCACCTGCTCGCGCCGGATCAGCCGGCGCAGCGCCTCGCGCTTGTCGCGCGGCTGCACGTAGAGCAGGCCGGTCGTGATGGTGGTGGCGACGGTGGCCGGGCGGCTGACCGTGATTTCCTTCGGGTTCGACAGGAAGGCATCGGACAGGCGGCGGATTTCGGGGGCCATGGTTGCTGAGAAGAACAGCGTCTGGCGCAGCGGCGGCAGCATGGAGACGATGCGCTCGACATCGGGGATGAACCCCATGTCCAGCATGCGGTCCGCCTCGTCGATCACCAGGAGCTTGCAGTCGGCCATCAGGATGCGGCCGCGGTCGAACAGGTCGAGCAGCCGGCCGGGGGTGGCGATCAGCACGTCCACGCCCTTGTCGAGCACGTCGCGCTGGTCGCTCATGCTCTCGCCGCCGATGAGCAAGGCGTGGTTGAGGTTCAGGTATTTGCCATATTTCACGAACTGCTCGGCGACCTGCAGAGCCAGCTCGCGCGTGGGCTCCAGGATCAGGCTGCGCGGCATGCGCGCCTTGGCGCGGCTGCCGGCCAGGATGTCCATCATCGGCAGGGTGAAGCCCGCGGTCTTGCCGGTGCCGGTCTGCGCGCAGCCCAGCACGTCGCGGCCCATCAGGACGATGGGAATGGCCTGTTCCTGGATCGGTGTCGGGTGGACGTAGCCGGATTCGGTGACGGCCCGGAGGATGGGGTCCGACAGGCCGAGATCGGCGAAGGTGGTGCGCGGTGCCGCCGGTTCGTCCTCGGCAGTCGCCTCGGCCAAGGCTTCGAGCCCGGCATCGGTCAGCAGGGCCGCGGCTGGCGGGGCCTCCTGCGCCGCTGCGGCGGCCGGTTCCTCGGCGGCCGGCGCCTCGGCCACCGGTTCGGCGGCAACGGCGTCCTGGGCCGGAACGGGCTCGGCGGCGGCTTCCGCCACCACCTCTGGCGCGGCTTCCGCCGTAGCTTCCGCCACCACCTCGGGCGCAGCTTCCGCCACGACCTCCGTCGCTGCTTCCGGCGCGGGCTCGGCCGCGGCCTCCGGCGGGGTCTGGAGCGCCGTCTCCGGCGCAGGGGGGGCCGAAGCCTCTGACGCGACGGGTTGGTCCGTCACGGCGTCCTGGGTATGGGTGATGTTCTGGTCCGTCTCGGCGGCCGCTTCGGCCGCGCGCGGGTTGGGTTCGTTCAAGACTCTGGCATCCTGCGCCACGTAAACCGCTCGGCGCGCCCCCAGGGACAGGTTCCAGTCACAGGGTCGGCGCGCGCCGCGATCCGGGCGGGGAACCGCCCTCTGCTGCAATACGGCGCATATGCGCCCGGATGGGGCGGAACGCAACCGCAAACCCGCGCATTGCGCCGGCCGGGCCAGGGTTTTATGGCGTCCGCATGGCCATCCCCCTGCTTCTGCTGCCCGGTCTCCTCTGCGATGCACGGCTCTGGCGCGACGCGCTGCCGCCGCTCGCGGGCCTTGCGGAACCCCGCATCGCCGACCTCACCCGGGCCGACAACCTGGCCGGCATGGCACGCGACGCGCTGGCGCTGGTGGAGGATTCGCCCCGCTTCGCTGTCGCCGGCCTGTCCATGGGCGGCTATGTGGCGCTGGAGGTGATGCGCCAGGCGGGGGCGCGCGTGACGCACCTGGCCCTGTTCGACACCTCCGCCCGCCCCGACACGCCCGAGCAGACCGAGCGCCGCCGCGGCCTGCTGGCGCTCAGTCAGCAGGGGCAGTTCAAGGGCGTGACACCCCGCCTGCTGCCCATGCTGGTGCATCCCTCCCGCCTCGGGACGCCGCTCGCGCAGGAGGTGATGGACATGGCCGAGCGCGTGGGCAGTGACGCCTTCCTGCGCCAACAGAACGCCATCATGCACCGCCCCGACTCGCGCCCCGACCTGCCCGGCATCGCCGCGCCCACCCTGGTCGCCTGCGGGGAGGAGGACGCGCTGACTCCGCCCGAGCTTCATGTGGAGATGGCCGCGATGATCCCCGGCGCCCGGCAGGTGCGCTTCCCGGGCTCCGGCCACCTGCCCACCATGGAGGTGCCCGAGGCGGCAGGCGAGGCGCTGCGCGACTGGCTCACTCCGGCACGCAGCGGGTGATGTCCGTCTGGGCGCGCGCCGCCTGCGGGCGCGTGCCGGGCGGGCAGGGCTGTTGCGCGCGGTTGGAGGGCGGCAGGCCGCGGTCCCAGCCGCG
>JBHYDO010000392.1:0-2948 GCA_051860645.1 Roseococcus sp.
CGGCATGTTTTCACGAGCATATTCACCCTATCAGGTGATCCGACCTGATAGGGATCTGCTCTAGGTCTACGAAGCCAATCCGTTTCACAACGGCTACAGGGCCGCGTCCAATGCCCGTAGCATCATCCCCTCGGTGAGGATCTGCGGCAACGCCATCGGCGCGCCGCCGCCGGCGGGGTAGAGCAGATAGAGCGGCACGCCATCCCGCCCATGCTCGCGGAGCAGGGCGGTGATGGCGGCGTCGCCCCGCGTCCAGTCGCCGGTCAGTTGCGCCATGTTGGCGGCGCGCATGCGGGCCTGCGTGGCCTCGGTGTGCAGCGCGATCCGCTCATTCACCTTGCAGGAGATGCACCAGGCCGCGGTAAGGTTGACGAAGACCGGCCGCCCCTCGGCGCGCAACTCTGCCAATCGTGCCGCGGACCACGGCTCGCCCAGGCCGCTGGTCGCCGCGGTCGCAGGGGGGGCGTTGCCCAGCATGGGCAGCAGGGCCAGCGCGGCCACGAGGGCCACCGCCGCCGTGGCCCGGCCCAGCCTGCGACCCGATTGCTGTGCGACGCCGAAGGCCCAGGCGGCGAGGCCGACCAGCACCCCCCCCATCAGCGCCATCAGCACGCCATCCGGCCCCGCCTGCTGGGCCAGCACCCAGACCAGCCAGGCGGCGGCGCCATACATGGGGAAGGCCAGTACCTGCTTCAGGCGCTCCATCCAGGCGCCCGGCCGCGGGAGGGCGCGGGCCAATGAGGGGAGCACGCCCAGCAGCGCATAGGGCAGGGCCAGCCCCAGCCCGATGGCGCCGAACACGCCCAGCATGGCCGGCGGCGCCAGGGTGAGCGAGGCGCCAATGGCTGTCGCCATGAAGGGCGCGGTGCAGGGGGTGGCGACCAGCACGGCCAGCACGCCCGTGCCGAAGCTGCCCCCCGCATGTCCCGAGAGGACCGGCCCGCGCACCGCGAAGACGCCCGACAGGTTCAGCCCCACCGCCAGCATCAGCCAAGCCATGCCGGCCACGAAGGGCGCCCAGGTAAATTGGAACCCCCAGCCCGCCGCCAGTCCGGCGGCGCGCAGCCCCAGCACCAGTCCGCCGATGGCAAGGAAGGTGACGACCACGCCCGCCGTGTAGCCTGCCGCCTCCGCCCGCACGAGGCCACGCGCCGCGCCGCCCAGCCGTGCCAGCGACATGGCCTTCATGGCCAGCACGGGGAAGACGCAGGGCATCAGGTTCAGGATCAGCCCGCCCAGAAGCGCCATGCCCAGGATCTGCCAGAGCGGCAGGGTCGGGCCGGGCAGGGGGCCACCCGGTCCGGCGCTGATCAGGTACGCGCCGCGCACGCCGGCGGTGTCGGTGAGCGTCAGCACGCCCTCGAGCCGGGCGGGCCAGGGGGTATCGGTTGGGGCGAGGGCGAGGGACAGCGCGCCGTCACGCACGGTCAGCCTCTGCGGCGGGGCGTTCTGGATGAGGTTCTGGCCTTGGGGGAAGAAAACCGCCTCGCGCACCGAGGCGCGGTCGAGGCTCGGGCTCTCCACCGTCAGGGCGGCGCGGCCGCCGTCGCGGCCGAAGCGGACGGTGAAGGGGGCCTCGCGGGGCAGGGCGGCCTCGGCGGCCAGGAACAGGGAGAGGTTGGCGGGGCGCGGGCTGGCTTCGACCGGAAGCACCAGGTGGAACGCACCCTCCTCGGGGATGCAGACATCCGCGCAGACCAGCCAGGTGCCGCTGCCCACCAGCGGCACGCTGTCGCCGGGGCGCAGGTTGGCAGGCGCGGTTAGCGTGAAGGGAAAGGCCGCCTCGGCCGTGTAGCCGAAATTCATCAGCGGGCCGAAGGGGATGCGGCTGGGCGCGGGGAATTGCAGCGGGCCCGCCTGCCAATCTTCGGGCAGGGCGATTTCCAGTTCCGGCGCGGCGCCGGCGTCCCCGGCATTGGACCAGTAGGTGTGCCAGCCGGGTGCCATGCGGATGCGCAGCAGGGCGCGGAAGCTCTCGCCCGGGGCGATGGCAGCACGGTCGGCCACCAGGGTCACGGTCGCGCGCGGCGAGACGACCGCGCGCGATTCGACTGCCATTCCCGGCAGCGGAAGCAGGAGGCTCAGCAGGAAGGCAAGGACCACGCGCATCATGCCCCGATAGAAGGGGGGAAACCGCCTTCGCGGCAAGAGTTGCGGCGCGCCCCGCACTCAGAAGTGGTAGCTGATGCCGAGGACGGCGCGGAAGCTGCCGATCTGGTTGTCCTCCAGAGCCGGCATGTAGGTCATGTCCGCACGCAGGCTGACCTGCGGCATCAGGCGCTGCTCGAAGCCGAACCCGACGGCAGGCGTGGGCGTCCAGCGCTCGACCGATTGCCGCCCCACCCGTGCGACGTGCCGTGGCATGGCTCCGCCGCCGCGCAGATAGGCCATGCTCGTGTCGGAGAAGAGGTAGCCCACGCGGATGAAGATGGCGCCCTCCGTCTCCAACCGCGCGCGATAGGACATGCCCATGATGGCCAGGCGCGATTGGGCGTTCTGCGGGAAGGTGACCTCCACCTCCGCGCCCAGGTAAATGCGGTCGTTCAGGCGCTGGCCATAGCCCGCCCGCAGCCCGCCTATGAAGCCCTGCCCGCCCTGGTTGCGCAGGCGCTGTGCGGGGATGGTCGTGGAGAAGGGCGCCGTGACGTTCACGTTCTGCGTGCCGAAGGGCGTGCTGACCGGCACGGTGGCGCTGACGGTCTGGGTCTGGGTGAAGGAGGGGGTGACCAGGTTGGAGTTCAGGAAGGCGCCGCCGGCGAAGGCGCCGATGTAGAAGCCGCTGGTTTGGGCCTGCGCCGGCGCCACCCCAAGGGTGAGGGCGCCGAGAATCAGCCATGGGATGTGCCGCATGCGTTTTGCTCTCCGGTCTCGCTGGGCCGGCGTCTTGCCGGGCCCTGTGCGGCATTCTTTGCCCGGAGGCCCTAACGGAGGATGAACGCGGCGGGCGG
>JBHYDO010000393.1:0-2942 GCA_051860645.1 Roseococcus sp.
CGGGTTGCCCTGTGCGTCCAGCACACCCCAGGAGAACAGCGGTACCACGCTGCCCGCCTGCACCATGGGCACCACCTGGCGCAGAAAGGCCGAGGTGGTCTGATAGTCGATCGAGGCCTCGCCGCGCTCCAGCGCCAGCCGCCCCTCGCCGCGGCCGCGCATGCCGAACACATGCCGCACGCGCAGCCCCAGCGCTTCGAAGGCCAGCATGGGCACGACGTCGAGCGAGGTGGCGCCCTGGCTGGCATAGACCAGTTCCTGTCCGCGCAGCTTGCCGAGCTCGGACGCACCGGCCACGCCGAAGCGCGCCGGCAAGTAGCACACGCCCCCGGTGGGCGAGACGAAGACGGGCGGCATGTTCGCGTAGTCGAAGCGCACGCGCCGGTCGCCCAGCAGGAAGGGAACCTGTGTGGAGCCGGAGGTGCCGATGAAGGTCATCCCGTCTGGCCGCGCGCGGGCGTAGAAGTCATTGGTGCCGGTGATGGAGCCGCCGCCGGGCACGTTGCGGATGATCACGCTCGGCCGCCCGGGCATGTGGCGGCCCAGGAAGGGGGCGAGGAAGCGCGCCCAGACGTCGCTGCCCCCGCCCTCGGCGAAGGGAATGACCCATTCCAGGGTCCGGCCGGAGAAATCCACCCGCGCCTGCGCAAAGGCCGGATGCGCGCCGGTGGCGAGCAGGCCGCGGCGTGTGATGTCGGTCATTCTTGTTTCCTCCCAGGAATCCCTCGCCGGCCCGCGCCGACGGCGCAGGCCATGCCTATCCAAGGCTTGCCGGGCGGATGCGCCAGGGTCAAGTCAGGATTGCAGGACCGCCGGGCCGGGCGACGGGACATTGGCCTCGCGCGGCGCGGGCCGGGGTCCGGCGCCGTGGTCCAGTGTCGCGCATTTGCGCCGCCGGCATGCAACCCCTGGTCGTGTTCCGCCCGCATCGGCCCCGCCGACCACACGGAGGCGTGGCGCCCGGCTGACAGCGTGATTTGCGCTTGGAGGTTTTCGTGTTGACCCTCCGGTTCGCTGGCCGCAAACATTCCAACAGTGGCGGTGGGGGAGGCTGACATGCGGGCAACGCGGCACCGGCACGGTCAATTGCGGCGTGGTCTGACCGCGCATGTCTTCAGGCTCGGACTGGCGGGGGGGCTGGCCCTGCCGCTGCTGGTGGGCGGGCCGCAGGCCGGCGCACAGGCCCCACCCGCCATCCCGCCGCAGGGCGTGCTGCGTGACCTCGCCCCCCCTGCTGCGCCGGCGCTCTCGCCGGGATTGCAGGGCCCGCCGCTGACCGCAATCCCCATCGCGCCCGGCGCGCCCGATGTGCGCGTGCAGTCCGTCGCGCTGTCCGGCAACGCCACCCTGCCTGCGGCGCGGCTGGAGCGCCATGTCGCGGGGCTCGCCAACCGCATGGCGAGCCAGGCCGAGATCGAGGCCGCGCGCCTCGCGGTGCTCACCGAATACCGCACGGCGGGCTACCCCTTCATCAGCGTGGTCGTGACGGGCGAGCCCATGGCCGGCGGCTTTGCGCTGCGCTTCGCGGTGCGTGAGGGCCGCATCGCCCGCGTGCGCCTCAGCGGCGACATCGGCCCCGCCGGCGTGCAGGTGCTGCGCTTCCTGGAGCGCGCCGTCTCCGAACAGGCGGCCTCGGTCGCGCGGATCGAGCGCGCGCTGCTGCTGGCCGGCGACGTGCCGGGCGTCTCGGTGCGCGGCGTGCTGCGGCCGCTGGAGGGCGGCGGCGAGGGCGAGCTGGAGCTGGTGGCCGATGTCACTCGCCGCGCCTGGAGCGGCCTCGTCACCATGGACAATCGCGGCTTCGAGCTGACCGGCCCGGTACAGTTCCTCGCACTGGCGCAGGGCAATTCCTTTACCTCGCTGGGCGAGCGGACCGAGGCGGCGTTCTTCTCCTCGGCCGAGGGCGAATCGCTGTTCGGCCAGGCGACGACGGAGTTCTTCCTGGGCAGCTCCGGGCTGCGGGTGCGGCTCTATGCCGGTGCGGGGCGCACGGCGCCGAGCGGGCAGCTCGCCGCCATCGGCTATGCGGGCTTCACCAGCACGGCGGGCGCCGCGATCTCCTATCCCATCCTGCGCAGCCGGGCGGCGAACCTGACGGTGGGCGCGCAGTTCGACCTGTTCGACAACAGCGTGGACACCGGCACGGCGCAGCCGGTGCGCGCCAGCCATGACACCCTGCGCGTGCTGCGCGCGGGCTTCGACGGAAATGCGCGCGACACGCTGCTGGGCTTCGCCCCGGCGGCCGCGACCACCTTGGGCCTCGTACGCATCCATCAGGGCATCCAGGCGTTCGGCGCCACGCGTGGCAGCAGTCTGCCCGGGCCCTCGCGACGCGGCAGCGATTTCGGCTTCACCAAGATCAGCGGCGAACTGCAGCGCACCCAGCCGCTGTTCGCGCTGAGCGAGAATGCGGTGTTCAGCCTGCAGGGCACGCTGGCCGGGCAATGGAGCGATGATGTGCTGCCGGCGGCGGAGAAATACTTCCTGGGCGGCAGCCGACTCGGGCGCGGCTTCTACGCCGGGCAGGTGAGCGGCGACCGCGCGGTGGCCATCGCGATCGAGGCGCAGCTCGACCTCCGGCTGCCGAACTTCACGGTGGAATTCACGCCCGGCGCGCCCACCGAAATCCGCCACACGGCGCAGCTTTACGCCTTCTACGACGCAGGCCGCACCTTCGAGAACCTGACGACCGACCCCGACCGCCGGGTCGAATCCTTCGGCGGCGGCGTGCGGACGGTGTTCAGCGAGACCCTCCACATCGACGTCGAGGCTGTCCACCGCATCACCCGCCGGGTGGATGCGGGCGGCGCCTCGGTGCCGCCACTCGCCGCCACGGCGGGCTTCGTGGGCGCCCAGGTGCGGGTGGTGGCCACGCGGCCCCACCACCACCGCCCCGGCGGTTAGCCGCGGGCCGGGCGGGGGCCACCGCCCCAGGCGCGCAC
>JBHYDO010000394.1:0-2869 GCA_051860645.1 Roseococcus sp.
ACATGGTCAAAGACTGGCCGCAAGCGTGCCCCGCGGCAACGGAGCACGCCTGCGAAACATCAGGCGCGGCGGACGTTCCAGAAGGTCGCGAAGCCCTCCAGCACACCTGTGATGTTGCGGCGATAGGCGGTGGGCTGGAGGTATTGCCCGGTCGGGTAGTAGGGCACCTCGCGCATCGCCTCGAGCTGGATGTCCCGGCAGATCGCCTTCTGCGCCGCCTCGTCCGGCGCGCGGAACCAGGCGGTGCGGAGTTCCTCGATGCGCGGCATGTCGGCCCAGCCCGCATAGCCGGCCTCGCCATTGCCGCGCAGCGCGATGTGGCCGGCGGGGTTCAGCCAGTCCGTGCCGGCCCAGTTGGTGACGAAGGCGCTCCATCCGCCCTCCGACACCGGGCCCTTGCGGTTGCGGCGCTGGAGCATGGTGTTGAACTCGACGGAGTAGACCTCGACGTTCATCCCTGCCTGCTTGAGCTGGTCCTCGATCACCGCACCCACGGCGGCGTTGGGCGCGGAGGTGGAGGGCACCATCAGCAGCACCGTCTCGCCATTGTAGCCGGCGGCGCGGAGATCGGCCCGCACCTTCGCATAGTCGCGCGGGCCGACCATCGGCTCCAGCCCCGCCGTGGAGGCCATGGGCGAGCCGGGCGCGAAGAAGCCGAGCGGCACGTGGTAGAGGCTGGGGTCATTGCCCACCAGGCCCTGCATGCAGGCCGTCTGGTCGATGGCGCCCCACAGCGCGCGGCGGATGGCGGGGTTGTTGAACGGCGGCTGCAAATGGTTCACGCGCACCATGCCGACGAAGCCCGAGCCGTCCAGCACGCGCACCTCGACGTTGCGGGCGCGGCGCAGCAGCGGCAGCATGTCGTGATAGGCGTATTCCTGCCAGTCCTGCTCGCCGGCCAGGAGGGCGTTGGTGGCGGTGGCGATGTCGGGCATCACCTTCCACTCGACGCGGTCGAAGTGCACGACCTTGGGGCCGGAGGTCCAGGACAGCGCGCCGTCGCGCCGCGGCACATAGCCCTCGAACTTCGTGTAGACGTTCATGGCCCCCGGCACGCGCTCATCCGCCTTGAAGCGGAAGGGACCGCTGCCGATCATCTCGGGCACCTGGCGGAAGGGGTCGGTGTTGGCCAGCCGCTCGGGCATCATGGCGCAGACCGGAACGGACGCCTTGCCGAGCGCGATGGGCAGCAGCGGAAACGGCTGCTTCAGGCGGAAGCGGATGCTGCGGTCGGTGGAGGCGGAGAGTTCCTCCGTCACCTCCATCAGCGTGGCGCCGAAGGGGTCGCGCCGCGCCCAACGGCGGATGGAGGCCACGCAGTCGCGCGCCAGCACGGGTTCGCCGTCGTGGAAGCGCAGCCCTTCGCGCAACGTCAGCGTCCACAGCTTGCCGTCATTTTCGATGGTTTGGCCGTCCACCATCTGCGGCGTGGCCTGGTAGTTGCCGTCCATGCCGTAGAGCGTGTCGAAGACCATGTAGCCGTGGTTGCGCGACACATAGGCGGTGGTGGTGACAGGGTCGAGCGTGACGAGGTCCTGCTGCGGCGTGAAGCGCAGCGTGGTGGCCGATTGCGCGCGGACGAGCGAGGGGCCGGCGAGGCTGGCGGCCAACCCCGCACCGGTGGCCTGGAGGAGGGAGCGACGCTGCATGGGCAGGTCTTTTCCTTAGCGACCGGCGCGCGGCGCCGGGCGCGGGAGGGGACCGCGGCGCGGCCCCGGGAGAGGACAGCATGCTGGGCGCGCGGCGCGCTTGGCAAGCCACCGCCGCGCAGGAATTGGGCAATTGGCGCATGCTTCGCGCCCACCGTCGCGCGAATGTCCAGGGATTGTGCAGCGGCGCGCGCTCAGCGCCCGCTGTCGCCCCGCGCCGCCAACTGCTCGATCAGCACCGAGACCAGCCCCGTCCATCCGGTCTGATGCGAGGCGCCGATGCCCGCGCCATTGTCGCCGTGAAAATACTCGTAGAACAGGATGTGCTCGCGCCACAGCGGATCGGACTGGAAGCGCGCGGTGCCGCCATAGAGCGGGCGGCGGCCGGCGGCGTCGGGCTCGAAGATGGCGACGAGGCGGCGGCTGATCTCGTCCGCCACCTCGTCGAGCGTCATCATCACGCCCGAGCCGGTGGGGCATTCGATCCGGAAGGCCTCGCCATAATGGGCATGGTAGCGGCGCAGGCTCTGCACCAGCAGCATGTTGACCGGCATCCAGATGGGACCGCGCCAGTTGGAGTTGCCGCCGAACATGCCGCTGCTCGATTCCGCGGGCTCATAGGCGTCCACCAGCGTCTCGCCATCCACCTGCAGCGCATAGGGGTGGTCGCGGTGGCGCTGGGAGATGGAACGGATGCCGTGCGGCGAGAGGAATTCCGCCTCGTCCAGCATGACCGCCAGGATGCGGCGCAGGCGCTCTTCGCTCAGGAAGGAGAGGAGGATGGTGGTGGCGTGGCCGTCCTTCGTCTCGCTCGCCTGTTCCACCAGTTCGGGCTGGCGCTTGAGGAACCAGTCCAGCCGCGCGCGGAAGACGCTCTCGAAATCGCCCTCCAGCACGGAGGTGTCCAGCGAGGCGACCGGCAGCAGCGGCAGCAGCCCCACCAGGGAGCGCACCTTCAGCTTCTGGTAGACGCCATTGCGCAAGGCCACGTCGAAGTAGAACCCCTCCTCCTCGTCCCAGAGGTCGATGGCGCCGTCGGTCTGGCGCGTCAGGTGGTTCATGGCGTCGGCGATGTAGAGGTAGTGCTGCAGGAACTTCACCGCGATGTCGATGTAGACCTTGTCGTGCCGGGCCAGCTCGATGGCGATCTCCATCAGCGTCAGGGCGGAGAAGCCCATCCAGGCCGTCGCGTCGGCCTGGTACAGCCGGAATCCCTGCCG
>JBHYDO010000395.1:0-2855 GCA_051860645.1 Roseococcus sp.
TGCGGCGGCCTGGAAGGCATCGCTCTTCACCGCGGTTTCGCAGGCCTGTTCCAGGCGTTGCGCGATGGCGTCGGGCAGGCCGGCCGGCGCGATCAGGCCGCCATAGGTCGAGCCGCGCATCGGCAGGCCGAGTTCGGCCACGCTCGGCACATCGGGCAGGCTCGGCATGCGCTGGTGATCGATGGCGGCGAGGACGCCCAGCCCTGTGGTGGCCGGAATGGTGGCGGCTTCGGCGAACACCATGATGTCGCCCGCCAGTGCCGCCTGCGCCATGGGGCCCGAGCCCTGGTAGGGCACGAACAGCCCGGTCACGCCCGCGCGGCGCAGCAACTGCGCCATGACGAGGTGCGGCGTGCTGCCCTGGCCCGGCCCGCCATAGACCAGCGCTTCCGGTCCCGTGCGGGCGTGGGCGATCATGCCGGCGAAGTCGCGGAAGGGCGCGTTGCGGCCGACGACGACCACATAGGGGTTCTCATAGACGCCACAGATGAAGCGGAACTGGTCCACCGCATAGGTGTTGGGCTGCAAATGCGGTTGGGTGGTCAGCGCATTGTTGGGCGAGAGGCCGATGGTGTGGCCATCGGGCGTCGCCCGGTGCACCTCGCGGTTGCCGATGGTGCCGGCCGCGCCGCCGCGGTTCACGGCCACCACGGTCCCGCCCAGGATGCGCGAGAGTTCCTGTTGCAGGGCGCGGGCCATCAGGTCCGTGTTCCCGCCGGCGGGGAAGGGTATGATCATCTGCACCGGGCGGGACGGGTAGTCCTGGGCGGCGGCGGGTGCGGCGAGCCCGATCGCGAGCAGAAGCATGCACAGGCGTTTCATCGTTTCTCTCCCTTCTTTGAGGGGAGACGCTACGCCGCCCGCCAGTGGCGGGACAAGCGCCGCACGCTACTCCGCCGCCTGGCGCACCAGCCGCGCCGCGTCGATCTCCACCTGCTTCTGCTCATAGGCGCGCAGGTCGGCGTAGAGGCGCGGCATGTCGGCGGCGAACAGCCCGCGCGTGACACCCGCCGCCACGCGCGGCGCGCTGATGGACATGGCGTTGATGGAACTGCCGGCCGGGCCGAAGCTCATCGTCGTGCCGATGCCGAAGAGGTGGATGTCCGCGATCCAGGGCGTCTCGCCCGCACGCCGCTCCAGGAAGGCGCTGTCGGGGTTGAGGTAGGGGAACAGCGCGAGGCGCGGGTTCGCTTCCTCCGCCGGCGGCGTGTAGCGGTCGCCCCAGAGGGCGATGTTGCCGGCGCAATGTGCCAGCTCCGGGCAGAGGGCAGGGTCCATGCGGGTGCCGGTGCCGGTGATCAGGAAGTCGGCGGTGAAGGGGCCGCTGCCGGTCTGCAGCACCACGCGCCCGCCCTCCACCGCGGCGCCGTTCCATTCGCGACCCACATGCATGTGGAAGTTCGCGTGCTTCACCACGCGGTCGTAGTGGTCCTGTGCGAAGCCCTCGCGCAGGCCCAGGATGTAGGACATGAAGCGCCAGCGCCATTCGTCGGGCATCTCGCCCATGTGGCGCAGGAAGCCCGCGAAGGTGAGCCAGCGATAGGGCTGCACCACCATGGGCTCGGCGCGGCGGCAGAACAGGTGGACCTCGGCCGCGCCATGCTCCAGCGCCACCGCCGCATTGTCGAAGGCCGAGGCGCCCGCGCCCAGCACGGCCACCACCCTGCCGCGCAGGGTATTGAAATCAATCATCTCATTGGTGTGGGCGCGGAAGGGGCGGGGCAGGGCCTCGACGTGCGGCGGCATCCACCAGCCGCCCACGCCCTCCTGCCCGGTGGCCAGCACCACCTTGCGCGCGCGCATCACGCCCGCGCTGGTGGCGATTTCCAGCGCCGGCAGGCCGCAATCGGTGCGGATGGGCGTGATGGTGCCGGCCTCGACCCCGTTGCGCACGGGAATGCCCGTGACGCGGCGGAACCACAGCAGGTAGTCGTTCCAGAATTCCTTGGGAATCCAGCGCATGCTGTCCCAGTCGTCGCGGCCGAAGCTGGCCTCGTGCCAAGCCTGGTAGGTGAGGGCGGGCAGGCGCAAATCCGGCCCCGTCTGGTCCTTCAGGCTGCGCAGCGCGCGCATGCGACCATAGGTGACCCAGGGGCCCTCCTGCCCATGTTGCGCCCGGTCCACGACCAGGATGTTCTCCACCTTGTCACGCCGCAGCGCATGCGCCACCGCCAGCCCGCACTGCCCGCCGCCGATGATGAGCACGTCCAAGATGTCCGCGCCCGCCACCTGGCGCGGCACCAGCCAGGGCGTGCGGGGATGTGCCGACAATTCCAGGTCCCGCGCCACATCGGCTTCCAGCTCGGCCAGGGTTCGGGGTGCGGGCATCGGGTCCTCAACTCTGCGACGTTGCGGTCATGGAAGCCGGGCGGGGCGTGCGGCGCAACGCCGCATCGTCGCCGGCCGGCCCCGGGAATATGGAAGGTGCCGCGGAAAGCGCCAGCGGCGCGGCAGGCCCGGCGGAGGCAGGCGCGACATGGACCATCTGTCACTTCACGCGCGCCCTTCGCTTGAAGCACGGCGAAGGCGGGGCCAATTCCCGCACATGGTTGTGCTCCGCCCCTCCCTGCCCCGCAAACTCCTAGGCTTTGGCGCCTTGTTCGTGGGTGTTCTAGGGCTGCTCCTGCCCATCCTGCCCGGCTGGCCTTTCCTGGCCGTCGCGGTGTGGCTACTGCGCGACCAATACGTCTGGGCCGCCCGCGGCGTGGAGAAAATCCGCACCCGATGGCCCCAGGCCATCCCCGCCATCGAGGAACGCGAACGCCGGGCACTCGCCTGGTACGCGCGCCGCACCCGACCGCTGCGGCGCATGTTCCGAAGGGCCTGAGAGGGCGCTGGCTCTCGGGGAGGACGCC
>JBHYDO010000396.1:0-2826 GCA_051860645.1 Roseococcus sp.
ATGGGAATGGTGCGGCCCAGCCAGGGCAGCGTCCGGTTCGAGGACCGCGACGTGGCCGGGCGCGAACCCTTCGAGATCGCACGCGCCGGCCTTGGCTATGTGCCGGAGGAACGCCGCATCTTCACCGAGCTCACGGTGATGGAGAACCTGGACGTCGGTCGCCGCCCGCCTCGCCCTGGCCAGGAACCCTGGACGGCCGAGCGCGTTTTTTCCCTCTTTCCCAGCCTCGGCGCCATGCGCACCCGTCCCGGCGGGCGGATGAGCGGGGGCGAGCAACAGATGCTCACCATCGGCCGCACGCTGATGGGCAATCCGCGTCTCATCCTGCTGGATGAACCCTCCGAGGGCCTGGCGCCGGTCATCATCGAGCGCATGGCGGACGCCATCCTGGCCCTGAAGCGCGAGGGGCTGACGGTGCTGCTCTCCGAGCAGAACCTGCACTTCGCGCGCCTCGTTTCCGACCGCGCCTGCGTGCTGGAAAAGGGCATGATCCGCTGGGAGGGCACGCTGCAGGCGCTGATGGCCGACGAGGCGGTGAAGCAGCAATACCTGGTGGCCTGAGCCTCCGATGCTCCGGTGAGATCGGGCCTTGCCGCGGTGGACAAGCCGCCAGCCACGCCCACGACAATGCCGCACGAAGCATCATGCTGGATCGAGAAGCCCTGGCTCCGGGGAGGAGCGCCGTCGCGCGGCGAACGGCTTGGCTTGGCACCCCGGCCTGTGCATAGTTCTGGTCCTTAATACCCCCAGGATGCCGCCATGCCCCGAGACAGTGCCGTGGAGCGGATTTTTGATCCGATCTCCCGGCATTTCCGTCGCCGCCGCTCGCGTCTGTTCCTGCGTGTGATGCCGGACTTCGCCCAGCGCCGCGTGCTCGACCTCGGCGGGTCGATCAACTTCTGGGAGAAGCTGGACCGTACACTGGTGCCGGCCGACCTGACCATTCTCAATCTTGCCGATGATCTGGCCACGGCCTCGCTGGGCGACAATCCGCTTGGCCTGCGGGTGGAACTCTATGACGGGGAGAGGCTGCCCTTCCCGGACCGGCATTTCGACGCGGTCCTGTGCAACTCGGTCATCGAGCACGTGCTGCCCGAGGCGCGCCCGCGCTTTGTGGCCGAGATGCTGCGTGTGGCACGCTACGTCTTCGTCCAGACGCCGGCCGTATCCTTCCCGATCGAACCGCATTTCCTTATGCCCGCGGTGCACTGGCTGCCGCGGCCCGTGGCGCGGCGCCTCGTCCGTTTCAGCCCGGTGCGCTTCCTCGCGGGTGCGCCGCCCGACTTCATGTCAAAGGTGTTCGACGAGATCCACCTGTTGCCGCTGCCGGAGTTTCAGGCCTTCCTTCCCTTCGCCGCCGTCGAGGTGGAACGCTTTGCGGGGCTGCCGAAATCCTACACGCTGCACGGTGCCCCGCCCTGACCGCTGGAGGATTCGTCATGCCCCGCCTCGTCACCCTCGCCGCCGCGCAATTGGGTCCCATCCAGAAGGCCGAGGGGCGCGACGTCGCGGTCGGCCGCATGGTCCGCCTCATGGAGCGCGCCTACAAGCGCGGCGTGGAGGTGCTGGTCTTCCCCGAACTTGCGCTGACCACCTTCTTCCCCCGCTGGTACGAGGAGGACGTCAGCCGCGCCGACCATTGGTACGAGCACGCCATGCCCTCCAACGAGACCGCGCCGCTGTTCGAGGCCGCGCGCAAGTACGGCATCGGCTTCCATCTCGGCTACGCGGAAAAAACGCCGGACGGGCACCGCTACAATACCGCGATCTACGTGCACCCCTCGGGCGAGGTGGTGCTGAAGTACCGCAAGGTGCACCTGCCCGGGCACCGCGACTTCGACCCCATCCGCAAGGTGCAGCATCTGGAGAAGCGTTACTTCGAGGTGGGCAACCTCGGCTTCCCCGTGGTGCGCGCCCCGGTGGGCGGGCAGGAAGCGAATATCGGCATGATGATCTGCAATGACCGCCGCTGGCCCGAGGCGTGGCGCGAGATGGGGCTGCAGCAGGTCGAGGTGGTGATGCTGGGCTACAACACGCCCAGCCTGAACATGGACAACCGCGGCTTCGAGGCACACCACCTGCGCGTCGAGCACAGCCACCTCTCCATACGCTCGGGCTGCTACCAGAATGCCTGCTTCGGCGTGGCCACGGCCAAGGGCGGCACCGAGGACGGGCATGAGCTGTTCGGCCATTCCATCATCGTGAATCCGCAAGGCGAGATCATGGCCCAGGCCACCTCCTGGGGCGACGAACTCATCACCGCCGATTGCGACCTGGATGACTGCAACCTGGGCCGCACCACCATCTTCAACTTCGCGGCCCACCGCCGCACCGAGGCCTACCAGCGCATCACCACCCAGACGGGCAGCGAGGCGCCGCCGGTGTGGAAGCCGGGCCAGGGCTGATGCCCAGCCTGGAACGCGACGGCGCCACACTCTGGTGGGACCGGCGCGGCGATCCCTCCAAGCCCGACCTGGTGCTGGGCTCGGGCCTGGGGGGTACGCATGGCTGGTGGACGCCGCAATTCGCGGAATGGGGCAAGCAGTTTCAGCTGCTTGTGTTCGACCAGCGGGGCACGGGCAACTCCTCGCGCGTGCCGGTGCAATCGGTCTGGCAAATGGCCGATGACCTGGCCGCGGTGCTGGACGCGGCGGGCGTGCGGTGCCCGCTCTACCTAGGTCACTCGACAGGCGGGGCCATCGGCGTGGCGCTGGCGCTGCGCCGGCCGGGCGTCTTTGCCCGCATGGTGGTCTATGCCAGCACCACCCATGGCGACGTCTATCGCCGCAAGCTGCTGGGCCTGCGGCGCATGCTCATGGACCGCGC
>JBHYDO010000397.1:0-2826 GCA_051860645.1 Roseococcus sp.
CCTGCGCCACATCCGCGACTTCATCGATCGTGGCCAGACCGAGCGCGCGACGATGGAATTGGGGCCGTTGCTGGCCGACACGGTCGCGCTGGTGCGGGCCGCCCGCGCCGAGGAGAAGCTACCCGTGTCGGTGGACGTGCCCGATGGCGGCCATGCCGTGATGGGCGACCGGGTGCAGCTGCAGCAGGTCTTCGTAAACTTGTTGCGCAATGCCATCGAGGCCACCGAAGGTTGCGCCGAGCGCGGCCTTGCCGTCTTGCTTGCGACCGAGGGCGGCATGGCGCGGGTGGTGCTCTCCGATCGCGGCCCCGGCCTGCCGCAGGAGGTGGTGCAACGCATGTTCGAACCCTTCATCACCACCCGAGCGGATGGAATGGGCATCGGCCTGTCCATCTCGCGCACCATCGTCGAATCGCACGGCGGTCGCATCGCGGCGCGGGCGCGCGAGGGCGGCGGCACGGAATTCCTGGTGGACCTGCCGCTGCATGCGGGGCGGGCATGAGGGAGGTGGTGCACATCGTGGACGACCACGCCTCCATCCGCCGTTCGCTCGCACTGCTGCTGCAGGCGGCAGGACATTCGGTGATGCTACACGAGAGCGGCGACGCGCTGCTGGAGGCGGCCGAGGCGGGGCTCGATCCGGGCTGCATCATCCTTGACGTGCGGATGCCAGGGCGCGACGGGCTGGTCGTGATGGAGATTCTGGCGCGCCGGCAATTCGCGCTGCCGGTCATCATCGTGACCGGCCATGGCGACATTCCGCTCGCCGTGCGGGCCATGCGCGCCGGCGCGCGCGACTTCATCGAGAAACCCTACCCGGAGGAGCGCATCCTGGGCGCGGTGGAGGAGGCCCTGGCCGCCGGCCGCGTCGCGGTGGACGAGAAGGCGCGTGCGGCCGAGGCACAGGCGCGCATCGCCACCCTGACCCCGCGCGAGGGCGAGGTCCTGGCGGCCCTCGTCTCCGGCCAATCGAACAAGGGCACGGCGGCGAGGCTCGGCATCAGCCCGCGCACGGTCGAGGTACATCGCGCCCACCTGATGGAAAAGCTCGGCGTGCGCAGCCTGCCCGAGGCGGTGCGGATGTACATGGCGGCGGGTGTGCCGCAGGACTGCTGAGGCGCCCCGCTACATCTCCACCACCACATAGGCCTGCTCCACCCGCACCGGGAAGGTCTCGGCCTGGAGGGAGGCGCCGTCCTCCACGCAGGCGGGGAAGGCGCGCACCTTCATTCGCCGAGGGTCGAAACGGGATTTTCCCGTGCGGATGTCGAACTCCCAGGCATGCCAGGGGCAGCGGATGATCTCGCCGGCGCGGCCGTAGTGGTATTCGCCAGGGCAGGTGCTTTCGACCAGGCCCATCACGGGGCCCTTGTGCAGCGGGCCGCCCTGGTGCGGGCAGCGGTCACTCAGCGCGAAGAACTCGCCGCCCAGATTGAAGACGACGACGCGCTTCCCCTCGGCCTCGACCAGCCTGCGGCTGCCGGGCGGAATCTCCTCCACCGGCGCGACCACGACGCGCGACATCAGAAGCCGTAGACCTTCCGCGCATTGCCGCCGTAGATCGCGGCACGCTGCGCCTCGGGGATGTAGCTCGGGATGGCGTGGCGCGGGTCGTCGAAATCCCAGTGCGGATAGTCCGACGCGTAGAGGATCTTGTCCCAGCCGATCCAGCCCATGCAGTCGAGCAATTGCTCCGGCCGCGGCGGTTCCTCGACGGGCTGGGTGCTGACCCAGATATGCTCGCGGATCTGCTCCGACGGCGCACACTTCATGTGCGGCACCTCGTCGCGCAGCGTGGGCCAGAGCTTGTCCAGCCGCCAGGCGACGGAGGGCAGCCAGCCGAAGCCGCACTCGATCAGCACCACGCGCAGCTTGCGGTACCGCTCGAACACGCCCTCGATCACCATGGAGTTGACGAGGGACTGGCAGGAGGTGGCGTGCTCGCTCACCTCCTCGATGTAGAAGCTGGGCCAGCCGCCATTGGTCATGGGCCAGCCGCTGTAGCCGAAAGCGTGGATGCCGATGGGCAGGTTCGCTTCCTCGGCCGCCTCGAAGATCGGCCAGTACTTTGGATTGCCGAGCGGGTGGCTGGTGCGGCTCATCAGCAGCACCTGGCAGAAGCGGGGGTCGCCGGCGCGCTTGCGGATTTCGGCGGCACTCGCCTGTGGGTCCTCGTAGGGGACGACCACGCTGGCGCGCAGCCGGTCGTCGGCGGCGACCCAGGTGTCGAGCTGCCACTCGTTCACCGCATGGGCCATGGCCACCGAGAAGGCGTTGTTCATGTCGCCCTGGCCCGAGGGCTGCAGCGGGTTCAGCACGCCCACATCCACACCGTGGAAGTCGAGGTGCTGGCTTGCGGTGAAGGCCGGGTCGCTCGCCGGCGTGCCGCCCTCCGGCGTCCAGGCATCGCGGCGCGAGGCCAGCGGCTGCGACTTGAAGTAGGGCGTGCCCTTCACGAAGCCGTGGCGCGGGCGCAGCCCGTAGGTGTGCAGCCGGTGGCGCATCTCGGCCGAGAGATAGGGGTCGAAGTCCTGCAGGGAGCGGACGCGCGGATGGATGTCCACGTCCACCAGCCCCTGCGTGGCGGCGAGCGGCTTGCCTGGGGCGGGCTGGGTGCGGATCACGTTCATGGCACGGTCTCCAAAGCGAGGCGTGGGTAGGTGGCGCGGGCGTTGTCCACGCAGATCTTCTGGGCCAACGTCGGCCCGATGCCCGGCGGCAGGCGCGGCGCGCCGTCGAACTGCCAGTGCGGCCAGTCACTCGACCATAGCAGCATTTCGTCCGAGCCCAGGTGATTGATCAGCCGCTCGACCGTTTCGGCATCTT
>JBHYDO010000398.1:0-2821 GCA_051860645.1 Roseococcus sp.
GGCCGCCGCGCGCCGCCCCTCGTCGCGCAGCATGGTCAGAAATTCCCATTCGGCGTTCAGCTTGGAGGAGGCACCGAGTTCGGTGAGCAACGCGCTGCGGATGAGGTGGACACGCATCTGCGCCCAATGCGCGGTCTTCGCGTTGGCGGGGTCCGACACCTCCCGCAGGACGGCCATCATCTGCAGTTCCTTGAGCAGGACGGCGTTGAAGGCCACCTCGTTCAGGCGGTTGAGGATTTCACGGGCCGTCTTGGGGATGCCAGGGCGTTCAACCGGGTTGATGCCGACGATGATGGTATCGTCGGAGACGCATTCGTTGATCAGCGGCGTGATCGTCGGATTGCCGGAATAGCCGCCATCCCAATAGGCTTGGCCGTCGATTTCCACCGCCTGGAACATCAGGGGCAGGCATGCCGATGCCATCAGCGCCGCTGGCGACAAATCGGCATTGCGGAAAACGCGCGCGCGGCCGGTGTGGACGTTGGTCGCGGTGATGAACAGCTTGATGGGAGCGGCGGCGAGCGCGTCGAAGTCCACCGTCTCGGCCAGCACGGCGGCGAGCGGGTTGGGCAGGCCGAAATCGAGATCGTAGGGGGAGAACATCCGCGTTGCGAGATCCATCGCGATGTAGGCGGGTGAGCTGTCCAGCGCCCAACGTCCCAGCAGCATGTCGATAGGCCCGCGCCTCAGCGGGCTGTAGGCCGCCGACTTGGAGACCCGCCTCCAAAAATCCTCGAGCGCGGCCCGCGCCCCATCCGCGCCGCCCTGCATGTGGCCGTAGGCCATCACCGCGGCATTCATCGCCCCGGCCGAGGTGCCGGAGATCGCCTCGACCTTCAGGCCGCCTTCCTCAAGCAGGCGATCCAGCACGCCCCAGGTGAAGGCGCCGTGGCTGCCGCCACCCTGAAGCGCCAGGTCGATGAGCAGCGGCTCGGGCCGCACGGCGGTGCGGGGCGCGAGCGTCTGGGCTGATTTGGTGGCGGACACTGCAACTCCGATCCGATTTGTGCAGTGCACTATAGATCGGAGAGGGACGAACAAGCACCTGCTTCGGCGGGGACGATCTGTGCAAAATGTCCCAAACCATCGCTGGTCTTTCAATCTTCATGCTGCGGCGCGCGGCAACGATGCCTCCCTGCGGCATGGCGCGCGCGAAGTGATGGGGGCTTTCTGGGCTTCAGGGACCATCCGCTGGTGACAGGTTGGCGGTGGGGCTGCCGGGCACGCCTTCAGCCGCTTCACCGGAAACGAGGAAGGTGGAGGGGCTAGCGTCGTTTCCGTTCGCCTTGGCTCACGGCAACGCCTCTAGCGCCTTGTTTTCACGAAAATTTTACCCGATCAGGTGATTCCACCTGATCGAGATCTGCTCTAGCTCGCCCGCTCCGCCAGGCAGGGCGCGGCTTCGGCCGTGGCTTCCAGGCTCGCTTCCACGGCTTCGGCACCTTCGTGGCGCAGCGCATCGGCCAGCCGGCCCTCCATGCCGATGACCAGGGCGGCGATGCGGGCCTGGGGCAGGCGTCGTTTCAGCCGGCGCAGGAGCGAACGGGCGGCGGCGGTGGAGCCTCCACCCTCCAAGGTGCACAACCAGGCCTGCCGGATGGGATCGCTGCCCAGCCCTTCCCCGGCCTCGCCACGCAGCAGGTCGGAGGCGACGGCCTTGGCGCCCATGCCCCGCTTGCGCAGCACCTGGGCCAACATCCTGGCCGCGGCCAAGTCGAAGGGCCCGCGTCCAGCCAGGCAAAGGATGGCGCCGGGGCTGGCAAGGCCAGGGGGGATGGGGGGGCTGGGCCGCGACGGGGCGGCATCCTCGGCCAGCGCGGGGGCGGGCGGCACATCCTCCTCGACCTCCTCATCGAGGTCCTCCAGCAGGGTGACGACGCGGGCCTGCATGGTGCCGAGTTGCGGCTCCCCGAAGCGGCCGCGCAGCGTGTCGGCCTGCGCGAGGACCAGGCCCGGCAGCGCCACCGTGTCGTAGTAGTGCGAGAGGCGGCATTCGCGCAGCGCCTCCTCGGCCTGTTCCGCCAACGCGTCGCCGTCGCCGCCGAGGGCGCGTTGGTAGAAGGTCTCGGGCGGTTCGAGCGGGGGCCGGTCGCCCAGCGCCACCTCCAGGAACTCGAAGCGCTCGACATGCCGCCCGAGCACGACGAGGCAGACCGTCAGCGGCGTGGCGAGGACGAGGCCGATCGGCCCCCACAGCCAGGTCCAGAAGGTGGCGGCGGCGATGACGGCCACGGGCGAGAGGCCGGTGGAGCGGCCGAACACCAGCGGTTCGAACACCTGGCCCATCATGCCCTCGCCGATGGCGAACAGGATCAGGACCAGCACTGGCATGGTCCAGCCCGGCTCGACCGCCAGCGCCAGAATCAGCGGGAAGGCCACAGCGACGATGGTGCCGACGAAGGGCACGAAGCGCATCAGCCCGGCCACGATGCCCCACAGGACCGGCTGCGGCACGCCAATCACGAAGAGCGCGATGGTGATGACCACGCCATAGGTCGCGTTCATCGCCGTCTGCGCGAGGAAGAAGCGCGAGAGCCGGTAGGCCGCGTCATCCATCGCGGCCATGGTCCGCTGCAGGTCATGCGCGCCGACCAGGCGGATGACGCGGTCGCGCAGGTCCTCACGGTAGAGCAGCACGAAGATGACCAGCACCACCACGATGCCGAAGGTGGCGAGCGGGTAGAGCAAGGGCTCCAGGACCGTGCGCAGCACCTCGAAGGTGCGCGGCGGCGGTGGGTGGACCTGCACGGGCATGGGCCGCACGGCGTCGGCGTCGGCATCGAGCGCGGGCGGCGGCTCGGGGGCCGCGCGCTCGGCGCCG
>JBHYDO010000399.1:0-2754 GCA_051860645.1 Roseococcus sp.
TGCCAGCCCTGCTGCAACTCCTCAAGGAAGGAGTAGGAATACTGCATGCTCTCCACGTCGCAGCGCGCACCCGGATAGCGGTTCCAGTACCAGGTGCCGCCAACGCCCGCGCCGGCCTCCACCACATGCGCCGACAGGCCGAGGCCGCGCAGCCGGTGCAGCATGTACATGCCGCCAAAGCCGGCACCGACGACGAGGACATCGGTGCGGGCGGGTTGTGTGGCGTCGGACATGGTTCTCTCCCTGGTCGCGTGCCGCGCAACGGCCTCGACATCCGCCAGACTACCGGGCTTCGCGCCGCCCCTTCAATGGACATACGCGGTCCAGGCCTTGCCTGGCGCGGCGCGCCATCTTGCTGTGTGAGATGACTTGCGGGTTTTTATACGTGGTCTAGACGCCGCGGCGAGCCTTCGATTTCATGCTTGCGTTGCGCCCGCGTCCTCGTTGCTAATGCGCGCAGACGAGACATTCGCGCGGCAAAGCGCGGGCTCATGGAGGAATGATGGCGTCCAGGGCAGCTGGCGCGCGGCCAAGGGCCGTGTGCCAAGAGACGGTCGCGCATGGCGCTGCTTGAGGTTCGTGACATCGTCGTCCGCTTCGGCGGCGTCACCGCCGTGGGCGGCGTTTCCTTCGACGTGGAGGAGCGGCAGATCTGCGGCCTCATCGGCCCCAACGGCGCGGGCAAGACCACGCTGTTCAACGTCATCAGCGGGATCTACCGCCCGAACGAGGGCAGCGTGCGCTTCTCGGGCACCGACACCACGGCGCTGCCGCGGCACCGCATGGCGCCGCTGGGCCTCGGCCGTACCTTCCAGAACCTGGCCCTGTTCAAGTCCATGACCGTTCGAGAAAACATTCTGGCCGGCGCGCATTCGGGGGGCGGCGCGGGCTTCCTGGCCAACGCGCTGCGCCTGCCGCATGCGCGGGCGGAGGAAGCCGCGGCCGAGCAGCGCGCGCGCGAACTCATCGGCCTGCTGCAACTGGCTGCCGTCGCCGACAAGCCCGTCGTCGACCTGCCCTTCGGCACCCAGAAGCGCGTGGAGATGGCGCGCGCCCTCATCAGCCAGCCCAGGCTGCTGCTGCTGGACGAACCCGCCGGCGGGCTCAACCATGGCGAGGTGGATGAGCTGGCCGAGCTGTTCGAACACGTCCGCCGCAGCTTCAACCTGGCCATCCTGCTGGTCGAGCATCACATGAGCCTGGTGATGCGCGTCTCCGACAAGGTGGTGGCGCTCGACTTCGGCAAGAAGATCGCCGACGGCACGCCGGACGAGGTGCGCTCCAGCCCCGAGGTCATCCGCGCCTATCTCGGCGACGGCCATGCCGAGGCCGCCCATGCTGCTTGACGTCAAGGGGCTGCGCGCCGGCTATGGCCCGACGCATGTGCTGCACGGCCTCGACTTCTCGGTGGACGAGGGGGGCGTCACCACCCTGCTCGGCGCCAATGGCGCGGGCAAGACGACCACGCTGCGCGCCGTCTGCGGCATGGTCCGCACCGAGGGCGAGGTGAGCCTCTCCGGTCAGCGCATCACCGGCCTGGCCACGGAGGAGGTCGCGCGGCGCGGCGTGGCGCATGTGCCCGATGGCCGCGGCACCTTCATGGAGCTGACGGTCGAGGAGAACTTTCGCCTCGGCGCCTATATCCGCCGCGACCCGGACGTGCAGCGCGACTTCGAGCGGATGTGGGAGTGGTTCCCCCGCCTCAAGCAGCGCTGGAAGCAGCAGGCCGGCACGCTCTCCGGCGGCGAGCAGCAGATGCTGGCCATCGCGCGCGCGCTGCTGCTGCGGCCGAAGCTGCTGCTGCTGGATGAACCCAGCTTCGGGCTCGCGCCGCTCATCGTGCAGGACATCTTCGGCATCCTGCGCCGCATCCGCGAGGAGAGCCGCGTGGGCATCCTGCTGGTCGAGCAGAACGCCAACCTCGCGCTGGAACTGGCGGACCGCGCCTACCTGCTCGAGACCGGCCGCATCGTCATGTCGGGCCCCGCCGCCGAAATCCGGCAGGACGAGGCCATCCGCCGCAGCTACCTGGGGTACTGATACATGGATGCGTTTCTGCTGCAGCTGGCGGCCGGCATCGCGACCGGCGGCATCTATGCCTCCGTCGCGCTGGCCATCGTCATGATCTACCAGGCCACGCACCACGTGAACTTCGCGCAGGGCGAGATGGCCACGCTGTCCACCTTCATCGCGCTGACCTTCATCCAGGCGGGTTTTCCCTATTGGGTCGCCTTCGGGGCCACGCTCGCCGTCTCCTTCGTGATGGGGGCGCTGGTGGAACGACTGATCATGCGGCCGGTGCAGCACGCGCCCATCCTCACGCATGTGGGCGTCTACATCGGCATGCTGCTGATCATCGGGAACCTGACGGGCTGGGTCTTCGGCTACACGACGAAGGTGTTTCCCTCGCCCTTCGAGGGTGGGGGGCCGATGTTCGGCGGGCTGCTCTCTTCGCACCAGCTGGGCAGCGTCGGCGTCACGCTGGCGGTGCTGATCCTGGTGTATCTGTTCTTCACCAAGACATCGCTCGGGCTCGCCATGCGGGCGGCAGCCTACAACCCGCGTTCGGCGCGGCTGGTGGGGGTGCGGGTGGACCTGATGCTGGCCTTGGGCTGGGGGTTGGCGGCGGCGGTGGGGTCGGTCGCGGGCATGATGGTGGCGCCCATCGTCTTCCTCGACCCGAACATGATGCTGGGCATCCTGCTCTACGCCTTCGCCGGCGCGCTGCTGGGCGGCATCGACAACCCACCCGGC
>JBHYDO010000400.1:0-2739 GCA_051860645.1 Roseococcus sp.
CAGCAGCGAGGAGGCGCCGGCCACGTCCAGCAGCATGGAGGCGAAGCGCCCGCCCACGCCGGTGACGCCGATGACGCCCGCCACGATGCCCGCGGCGGCGCAGACGGCCACGAGCTGCATCACCTCCTTCATGGAGCCGTGCAGCGCGTCGTAGATCTGCTGGACCGTCTCGACCACGGCGCCGGCCACGCCGCCGAACAGGCCCTGGCGTTGCAGCCACACGCGATGGATCAGCGCCGTCGCCAGCATGATGACCAGCGTGGCCGCGATGCCCCAGGCCGCCGCGCGGAAGGGCGAGAAGCCCTGCACCAGCATGAAGATCAGCAGGACCAGCGGCGAGGCCATGTAGAAGCGCCGCGCGATGTTGGTCCAGCGCGGCAGCTCGTCGCGCGGCAGGCCCTTGATGCCGAGCTTGCGGGCGTTCAGGTCGCAATGGGTGTAGTTGGCCCAGTAGAACAGCAGCGCGGGAATGAGGCCCGCGAGCGCGATCTCGGTGTAGGGGATGCCCAGCACCTCGGCCATGATGAATGCGCCGGCGCCCATGACCGGCGGCGTGATCTGCCCGCCGGTGGAGCTGGTGGCCTCGATGGCGCCGGCCGTCGCGCGGTCGTAGCCCACGCGGCGCATCATCGGGATGGTGAAGGCGCCCGACGCCACCACATTCGCCACCGCCGAGCCGGACACCGCGCCGAACATGATGCCCGAGAGCACCGTGACCTTGGCCGGGCCGCCGCGCAGGCGGCCCACCAGGGCGAGGGCCACGTCGTTGAAATATTCGCCTGCGTTGGATTTCTGCAGGAAGGTGGCGAACACCACGAACATGATGATGAAGCTGGCGCTGACCTGTACGATGGTGCCGAGCACGCCGTTGTTGTTGAACAGCTCCACCAGCAGCTGGTCGAAGGAGACGCCGCGGTGGAACAGGATGCCCGGCATCCAGGGCCCCACGAAGCAATAGGCGATGAAGGTGATGGCGATCAGCGGCATCACAAGGCCCGCGGTGCGCCGCGCGAATTCCAGCACCAGCAGGATGCCGACACCCGCCACCAGCAGGTCCTGCAGGTTGGGGCCCATGAAGGTGCGCATCTCGATGCCGTCGGCGTCGAACATGTAATGGAACGGGATGATGAGGGAGAGGCCGATCAGCACCCAGTCGTACAGCGGGATGGGACCGGACATGTTCACGCTGGGGCGGGCTGCGAACAGCGCGAAGCCGAGTGCGGCGCCGAAGAACACATGGATGGCGCGCGCCACCGTCGGGTCCACTGGCTGCACCAGCAGGATCCAGAGGTGGAAGGCCACGAAGGCGGTCGCCGCCGCGCGCCAGACCATACCCGGCAGGCCCGGGAGCTCACGGCGCGCACTGGCGAATTCCAGGTCCTCGACCTCGGTGTTGACGTCGTCATTCGGGCGTGTCTGCGCCATACGTGTCCTGCCCCTAGAAACAAAAGATGCCTGGCCGGTGCTGTCCGCGACATTCTTGGGACATGCGGATGGCGCCGGACGCAACTCAGGTCAAGCGGAAAGGCTGGGTTAACGGAATGACACGAGCCTGTCGCAAAAGCCGCGATTGCGGCGTATCACGGGCGCCATGGCCGTGCCGCCCATGAGACCACACCCATGCTGAGACTGACCGAACTCCGCCTGCCGCTGGACCATGCCCCGGAGGCGATCGCCGCCGCCGTGCAGGCGCGGCTTGGCCTGCGCCTGGGAGAACTGCTCTCCTTCGAGGTCGCGCGCCGGGCCTGGGATGCACGCCGGCGCTCGGCCATCGAGCTTGTTTATTCCGTGGACTTCGCCGTGGCGGACGAGGCCGCGCTGCTGCGCCGCGTGGCGGGCGACAAGGCGCTATCGCGCACGCTCGGACCGCGGCCGGACACGGCGTACCGGCCCGTGGCGCAGGCCCCCGCGGCGCTGCGGCGCCGGCCGGTCGTGATCGGCACCGGGCCCTGCGGAATCTTCGCCGCGCTGATCCTGGCGGAGATGGGGTTCCGCCCGATCATCCTGGATCGCGGCAAGGTGGTGCGCGAACGCACGAAGGACACCTGGGGGTTGTGGCGCCGCGGCGTGCTGACGCCCGAGAGCAACGTGCAATTCGGCGAGGGCGGGGCCGGCACCTTCTCGGACGGGAAGCTGTGGTCCGGCATCAAGGACCCGCAGCACCTGGGCCGGAAGGTGCTGACGGAATTCGTAGCTGCCGGCGCGCCGGAGGAAATCCTCTGGGTGGCCAAGCCGCATATCGGCACGTTTCGGCTGGTGCAGATGGTCGAGAGCATGCGCGCCAAGATCGAGCGGCTGGGCGGCGAATACCGCTTCGGCACGAAGGTGACCGACTTCGTCATCGAGACCGGTCGCGACGGGCAGCGGCATATCCGGGGCGTCGTCACCGAGGCGGGCGAAGTGATCGAGACCGACCATGTGGTGCTGGCCATCGGCCACTCCGCGCGCGACACCTTCGCGGCCCTGCACAATGCGGGCGTGCATGTGGAGGCCAAGCCCTTCTCCATCGGCGTGCGGATCGAGCATCCTCAATCGGTCATCGACCGCGCGCGCTTCGGCGGCTTCGCGGGCAACCCCATCCTGGGCGCGGCGGACTACAAGCTGGTGCACCACTGCGCGAGCGGCCGCAGCGTGTATTCCTTCTGCATGTGCCCCGGCGGCACCGTCGTCGCCGCGGCCAGCGAACCGGGCCGCCTGGTGACGAACGGCATGAGCCAGTATTCGCGGGCGGAACGGAAC
>JBHYDO010000401.1:0-2739 GCA_051860645.1 Roseococcus sp.
ATGGCCACGGCCGCGGTGCGCGACGCGACCAACGGCCCAGCCTTTCTCACACAGATGCAGCGGGTGATGCCTGGCGCACGGGTCAATGTGCTGACCGGCGAAGAGGAGGCGCGTCTTTCCGCCGAGGGGCTCCTCCTGGGCATACCCCTCGCCGACGGCGTGCTGGGCGACCTGGGCGGTGGCTCGCTCGAACTGGTGCGTCTGGTGCAGGGGCGCATCGAGGAGACGGCATCACTGCCGATCGGCACCATCCGTCTGGGCGAGCGCGCCGAAGGCGACGTCACGCGCGCGCGTGCCATCGCGGAGGCCGAGTTGAAATCCGTCCCCTGGCTGGGCGCCCAGCCGCTCAAGGACCTGTTCCTGGTAGGCGGCACCTTCCGGGCGCTGGCGCGCATCCACATCGTCCAGACCGGCTATCCGCTCAGCATCGTGCACCACTACGCGATCCGCCGCGACGAGGCACGGGATCTTGCCGGCGTCATCATGAACGCGCCGCGCAAATCGCTGGAGCGCATGCCGGCCGCGCCCGCCAAGCGCGTGGCGGATCTTCCCTATGCCGCGGTGGTGATGCGCCGCCTGCTGCGCGCCTCGGGTGCGGGTCGTGTGGTTTTCTCGGCCAACGGGCTGCGCGAGGGCTGGTATGCACAGCGCCTGGCCCCGCGCGAGCGGGAGGAAGATCCCCTCCTGGCCGCGGCGCGGGAGATTGCGGCGCGCTTCGGCCGCGACATGGGCCTGCCGCCCGCGCTGCTGCGCTGGCTCGAACCCCTGGCCGAGGAGGGAGAGGCCGACAGCGCGCTGCATGCCGCCGCCTGCTGGGTCAGCGACAGCGGCAGCCGCGACCACCCCGAATACCGCGCCGAGCAGGCTTTCCTGCGCCTGCTGCGCCTGCACGGCGTGGGGCTGGACCATCACGTCCGCGCCTACCTCGCCCTGGTGGCCGCACTGCGCTACGAGGCGGACCCGTTGGCGCCCTTCCTCGCTCCCGCGCGGCTACTGCTTTCGGCAGCTTCAACCCGCCGCGCCGAGGCGTTGGGGGCGGCTCTCCGGCTGGGCTACACGCTTTCGGGCGGTGTACCCTCGTTGCTTGCTGCAACAAGGCTGGAGCGCCGTGGCCAGCGCCTGATGCTGCGACTGGACCAGGGCGCCGGGGTGTTCGCCGGCGAAAGCGTGCTGCGCCGACTGGACGCGCTGGCCCTCTCCCTGGGGCTGGAAGCATCGCTGGAAATGGATTGACTTGAAGCCGGTGGCTCCGGCCTTGGCCTGCGGAGCACGTCGGGAAGCCCAGGCAGCATCCTGGCCAAGAATGCCGCCCCTGCGGGCGTCGATGACGCGGGAGCCGAGGGCGCGGATAGGCCGGCAAGCCACCAGACACGCCCCGCCCAGCATGACGGAAAATTTTACACGTCCGCCATGCGTTGACGATTTTTTTATCCAAGTCGCTGATTTTTCAGCGCGGCACGGTGTTTGCTTCATTCCCTCGACACGTTGGAGTGCCGACGATGGAGGACAGAGTGAAGACCATGAAGTTTCCGGCTGCCGCAGCAGCCTTTCTCGTAGCGGGCCTGGTCGGCGGCACCGGAAACGAAGCCAAGGCTGACTTCATCGGGACGATAAAGCGCCTGGATTGTCCAGGCATGTTCGGCGCTTCCCTCGACCAATGCAGCTACGACGGCGCGCCAGCGATCATGAAGATTTTCGAGGACGGCACCGTCGAGGTGAATACGGCTCTGTTCCCGAGCTTCACCGGCACTGAAATCGTGGTGAACGCGGTGAACCGGACCACTGGGTCGTGGACCTACACGCCCGGCGTTGGCGGTCCGCTGGTGACTGCCTTCACCACGCGGGGCGGCGGGAGGTTCAACCTGTTCATCAACAGCGGCGACCCGGAAGCCGGCGAGTGGTTCACCCCCCTCAACAAGGATGACGTGCCCACGTGGATGCAATACTTGGTCTTCTTCGGCACCCCGGCGCCGTCCGTGCCGGAGACGACGGCCCCACCGGTGCCGGTGCCGGCACCGGCGGCGCTGGCCGTGCTGGGCACAGGGTTGCTTGCGTTGTTCGCCGTTGCACGCCGCCGCTCCCGCAAGCCTTCTGGAGCGTGATCCGCCAGGACGGATCGCGCTTCAGGCAGTGCCGAAAGGATGATGCACGGCGCCGGATTTGCAGCCGGCGCGCAGCGGGCCTTATCGGAACAGGGTCAGCAGCGCCGACAGCGTGACCACTGACAGGACCGTCGTAATCAGTACTGCCGCTCCCGAGCCATCCGCACCCGCGGAATAGCGCCGCGCCAAAAGGAAGGCGTTGGCGCCGGTGGGCAGGGCGGCGGCAACCACGGCCACCGAAGTCTCAAAGGCGCTCACGCCGAGCAGGGCGCAGCAGCCCCAGACCAGCAGCGGCAGCACGGCCAGCTTCAGCACCACCGTGGCGCCCGTCTGCATCCAGCGCCCGGCGGCGGCAACGCCTGTCAGGCTGGCGCCCAGGCAGAACAGTGCCAGCGGCGGCGCGGCCGCGCCGAGCATTTCCAGCGTGGTGCGCAGCGCCCCCGGGACGGGCAAGGACAGGCCGCGCCAGACGAGCGCGAGCAGCACCGCCATCACAACCGGGTTTCGGGCCACGCCAAGGATGGTGTTGCGCAAAAGGGCGAGCGGCCTTGCGCCGCTGCTCTGGGCCACTTCGGCCACCACCGTGGCTGTCCCCAGCAGCACCATCGAATGCACGGCCAGGATGGCCAGCAGGACC
>JBHYDO010000402.1:0-2672 GCA_051860645.1 Roseococcus sp.
CCGCGGCAGCGCCGCGGGCGGGCCAGTGCCGCCAGCACCGCGTCGCGCGCCGCCACCTTGGCCGAGACGGCCACCGCGTCCTCCAGGTCGAGGATGGCGGCGTCCGCCCCCACCTCCAGCACCTTCTCGGCGCGGCGCGGATGGTCGCCGGGGGCGAAGAGGAAGCTGCGGTTGGGACCTGCGGACATGGGAACCTCGATGACGATCTGCTCGCATGATGGTCGCACCCCCCAGGCACGGCAAGATAGACTTGTCCGGACTTATTATTGCGGCCATGCTGCGCCCCAGGAGGACAACGCCCATGGACACCCTGCCCAGCCGCCTCGACGCGGCCCAGGCCAGCCCACATCCCACCCCGCTTTCCACCCGCCTCGCCGATTTCGCGGTGGCGCTGACGCCCGGCGACATCCCGCCCGACGTGATGGAGCAGGCCAAGCGCCACATGCTGGACAGCCTGGGCATCGCGCTCGCGGCCTCGGGCTTCGACTTCGCCAAGCGGACGGCCAGCGCCATCGCGGGCCTGGCCGGGGAGGGCGCGCACCCGGTCGTGGGCTTTCCGCTGCGCCTGCCGCTGCGCGATGCGGTGATGCTGAACGGCACGCTGATCCACGGCCTCGACTACGACGACACCCATTCGGACGCGGTGGTTCATGCCTCGGCCAGCGCGGTGCCGACGGCGCTGCACATGGCTCGGCAACATGGTGCCAGCGGGCAGGAGGCGCTGCTGGCCTACCTGCTGGGCGTCGAGGCATCCTCGCGCATCGGTGCCGCGGCGCAGGGCGGCTTTCACCAGGTCGGCTTCCACCCGACCGGCATGGTGGGTGCCTTCGGCTGCGCGCTGACGGCAGGACGGCTGGTGGGGGCGACAGCGGCGCAGATCGCGACCGCGCAGGGCATCATCCTGTCCATGGCCGCGGGTTCGCTGGAATTCCTGCAGGATGGCTCCTGGACCAAGCGGCTGCACCCGGGCTGGGCGGGGGTTTGCGCGATCACCGCGACGGCCCTGGCGCGCAGCGGCTTCAAGGCGCCGCCCGCTGCCTATGAGGGCCGCTTCGGCCTGTTCCGCAGCCACATGCAGGAGCGCGCCCCGGAAGACCTTTCGCGCGTGGCCGAGGCGTTGGGCGAGCTGTGGGAGATGCGCAACGTCGCGCTGAAGCCCTACCCCTGCTGCCACTTCAACCACGCCTTCGCCGACGCGGCCCTCGCCCTGCGCGCCACCCATGCGCTGCGCCCCGAGGACATCGCGCGCATCACCTGCCGCATCCATGAGGGCCAGGTGAAGGTGGTGTGCGAGCCCGAGGCCACCAAGAAGACCCCCGTCAATGGCTACGATGCCCAGTTCAGCGTGCACTACGCCGTGGCCTGCGCCATGGTGCATGGCCGCCTCACGCTCGATGAACTGGAGGAGGACGCCATCCGCGATCCGCGCGTGCTGGCTCTCACCGCGCGCACCGGCTACGAGCCCGACAACACGCTGAACTTCCCGCGCTACTACGGCGGGGAACTGGTCATCGACACGGTGGACGGCCGCCGCCTGGTGCACCGCGAGGCACACAACCGCGGCTCCGACGCCAAGCCACTCTCGGCCGCGGATGTGGAACGGAAGTTCCTGGACAATGCCGGCCGCGTGGTCTCGCCCGCGCGCGCCCAGCGCGTCCTGGAGCTCGTGATGGGCCTTGATGCCGCGTCCGATGTCGTCGCGTTGACGGATGCGCTCTCTGGCTGAGCGTCCGCTTTTGACCATAGGTTGAGTCTCTCTGGTGGCCTTGCAGGAGGCCACCATGAAACGCTCACCCTTGTCCCTCATCCTTGCCGGCACCGTGCTGCTCTCGGCCTGCGCCACGCGGCCGGAGAACATCACGGCGCGCTATGTGAGCCCCACCGGCTACCGCGCCTGGACCTGCCCGCAGTTGACGGAGGAACGCCTCCGCCTCGATGGCGAGGTGGCGCGCGTGGCCAATCTCCAGCGCGAGAACGCCAATGCGGATGCGGCGCTGCTGACGGTGGGCCTCATCATCTTCTGGCCCGCGCTGATCGGCATGGCGGCGACGACAGACCGGCGGGACGAACTGGGGCGGATGCGCGGCGAGTATTTGGCGGTCGAGACGACGATGCGCGAGCAGAACTGCGCGTTGCCGCCGCCCACCACCCCCGCGCCGGCACCCGCGGCAGCGCCGGCGCCCGTCAGCAATCCGTGATGCCCTACACCTGCGTGCGCACGAACTGCGCGCGCAGGTGCTCGCCCGAGGTGGTGGGCGCGAATTTCGGTGCCTCTCCCTCGGGCACGGTGCCCGGCAGCGCCGCCACCGGCGCGTCGTAGTTCGGATTGTGGAAGAAGACGAGCGACAGCCGCCGGCTGCCTGCCGCGAGTTCTGCCGGCGGGTTCACCACACGATGCAGCGTGGCCTTCCACTGGCCATTGGTCCATCGCGCCATCAGTTCGCCGATGTTGATGATGTAGCTGTCGGGTGCGATGGGCACGTCCACCCATTCGCCCGCGCGGTTTAGCACCTGCAGGCCGCCTGGCTTGTCCTCGGCGCGCAGGATGGTGAGCGAGCCGTAGTCCGCGTGGGCGCCGGCACGAAGCTGGCCGGGCTTGGGCGGCGCCAGGGGGGCCGGGTAGTTGCGCACGCGCAGGCGGCTGATGTGGTGGTTGATCTTGTCGGCGAAGA
>JBHYDO010000403.1:0-2615 GCA_051860645.1 Roseococcus sp.
CTCGCCATTCCCGCCCAACGCGCCAATGCCTACACCGGAAGTCCGCTCGACCGCGCGGGCAAGCTGCGCGACGACCCGGCCTTCATCGAGGCGGCCCTCGCCGATGACGCCACCCTCTTCGTTCCCGTCTGGCGCGCGCGCAGCCTGATGCGCGGCGTGGAGGAGGGGCGGCCCGAGGCCGTGCTGCTCTCCCGCCCGGGCGCCGAGGCGGTGCGGATGGCCGGCGGCCCCTGGGCCTTCCTCGGCCTGTGGGAAAAGCGCCCGGTGTTTGCGGTGGATTGCTCCACCGCCGACGACCCCCTGCCTTTGCTGCCGCCCGCCATGGGTGCCTTCGCCGATTTGCGCGCGGTCGCGGGCCTGTTGCCGGCCGGGGAGGCGAGCGTGCTGGCCCATGCGCGCGGCATGATGCACTGGCGCGTGAAGCACCGCTTCTGTGGCGTCTGCGGCGGGGTGTGCGAGCCGCGAAGCGCCGGCCACGCCATGGTCTGCACCGCCTGCAACGCCCAGCACTTCCCCCGCACCGACCCCGCCGTGATCATGCTGGTGGTGCGCGGCGACCGCTGCCTGCTCGGCCATTCCCGCCGCTTCCCCAACGTGGCGATGTATTCGACCCTCGCCGGCTTCGTGGAGCCGGGCGAGAGCTTCGAGGAGGCGGTGCGCCGCGAGGTGATGGAGGAGACGGGCGTGGAGGTGGGGGGCGTGACCTACCATTCCTCCCAGCCCTGGCCCTTCCCCTCCTCCATCATGATCGGCTTCCACGCCGAGGGTTTGAGCGACGTCATCACCCTGGATGATGACGAATTGCAGGATGCGCGCTGGTTCACCCAGGACCAGATCCGCAACCCTGCCTCGCATGGGTTTTCCCTGCCGCGCGCCGATTCCATCGCGCGCCGCCTGATCGAGGACTGGATGTCGGCATGAGATGCGCCCCCCTCCTCCTGGTCTTGTCGCTCGCCGCCTGCGCGGAACCCGCCGACCTGCCCCGTGGCGGCGCGCCCATGACCAACGCGGAATGCCGCGCGGAAGCCGAGGCCTCGCCGGCGGTGCGGCAGTCCGGCCGGCAGGCCGGCCCCGCCGCCTACGGACCGGACCGGCGCAGCCAGGCCCTCCGCGTCGAAGCCCTGGGCCAGGCCTATCGCGATTGCCTGCGCCGCCGCGGCCTGCCCGCCCCGGGCGGGGTCGAGCGGTTGCGGCGCTGAGGCGGGGCAGGCCGCCGATGCCGAGGCTGGCCGTGCTGCTGGCCCTCATGCTGCTGTCGGGACTGGTCACGCCGACCGTGGCGCAGCCGCAAGCCACCCCAGGCGAGCCGTCGGAGATCAGCCAGCTGCGGCGGGAACTCGCGGCGGGGTGCCGCAGCCGTTCCGGCCAGGCGCCGACCTTCCACCCGGACTTCCTGCGCCGCGCGAACCTCAGCCCCGACGGGCTGGCGGATTTCGTGGTGGATGTCTCGGCCATGACCTGCCCCGGCGCGGCCGGCGCCTTCTGCCGCGGGCTCGAATGCCCTGTGCATGTGTTCGTCAGCTTTCCCGGCGGCTATCGCCGCATGCTCGAGCGCTTCGCGGAGGGGGTGGAGATCCGCCCCGGTCCGGATCGCGATGTGCTGGTGTTCGGCCAAGAGGCGCTGGCCTGGGATGGCAGCGTGTTCACCGCGGTCGCCATGCCGCCCCCGGCGGCTGTGGCGGCCCCACCCGTGGCCATCGCCGGGCCTGGCTGGCAGATGCACACGGCGCCGCGCGCGGCCGCCGCCAGCCCCCCGCTCGGCCTGGTTCGCGCGCTGACCCTGTTCTGCGACGGGCCGCTCAATCCGGTGGTGGAGGCCGCCTTCACCGGCCCCATGCCGCCGCGCGTGGACATCACGCTGCAGAGTGGCGCCGCGCGGCTGCAGGTGAGCTTCCTGCGCCACTCCGCCCTCGAGGCGCTGTGGCGGGCCGATGTGCATGGCGCGCCCGAGGTGGCGCGGCTGCTGGCCAGCGCCTCGGCCCCGGTGGATGTGGCGGTGGACGGCATGCCGCAGGGGGCGCTCGGCATGGGCGGCGCCGAGGCGGCGCTGCGCCGGGCGCTGGGGCGCTGCCTCAGGCTTCCCGCGCGATAAGGGGCTGCTTCCCCCTACCGCCCCTCATGCGCCATGCGGAAGGGGTGCGCGGTGTAGCAGCCCAGCACCTTCACCTCGCGCGAGAAGAAGCGCAGTTCCTCGAAGGCGCGGAACAAGGCGGGATCGTCCGGGTGGCCGTCCACGTCGCAGAGGAACTGGGTCGCGGTGAAGGCGCCGTCCAGCATGTAGCTTTCCAGCTTCGTCATGTTCACGCCATTGGTGGCGAAGCCGCCCAGCGCCTTGTAGAGCGCGGCCGGCATGTTCCGCACCCGGAACACGAAGGTGGTCAGCGTGTGCGGCGTGCCCAGGGCCGGCATCCGCCTTTCGCGCGCCATCACGTAGAAGCGGGTGGTGTTGTGCGACGCGTCCTCGACGTTGCGGCGCAGGATGTCGAGGCCATACACCTCCGCCGCCAGCTCGCTCGCCACCGCCACGTCCTGGTCGGTGCCCTCGCGCGCGATGAGTTCGGCGGCACCCGCCGTGTCGGCCTGGATGACGGGGGTGAGGTTGAGCTCGCGGATCA
>JBHYDO010000404.1:0-2585 GCA_051860645.1 Roseococcus sp.
TGGATTTGCCAGGGTTTGCACAGAAGATATGCAAATTACCAACCAACTGATTTATATTATTTTTCTCTGGTGCGCGCGCTCTCATATGTCGCCTGGGTGAAGCTTCTGTTGTGCTTTGCAACACTTGCAGACCTCATGTCCTGCCAGTGGATGAAATCCTGCGGCGGCACATTTGGGGGATTGACTCGGCCCCCGGCGTGGCCTCCGGGCCGGGTCGCCCCGGCGCACGCGATGGTAGCGTCCCGCGGCGTCCCGGGCGAGGTCCGCGCGTGCCACCCGGCCGCCGCGTCAGCCGCCCCGGCCGCGCTCCACCGTGACGCCCACGGCGGCAACATCCGAGAAGGCATCGGGTTTCTCGATCGAAACCCGGGCGCGCAGCACCCGCCCGTCGCGCAGCGCAAGCCCGGCCAAGTGCTCGGCCAGCGTCTCCACCAGCAGGACATGCCCGCCCGAGACCGCCTGGCGGGCAGCCAGCACCACCTGCTCGTAATCCACCACGCGAGAGAGCGCATCGGGCCCGATGTCCGGCCCGTCATCCCGCACATCCAGTTCCACATGCACCACGATGCGCTGCGGCCCCACCTTCTCATGCGCGTGCACGCCCAGGCGCGCCTGCAACTCCAGGCCGCGGATGAAGACGCGGCGGAGCCGCGCCGGAAGTGCATCAGACATCGGCGGCGCATAGCATGGCGGGCGGGCGGGCCATAAGGTCGGCCGGGCGCTATTCCTCCTGCGCCGCCGCAGGGCCGGCCGGCGCCCACTGCATGTGCTGCCCACCATCGAGGCACATCACCTGCCCCGTGAAGCTCGGCAGCGCCAGAATGGCCAGCAGCGCGTGGCCGACCTCGTCCGGGCTGGTGCCGCGGCGCAGCGGCACCGAGGCGCATTGCCGGTCGAACTGCGCCTGGGTCTGGCGGGGGCTGGGCAGCGCCGGGCCGGGCCCGATGGCGGCCACGCGGATGCGCGGCGCCAGCGCCAGCGCCATCTGCTGCGTCAGCGCCCACAGCCCCGCCTTGGAGACGGTGTAGGAGATGAAATGCGGCGTCAGCGACAGCACGCGCTGGTCCAGCATGTTCACCGCGACCCCCTCGGCGCCGACGGGAAGCTGGCGGGCGAAGTCCTGCGTCAGCCGGAAGGGCGCGCGCAGGTTGGGCTCCAGATGCGCGTCCCAGCTTTCTCGGCTGGCATCGGCCCATTCATCGCGCTCGAAGACGCTCGCATTGTTGACCAGCACGCCGAGCGGGCCGAGCGCGGCCACGGCTTCGCCCACCATGGGCACCACCTCGGCCTCGCGCGAGAGGTCGGCCTGCAGCACATGCACGCGCCGGCCCTGGGCGCGCAGTTCATCGGCCAGCGCTTCCGCCTCCCCGCGCGAGTGGTGGACATGCACCGTCACGTCGAAGCCTGCGCCGGCCAGCGCGCGCGCCATGGCGGCGCCGAGCCGCCTCGCCCCCCCGGTGACCAGGGCATGGCGCGGAATGGCGGAGGGGATGGGGAGGGTGTTCAAGCGGGTTGCCTCAGCAGCGGTCGGGCGGAGGTGGGGCGCGGGCCGCGTTCCGCAACCGGCGCGCGCCGCTCGGCCCAGGCCCAGGCCGCGAGGCCGGGCAGGTAGACCAGCAGCTCCCGCAGCCGCCGCGTCAGCGCCAGCGCGGCGGCGGCAGTGGGGTCCACCCCCACCAGCGCGCCCGCGCCGATGAAGCCCGCCTCGATCACGCCCAAGCCCCCTGGCACGGCGAAGGCGAAGGCCGTCACGGCCTGCACCAGCGCCCCGATCACCATGGCCTCCAGGAACCCGACCGGATGACCGAGCAGCCACAACGCGAGCCACAGCGGCAAGGCGCCCAGGATGTTGGCAGCCATCTGCCAGGCGAAGCACAGCGCAAGGCGGCGCGGCCGGCGCCAGGCGCGGCGCAGATAGAGGTCTATGCGGCACGAATGCTCGAGGAAGCCGCTCATCCGCCCCGACGTCACGCGATTCAGCCAGGCCGCCACCCGGCCGAAGGCCCGCGCGTTCTGCAGCGCGATGAACGGCCCGGCGAGCAACGCCCCGCCCAGGATCAACCCCAGCACCAGCCCCCATCCCAGCTGCTTCCCCTCGGCCAGCAGCACGGCAAGGCCCAGCAGCGCGAAGCCCAGCGTCGAGAGCACGGACAGCGCCTTGTCCAGCAGCACCCCCCCAGCCGCCGGGCCTGGCCGCAGCCCTTGGCGGCGCATCAGCCGATAGCAGGCGACCTCCCCGCCCACTTGGCCCACGGGCAGCAGCGTGTTGATGGTCTCGCGGATCCAGACGAGTTCCAGCATGCCGGCCGGGCCGGGGCGCTGGTGCCGCGGCATCACCGCAGCCCAGGCGAAGGCATTGGCCACCATGAAGGGCAGGTGCGCCGGCGCCAGCAGCAGCAGGCCAAGCCCCGCGCCCGCCAGCAGCGCCCCGATGGCCGTGATATCCTGCGCGGCGATCACCCAGATGGCGAGCGCCAGCCCCGCCCCCGCCAGCAGCAGCCCCAGGCGGCTTGTAACTCCTCCACTCACCGGCGCATCTCCTGGCTAAGGTGCTGCGTCGGTAGCTGGGAGAGGGTCGCCGCAGA
>JBHYDO010000405.1:0-2519 GCA_051860645.1 Roseococcus sp.
CGCGCCCCCCAGCGGCGCGCCCGGGCAGCCCTGGCACGACGCCACCACCGCCGTGGCCGGTGCCGCCGCGCGGGCGCTGGGCGAGCTTGCGCGCGAACGCTGGCAGGTGGCGGGCGGCGAGCCTCTCGAAGCCATCGCGGAGGGGCATGACCTCTGGCCCGAGGGGCTGGAGCCGCAGTTCCGCGACGTCGAGATCGGCATCGCGCGCACGCGCCCCAATATACCCGACGCGCCCGCCATCCATGAGATCGAGGCGCTGTACCTCGACCTCATCGCGCGCGCCCGCGCGAGCATCTATGCCGAGAGCCAGTACTTCGCCTCGCGCCGCATTGCGGAGGCCATGGCGCGGCGCCTGGAGGAGCCCGACGGCCCCGAGATCGTGCTGGTGAACCCCGTCTCCGCCCAGGGCTGGCTGGAGCCCATCGCGATGGACACCGCTCGCGCACGGCTTCGCGAGGCGCTGCGCGGGCATGATCCTCATGGGCGGTTCCGCATCTACCACCCCGTCACCGCGGGCGGCCTGCCGATCTACGTGCATGCCAAGGTCATGGTGGTGGACGACGAGGTGTTGCGCGTCGGCTCCTCCAACTTGAACAACCGCTCGATGCGGCTGGATGTGGAGTGCGACGTGGTTCTGGAGGGCCGGACGGACCAGCTTCGCGCCAACATCGCCGCGGTACGCGACGGGCTGCTCGCCGAGCATCTGGGCCGCGCGCCCGCGGAGGTGGCGGCGCGACTGGCCGATGGGGGTTCGCTGATCGCCGCCATCGAGGCCCTGCGCGGGGCGGGCCGCACGCTGGTGGCCTACGAGACGCCGGACCTCGGCGCCGTCCAGACCTGGCTGGCCGACCACGAGGTGCTGGACCCCGAAGGCCCGGAGGAGACCTTCGAGGCGCTGGACAAGCGCGGCCTGTTTCGCCGCTTCGGGGGGTTGCGCATCTGGGGCCGCCGGCGGGCGCACGGCGCGCGGCATGGCTGAGTGTTGCCGTTGACCCGCGCCACCCGGCTGGCGCAACTTCGCACCAACCCGGAGGATACAACCATGCTCGAAATTCCCGCCCGCCCCGAACTGCGCATCTCGTCCATGCGCGACAAGGTCAGCCCCGCCGAGTGGCAGGCCCGCGTGGACACCGCCGCCGCCTACCGGCTGGTGGCGCTGTATGGCATGGACGACATGGGTGCCAACCACATCTCGACCCGCGTGCCGGGCGAGGGGCACAACTTCCTCATCAACCCCTATGGGCTGATGTATGACGAGATCACGGCCAGCTCGCTCATCAAGATCGACGCCGAGGGCAACATCCTGGGCAAGCCCGACTACGGGGATTTCGACTTCGGCATCAACCGCGCGGGCTTCGTGATCCATTCCGCGATCCATCTGGCGCGGGAGGACGCGGCCTGCGTCATCCACACCCACACCTGGCCCGGCATGGCGATCTCCTCGCTGGAATGCGGGCTGCTGCCGCTGACGCAGACGGCGATGCGCTTCGCCAAGGTGCGCTACCACGACTTCAACTCCGTGGTGCTGGACCTGAGCGAGCGGGAACGCCTGGTGCGGGATCTCGGCGACGCCAACACCATGGTGCTGCGCAACCACGGCCTGCTGGTGACCGGCAACACGGTGGCCGAGGCCTTCAACTGGCTGCACCGCATGGAGAAGAGCTGCATGGCGCAGCTGGCCGCCATGGCGTGCAACTCGCCGCTGCAGGGTGTCGCGCCGGAGGTGGTGGAGAAGACCTGGCTCGCCTTCCAGCCCGGCACGCGCCGCCCCTATGGCGTGATGGAGTGGCCCGCGCTGCTGCGCCAGCTCGACCGCAAGAACCCGGGCTACGAAGCCTGACCGACGCGCGCCGCGCCGTGCGGGGCGGCGGCAACCATCGCGGCGCTATGGCGCTTACCGACCTCCGGCGGCCAGGACCCGGCTGCCATCCGGAGGAGGAGCGCCGCCATGGTCGCCATATCCAACCCGGGGTCGGCAAGACCCCTGCATCCGCTGCATGCGATCCTGCTGGCGTTTCCGCCCCCGCTGTTCCTGGGCGCGCTGCTCAGTGACCTCGCCTACAATGCCAGCTTCCATGTGCAGTGGACGAACTTCGCCTCCTGGCTGATCGCGGGCGGGCTGTTCGTCGGCGCCTTCGCCGCGCTCTGGGCCCTGGTGGAACTGTTCCGCGTCCCGCCGGGCTGGCGCAGGTGGCAGGGCGGCTATTTCGTCGTGCTGCTGGCCATGTGGGTGATGGGCTTCATCAACGCCCTGGTCCACGCGAAGGACGCCTGGGCCTCCATGCCCGCGGGCCTCTGGCTCTCGGCCGTCACGGCGCTGCTGGCGCTGGTTGCGGCCTGGATGGGCTATTCGCGTTTCCAGCAGGGAGAGGCGCCATGAAGCGAAGGACCTTTGGCGCGGGCGTGGCGATGATCGCCCTGTCCGCCTGCAACGAACAGCCCGGTGACGTCCAGGCCGGCCCCAACCCCAACCTGCCCGAGCCGCGGCGCGGCCTGCTGCCGGTCATGACCATCCCGCG
>JBHYDO010000406.1:0-2460 GCA_051860645.1 Roseococcus sp.
CGCGCATCGGCCCGCGCGCTGGACGCCGGGTGCCGCGGAAGGCGCGGGCGAGGAAATCCTCGAGATCGGCTTCCTCGAACCCGCCCGGCGCCTCGAAGCCGCCGGGGCGCGAGCGATAGCGGGCACCGCCGGCCGCCTCGGCCTCCGGCTTGTCAGGGTTGGCATCGGGGTGCCACTGCTTGGCGAGGCGCAGATAGGCCTTGCGGATCGCCGCGGGCGTCGCGTCCCGCGCGACGCCGAGGATCGTGTAGGGATCGTCCACGGGCGTTGCCCTCCGCTGCGGAATCTCCGTGCCGGACGGTAGCACCCGCCGAGGGCGGCGGCCCAGCGCCCCACGCAGGCGTGCCCCGCGCATCACGGGCCGGACGCTCCCAGGCACGGCGCCGAGACCAGAGCGCGCCGCGCGCCTTTGCACTATCCTGCCGACATGACCGAACAGGCACCGTCGGCCGAGCCGTCCCATGTCATTGCCCCGGACGGCGTGATCGCGCCTTCGCAGCAGACCCGGCGGTTCTTCCACGACTTCCTGCGGCTCTCCGGCCCCTACTGGACGGAGCGGCGGCGCTGGCGGCCGCGGCTCCTCGCGGTGACGCTCGCCTTGCTCGTGGTGGCGCAGGTCGGACTGGTGGTCCGGCTCAATCTCTGGACTGCCGATCTGTTCGACGCGCTGGAGCGGCGCTCGACCGACCACGCGATGGAGCAGATCGGCGTCTTCGCGATGATCATGCTTGGCACCATAGCGACCAACACGGCGCATCTGGCGGTGCGCCGGTGGCTGCAATTCGACTGGCGGCGCTGGCTGACGGCGCGGGTCATTGGCGACTGGATGCGCGACGCCCGACACTACCAGGCCGACCGCATCCCGGGCGACCACGCCAACCCCGACGGACGCATCGCCGAGGATATCCGTATCGCGACCGAGTTCGCCGTCGACCTGGCCAGCACCATGTTCTATTGCGTGCTGCTGCTCACGACGTTCGTCGGCATCCTGTGGTCCCTGTCGGGCTCGATCCAGGTCGCGGGCGTGGCGCTGCCAGGCCACCTCGTCCTGCTGGCGTTCGGCTATGCCGGTGCCGGCGCGGTCGTCGCCTTCATGCTCGGCCGGCCGCTCGTGCGCGCCACCGACACGCGGCAGACCTGCGAGGCAGAGTTCCGCTTTAGCCTGGTGCAGTCCCATGAAGGGGGGGAACCCATCGCCGTTGCGCGCGGTGAACCGCTCGAACGCGAACGGCTCGGGACCGTGTTCCAGGCGATCGCGCAGTCCTGGCGCGACCAGTCGGCGGGGCTGGCGCGGCTGATGGCCTTCTCCTCGGGCTATGTGGTCCTCGCCGGCGTGCTGCCCGTACTGGTCGGCGTGCCGCGGTTCCTGGAAGGGACGCTCTCCCTCGGCCGGCTGATCCAGTCGGGGCAGGCGTTCCAGCAGGTCACCGCGGCCCTGTCCTGGCCGGTGGACAACCTGGCCATCATCGCCGCGTGGCGGGCCTCTGTGGAGCGCGTCCTGATGCTCGACGAGGCGGTTCGCACCGTCGCCGCCGAAGCCGCGCGCAGCGGGGACACCGCGATCAACCTGAACCGTGCGCCGGCGCCGCATATCGGCGTGCGGGATCTGTGGATCGCGGCGGCCGACGGCACGGCCATGCTGTCGGACCTGACGCTGACGGTGCAGCCGGGCGAGCGCGTCCTGGTCGATGGCGACCCCGAGGCGGCTAGCGCCCTGTTCCGCGTGGTGACCGGCATCTGGCCCTGGGGGCGCGGCCAGGTGGATCTGCCAGCTGATGACGCCATGCTCGCCGTGGGCCCATGGCCGTTCCTGCCGCAGGGAAGCCTGCGCCGGGCCCTGGCCTTCCCGAACGCCGCGGCATGTCACGATGCCGCAGCGCTGAAGGCTGCCCTTTGCAGCGTTGGCCTTCCGCATCTCGCACCACGCCTGGAGGAGGCGACGGACTGGGCGCATGTCCTCAGCCCGGCCGAAGTCCAGCGCCTGTCCTTTGCGCGGATTGTCCTCTTCCGTCCACGCTGGATCGTGCTGGGCAACGCGACAGATACGCTCGACCCTGGCGCCGCCGACGCCATGCTGCGCCTGGTCGCGGAGGGGCTGCCGGAGGCCGGCATCGTCCTGATCGGCAAGCATCCCGGCTCGCGGGAGTTCTTCCACCGCCAGCTCACCCTGCAGCGTGCACCCGATGGCGAGGTGGTGCTGCATGAGCTTCATGCGCGCCGCCAGGCCACGAAGCTGCCGCGGCCGAGGCCGCTCAGCGTCATTGATCGGCTGCGGAAGGGCTATGGAGGCTGGCCCTGAACCAGCCTCCCAGCGGCTCGGTCGGGTCGGGCTGGAAGCCCAGGATGCCCACCACATGGCCGACGCGTGTGAGTAAGCGCGTTGACGGGACCTGGCCTTGCCCCGCTTTTGTGGACACTGTTACGCGGCCGTAGCCGCTGGATGGAACGCTGCTGCCTTCT
>JBHYDO010000407.1:0-2457 GCA_051860645.1 Roseococcus sp.
AGGCGCAGCGCGCCCTCGGGCATCCGCGTGAACAGGCCCCGCGCCGGCAGGGGCTGGCGGTCCATGGGCAGGTGGCCCAGCAGCAGGTTCTGCAGGCGTTCAGCGAGGCCCGGTGCGGCCAGGCGGGCCAGCGCGCCCTCCAGCGCCGGGTGCAGGTCCTCTTCGCCGATGCGCCAGGTGGGAACCGCCTCGCGCAGCGCCGGGTCGGTCGCTTCCACATCGTCGAGCAATTGCCGCAGCGCCTCGGCCCAGGAGGGTTCGAGGAAGCCCAGCGTGATGTGAAGCGAGGCGTGGCCAGGCTCCGTCGCCGCGTCGTGGAAGACGCCGCGCGGGATGTAGAGCGCATCGCCCGGCTCCAGCACCATGACGTGCGGCTCACCTTCCGGGAGGATCTTTCCCGGCCAGGGGGTGCGGCGGGTGGGGCGGGGGATGGGTTCGCCATCCCAGACGCGCCAGCGCTTGCGGCCCTCGACCTGCAGCACCAGCACGTCATGCGTGTCGTAATGGGTGCGGAAGCCCTGGGCGGCCGGCGGCGTCAGATAGAGATTGCCCTGGACCGCGTGCAGAAACAGCTTCTCCAGGCCGCGGCAGAGGCGCTGCAGCGGCGGGTGCGTCTCGTCGAACTGCGACACCACCAGCGAGGCGCCGGCGTCGAAGCGCGCCAGCAGGCGGGGCAGGTCCACGCGGCCGTCATCGAGGCAGAAATCCTCCACCGGCACGCCCGCGCTGCCGCGCTGGCTGTCATCGGCCATGCCGATGCGCGGCGTGCGGGCCGCGTCGGTGCGCAGATGGGCGTCGATGGCGGCGGTGGAAAGCACTTCGGCGAAGCGGTTGGTGCCAGCGCCGGGCAGGAAGCGCCAATTCCGGCTTTCCCGCATGGCCAGCGCCTCGCTGACGCCGAGCGCGCCATAGGTCACGCCGAAGGCCCATTCGCCCAGCGTCTGCGCCGTGGCCGGCCTGGCGAGCGCGGCGCCGCCCTCGGGGCTCACCAGCGGCGCCGGCCGCGGCCGAAGCCCGCGCCGTCATTGGGGTCGCTGTCGGTGAGGCCGGTGCGCACGCGGTTGCCGGTGTAGCCGCCGCGATACCCGCCACGGCCAAAGCCCGCGCCGTCATTGGGATCGCTGTCGGTGAGGCCGGTGCGGACGCGGTTGCCTGTGTAGCCGCCGCGATACCCGCCGCGGCCATAGCCCACGCCGTCATTGGGATCGCTGTCGGCGAGGCCGGTGCGGACGCGCGCCGGTGCCACGACGACCGGGGCGACGTAGTAGGGCCCGGGCTGCGCCGGCACGCAGGCCGCCAGGGCCGCACCGGCGGCGCTGAGCGTGGCGACCCGCAGGACCAGCAGGCGACGGGAAAGTTTTTCCGACATGTTCAGGCTCCAATTCGGGCGGTGCCGGTTCGGCCAGGGATGCCTTGGCAACGCTTCCGCCGCCGGGGCCACACGGCCTGGCGGCGGGAAGGGATCAACGCCAACCGCCGCGACCGTAGCCCGCGCCGTCGCTCGGGTCGCTGTCGGTCAGGCCGGTGCGCCGCCGCCCGCCGCCGCGGCCATAGCCTGCGCCGTCATTGGGGTCGGCGTCGGTCAGGCCGGTGTGCCGGCGGTTGCCGCCGCGGTTGCCGCCGCGGCCATAGCCCGCGCCGTCATTGGGGTCGGCGTCGGTCAGGCCGGTGCGGGGGCGGCGCTGGCCGCGGCCATAGCCCGGGCTGTCATTGGGGTCGCTGTCGGTCAGGCCGGTGCGATATTGGGCCTGGGCCTCGCGCAGGGGGGCCAGGGATGCGCCCATCAGCACGACGGCGCCCGTCAGCACCCGCGTGACGAGAAGGCGGCGGCCGAGCCGCCGATGGCCGGAATCAGCCCGCGGGGAGGGACACTCCTGGTCCTGTGAGGGGGCTGCATCCATGCCTTCGCCGGCCGGCCCTCCGGGCGAGCCTGAGCGTGGGTGGGACATGGCCTTCCTCCGCCTAGTTTCTCCGTGCCATACTGGAACGGCGTCGTTACAGATGCAAGCACTTGTCCACTTTAAGTGACGTTTTGGCGTCATTCCCCACCCATCAGAGGTTTCAGCATGCCCAACGCCCCTGTGCCGAACGGGATATCCCAGGAGGGCGCCGCGCAGCTGCCGCCGCTCTATTCCGCGCTGACGCCGCTCAACCACATGCAGCACGGCCGCTGGCGGGTGCGCGACGTGGGCTTCGGCTTCGCCGCCGGCGTGCCCGCGGTGCCGCTGGCGCTGGAGGAATTCGCCCTCGCCGCCCGCCACATCGGCGTGGTGTTCGCGACAGGGGCGCCGCACATGCCGCTGGCCATCCTGGGCTCCGGGCCCGACCGCAACCTGTTCATCAGCGCCGAGGGCCGCTGGCGCGACGGCACCTATGTGCCCGCCTACCTGCGCCGCTACCCCTTCCTGCTGGCCCGCCTCAGCCCCGGCAGCGAGGAGATGGCGCTCTGCCTCGACC
>JBHYDO010000408.1:0-2451 GCA_051860645.1 Roseococcus sp.
CGCCAAGCCGTAGTCGGCGAAGCCGCAGCCCCGCGCGGCCTCGATGGTGACGGCTTCGAGCGCCAGCGCCACATCCTCGTCCCGCCGCAGCTCGTATTTCAGCCCCACCATGGCGGCGCGGGCCAGCATGTCCGGCGCGTTGTAGGGGCTCCAGCTATCGCGGATGTTGTCGTTGCCGGCGAAGAGCGTCACGCCCAGCTCGCGCGCCCGCTTCAGCGGCGGCACGTTGCGGGAGGGCGGGGCAGAGGTGCACAGCGCCACGCCCGCGGCTGCCAGGGCCGACAGCAGCGTATCGGCCCGCGGCGCCGCGACATCGCCCAGCGCGAAGCCGTGGCTGATCACCACGCGGCCGGCCATGCCCAGCGCCCGCGTTCGCTCCGCGATCAGTTCCATGCTGAAGGCGCCGAGTTCACCGGCCTCGTGCAGATGGATGTCCACGGGCTTGCCGTGCCGTTCCGCCAGGCGGAAGACGATGTCCAGGTGCCGCACCGGATCGCGATCAATCAGCGACGGGTCCAGGCCGCCCACCGCGTCGCAGCCCAGGCATAGCGCCTCGTCCAGCCATTCCTCGACGCCCGGCGTCCGCAGGATGCCCGATTGCGGGAAGGCGACCAGCTGGATGTCCAGCACGCCGCGCATGACCTCGCGCAGCCCGAGCAGCGCCTCGACATGGCTGAGGCGGCTTTCCTCGTCCACGTCCACATGGCTGCGCAGGCGAGTGGTGCCGGCGGCGAGATGCGCCTCAGCCAGCGCGCGCCCCTCGCGCGCCGCGTCCATGCCGATGGCGCGGCGGATGCGCTTTTCGTTCTCGATGCGGTCGGTCAGCAGGGGGCCGACGTCGTTGCGCCACCAGGGGCGGCCCCAGAGCGTCTTGTCCAGGTGGCAATGGCCCTCGACCAGGCCCGGCAGCAGCAGCGGGGCGGGGCCGGGGGCGGTGCTGGGGGTCAGCGCCGTGATGCGCCCCTCCGCCACATGCACGTCCGCGGGCGGGCCGCCCATGGGGCGCACATGGGCGAGGATCACAGCACCCAGTCCCGGAACAGGTCGAGGTCGATGTTGCCGCCGCACAGGATGGTGGCGACGCGCTTGCCGGCCATGCGCCCGCGCTCCTGCATCAGGGCGGCGAAGGGGGCGGCGCCGGCGCCCTCGGCCAGGTTGTGCGTGTCGGTCCAATAGGCGCGGATGGCGTCGCGCACCTCGTCATCGGTCACGGTCACGATGCGCGCGGCGCCCTTCAGGATGATGGCCAGCGCGCCGGCATCTGGGATGCGGCCCGCCATGCCATCGGCATGGGTGATGGCGCTGGGCGTCTCCACCACGCGGCCGGCGGCGAAGCTTTGTGCATAGGCGTCGGCACCCGTGCTCTGCACGCCGATGATCTCGGTGGAAAGCCCCAGCAGGTCGCGCGCCATGATGCAGCCGCAGATGCCCGAACCGAGCCCAACCGGCACATAGAGGGCATCCAGCCCGGGCACGGCACGCAGCAGTTCCAGCGCGTAGGTGGCGACACCACGCACCAGCGGCGGTGCGAAGGAGGGCGCGAAATCCAGCCCGTGTTCGGCGGCGTGGGCGGCGGCAAAGGCGCGGGCGGCGTCGAAATCCTCGCCATGCTCGATGAGGGTGGCGCCCTGGGCGCGCATGGCGGCGTTCTTCTCCACGCTGTTGCCGCGCGGGACCACGATGGTGACGGGAATACCCGCCTTGGCGCCCGCATAGGCCAGGGACTGACCGTGGTTGCCGCGGGTGGCGCTGACCACGCCGCGAGATCTCAGTCCGTCAAAGTAGACCAGCCCACCGCGGACCTTGAAGGCGCCTGTGGGCGTGTGGTTCTCGTGCTTCACCCAGACCTCGCAGCCGGCGCGCCGGGCCAGCAGGGGCCAGGCGTATTGCGGGGTGGCCGGGAAGTGGCGCCGGATCAGCGCCTCGGCGGATTCGAGCTCAGGGTGGGTGAACATGGCGGGCAGCGTGCCCCGTTGCCCCCGAAAACGCAAAAAGGGCGGCAGGCCCCGGGGTTGCCCCCGATTTCCGCCGCCCAGCTTTCGTGCGGCTGGCCGAAGCCGGCCGCGCGGCCTCAGCTGACCTTGAGGTTGACGGCCGACACGCGACCGCGCTCCTCAACGGCGTCGAAGCCGATCGACTGACCGTCCTTCAGGCCCTGCAGGCCAGCGGCCTGCACGGCGGTGATGTGGACGAAGATATCCTGACCGCCGCCGGCGGGGGCAATGAAACCGTAACCCTTGGTGGCGTTGAACCATTTCACGGTGCCCTGGGCCATCGTGAGTCTCCTTAAAAGCAATCCGCGAACGGAGTATCCATACACGGGCGCATCAGAGCTCGCCGGACTTCACTTGGAGGCGTCCGGCGGCACTCCTGGGAGCATCGGTGGGCACGGCAAGGCGAATGGCAAGCACTGGAAGCGCCCCCGGATAGGCACAGATAAGCCCGCCTCTG
>JBHYDO010000409.1:0-2436 GCA_051860645.1 Roseococcus sp.
TTGGCCTCCACATCCACGAAGATGGGCGTGGCCCCCAGCACCAGCGGCACCTCGGCGGTGGCGGTATAGGTGAAGGCGGGCAGGAACACCGCGTCGCCCCGGCCGATTCCCTCGGCCATCATCGCGATCTGCAAGGCATCGGTGCCGGAGGAGACGCCGACCGCGTGGGCCACGCCGGCGAATTGCGCGAGCTGCCCCTCCAGCTCGGCCACCTCGGGCCCGTTGATGAAGCGGCCGGAGGAGAGGACATGGGCGATGCGCCGGTCCAGCTCGGGCCGGATCAGCGCCTGCTGCGCCTGCATGTCGAAGAGGGCGATGGGCTTGGGCATAACGTTCATCGGAATGTCGTCCACCGCCGCGCGGCAAGGATCAAGCCCCCCGCATGGTCCCGTTTCATGTCCCGATGTGACAGGCTCAGCCGGTGGCGCTGCCGCTGCGCGCCGGGTTGCCCTCATGCTCGAACTCCGGCACCAGCCGCGACAGTTGCGCCAGCGCCAGCCGCGCCTGGCCGGACCGCGCCGAGGTTGCGATCTCCTCCAGCGCGCGCGCCACCAGCGCGGCGTCCGCGGTGCGCGGCGTGGCCACCAGCAGCCCGGGGAAGCGCGTGGGGCGCGGCGGCTCCTGCCCGTGGAACATCTCCTCGAACAGCTTCTCGCCCGGGCGAAGGCCCGTGAAGCGGATTTCCACATCCTCGTCCGGGCGCAGGCCCGCGAGGCGGATCATCCGCCGCGCCAGGTCCACGATCTTCACGGGCTGGCCCATGTCGAGCACGAAGATGCCGCCATCGCGCAGTTCGGGCGGCGCGTCGTCTCGGTCGGTGGCGCCCACCACCGCGGCCTGCAGCACGAGGCCCACCGCCTCGCGCACGGTCATGAAATAGCGGCGCATGTCGGGGTGCGTCACGGTCAGCGGCCCGCCGCGCTCCAACTGGCGGCGGAACAGCGGCACGACCGAGCCGGTGCTGCCCAGCACATTGCCGAAGCGCACGGTGATGCAGCGCATCGGCGCCTCGCCCTCGCCCGCCCGCGCCTGCTTGTCCAGCGCCTGGCAGAACATCTCGGCCAGCCGCTTGGTGGCGCCCATGACGCTGGTGGGGTTCACCGCCTTGTCGGTCGAGATGAACACCATCAGCCCGCAGCCCGCGGCCCGCGCGGCCTCGGCCACCACGCGGGTGCCGTGGGTGTTGGTCAGCACGCCCTCCAGCGGGTCGTTCTCGACCATGGGCACGTGCTTCAGCGCGGCGGCGTGGAACAGCAATTCGGGCCGCGCCTCCTCCATGAGGCGCCGCATCCGCGCCTCGTCGCGGATGTCGGCCAGCACGGCGCGGCGCGGCACGCCCGGATGGCGTTCCGAAAGTTCCAGGTTGATCTCGTAGAGGGCGTATTCGCCGTGATCGAGCAGCGTCAACATGGCCGGCCCGAGCGTCGCCACCTGCCGCGCCAACTCGCCGCCGATGGTGCCGCCCGCCCCCGTGATCAGCACGCGGCGGCCCTGCACCAGGCGCGCCATCCCCTCGCGGTCCAGCGGCACCTGCGGGCGGTCGAGCAATTCCTCGATGGAGACGGGGCGCAGGTCCATGCGCGGCGCCTCGCCCTGGCGCGCGGCGTGGCTGAGCGCCGTGGGGAGTGGGGCCGCGCGCACCGCGATTCCGTGCCGGTCGGCGGCGTCGAGCAGGCTCTCCAGCGCGGGTCCGTGGGTCTCGGGCGCCGCCAGCACCAGCAGCGAGGGCAGCCGGCCCTCGGCGCGCAGCCGGTCGAGCACGGCCTCGGCCTCCTCGATGGCGCCCAGGATGGGCTGGCCGTGCAGGCGGCGGCCGGTCTGCCGGGTGCGGCGGGTCAGCACGCCCTGCACGCGGTAGCTGGGGCGCTTCTCACGGGCGAGGGCATGGATGAACAGGTCCACCTGGTCGGCCGAGCCGGCGAGCAGGATGGGGGGCAGGTTCTGCTGCTCCAGGATGCGGCGCAGCGCCTGGATCCGGCTGACGAGGCGCGGCACGCCCAGCAGCCCCGCCAACACCATGGCGTGCAGCATCGGAAAGGCGGGGTTGGCGGGCCGCCACGCGCCCATGACGGCCTGCACCGCCCAGAAGAGCAGCGCGGCCGCGAGGCCCGCCGCCAGCACCGCCAGCAGGTCACGCAGCCCGGCGAAGCGCCAGTATTGCTTGTGCAGCCCGAGCGCCCAGGCGGGACCGAGCACGGTCAGCGCCGCCAGCGGCAGGCCGGACCACCACCAGCCGGTCCCCGACCCTGGCCAGCTTCCCGGTCCGGCAAGCCACAGCGCGAGCGGCAGCGCCAGCACCGCAAGCAGCGCGTCCAGCGAGAAATTCAGCAGGATTCGGGCCGGGAGCGATGACTTCATGCGCTCTCCTTAACGCAGCGGTTCAAGCATCTCCACCCAACAGCGCGCGATACAACGCAACAAGGCGCGCGGCCTCGG
>JBHYDO010000410.1:0-2432 GCA_051860645.1 Roseococcus sp.
GGCGGGGCGGCTGGGGGCGCCGGGCGGCTCGCGGCGTCGCCGCCCCCTTCCCGGGGCCCCCCCCCCCCCCGCCACGGGGGGCCGCGCCCCGGGGCGCGCGACGGGGAAACGCCATGCAACGCCACCGCGCGCGCCGGTGAACGCGCCCGTGAAGCGCGATCCGCCATCTGCTCCCGCGCGGACGCGCGCGCCCGCCTCGCCCTTCAGCCAGCGCAGCTTCCGCTTCCAGTGGCCGTCGGACCTCGCCGTCTCCTGGGCGTTCGAGATGGAGACGCTGCTGCTCGCCTGGTTCGTGCTGGTGGAGACGGGCTCGGTGGTGGCGCTGACGGCCTTCGGCGCGCTGCAATTCCTGGGCACGCTGATCTCGCCGCTCTATGGCGTGGCGGGTGACCGGCTGGGGCAAAGGCGCGTGCTCTCGGCCATGCGGGGCTTCTACGTCGTGCAGGCCGCGCTGCTGGCGGCGCTGGCGCTGACCGGCACGCTGGGCGTCGAGGCCGTGTTCGTCGTCGCCTTCTTCATGGGACTGGTGCGGCCCTCGGATATCGGTGTGCGCAACGCGCTGATCGGCGCCACGATGCCCGCGGCCCTGCTGCCGCGCGCCATCGGCATCGAGCGCGTCAGCATGGATGGCGCGCGGGTGGTGGGCGCGCTGACCGGCGCGGGCCTCGTCGCCTGGCTCGGCATGGGGCCGGCCTATGTGGCGGTGGCCTGCCTCTATCTGGTGAGCCTGGGGCTGAGCTTCGGCATCCGCGAGGCGCCGCCCGACGCCACGGGGCGCGCGGCCGCCTCGCCCGGCGCGATCTGGGGGGAGCTCGGCGCGGGCTTCGCCCATGCGCGCGCGACGCCGGCCCTGATGGCGCTGCTTTGCCTCGCCTGCCTCACCAACTTCGCCGCCTATCCGCTGACCGGCGGGCTGCTGCCGCATGTGGCGCGCGACATCTATGGGCTGGAGCAGACGGGGCTCGGCACGCTCTTCGCCTGCTTCTCCGGCGGCGCGGTGCTGGGCTCGCTGCTGATCGGCCTGGGTGGGGTGGGGCCACAGCCGGGGCGGGTGATGCTGGTCTCGGCCACGCTGTGGTTCGCGCTGCTGCTGGTCTATGCGTGGGTGGAGAATGTCGCGCTGGGCATGGGGCTGCTGGTGCTGACGGGCTTCCTGCAAAGCCTGTGCATGGTGCCGATGTCGGTGCTGATCCTGCGCATCGCCGCCCCGGCCTTCCGCGGGCGGGTGATGGGGCTGCGGATGCTGGCCATCTACGGGCTGCCCATGGGGCTGCTGCTCTCGGGCGCGGGCGTCGCCTGGCTGGGCTTCGCGCCGACCGCCACGCTGATGGCGGGGTTCGGGCTTGTGGTCACGCTCGGCATCGGGTGGCATTGGCGGGCGGCGCTCTGGCGGTCCGCGCCCTGAGACACCGGAGAGGAACGCCCATGCCCCTGCTCGATCGTCCCGACGGCGTCCTCCGCTACGAGGTCTCCGGCCAGGGCTTCCCCGTGCTGCTCTTCGCGCCGGGCGGCCTGCGCTCGCGGTTCGAGCTGTGGTCCGGGGAGGGCCGGCCCTGGGTGGACTGGACCCGCGCCCTGCCCGCGGCCGGCTTCACCGCCATCGCCATGGACCAGCGCAATGCCGGCGGTTCGCGCACCGACATCGAGGCGCATCATGGCTGGCACAGCTACGCCGCCGACCACCTGGCGCTGATGGACCATCTGGGCTTCGACCGTTTCCATGTGCTGGGCGGCTGCATCGGCGGCAGCTTCTGCCTGAAGGCCATCGAGGCCGCCCCCGCGCGCGTCACCGCTGCCGTGCTGCAGAACCCGATCGGGCGGCACCCCGACACGCGCGACTACTTCGAGACCGCCCATGCGGAATGGAGCCGCGAGCAACTGGCCGCCCGCCCCGATCTGGACCCCGCCGCACTGGAGGGCTTCGGCGCCAACATGTGGCGGGGCGACTTCGTCTTCGCGGTGGAGCGCGGCTTCGCCGCCGCCTGCCCCGTGCCGACCCTGCTGCTGCCCGGCAGCGACATCCCCCACCCCGCCGCCACCAGCGCGGAACTGGCGCGGCTGCTGCCGGGTGTGGAGGTGCTGGACCCCTGGCGCCGGCCGGAGCACCTGGCGGCGCAGGAGGCAGGGGTGGTGGCCTTCCTCCGCCGCCACACCCCGCCCGGGGCAGGAGCCTGAACAGCGCCCTTCGATCGCGCAGCACTCCTCGCCGGTCGGCTTCGGCGACTTCCCCGAAGCCGGTCCTTGGCTGGAGCATGATCCGCGAAGGCGGAGTCGCCGGAGCGGCACATCATTCTCTCAGCAAAGGCTGGACCATGATCCGTGTTTGCGGATCCTGGCCTAGAGCAATACCCGACCGGATTGAATCATCCGGTCGGATTTCTTGCTCTAGAAAGCATATTTGCCAGAGCAGTTTGGTCCGGTCCGCCTGAACC
>JBHYDO010000411.1:0-2426 GCA_051860645.1 Roseococcus sp.
CCGAGACCGACTTCGTGGCGCGCAACGAGGCCTTCCAGGGCTTCGTCTCCACCGTGGCGCAACTGGCGCTGACCGTGGGCGAGGATGTGGAGGCGCTGAAGGCCGCCCCCTATCCCGGCGCCGGCCACAGCACCCAGGACGAGCTCACCAAGATGATCGCCACCATCGGCGAGAACATGAGCATCCGCCGGGCGCGCGTGCTCAAGGTGAGCCAGGGCGCGGTGGCGACCTATGTCCACAACGCTGTGAAGCCGGGCCTGGGGAAGATCGGCGTGCTGGTCGCGCTGGAGGGGGCCGGCGAGGCCGAGGCAATTCTGACCCTTGGGCGCCAGATGGGCATGCATGTCGCGGCCACCCGGCCGGATGCGTTGGACGTCTCGGCCGTGGACCCCGCGGCGCTGGAGCGCGAGCGCGCCGTGCTGACCGAGCAGGCCGCGGCCTCGGGCAAGCCGCCGGCCGTGATCGAGAAGATGGTCGAGGGCCGCATCCGCAAGTTCTACGAGGAAGTGGTGCTGCTGGAGCAGGTCTGGGTGCATGACGGCGAAAGCCGCGTGAAGGCGGTGGTGGCGAAGGCCGGGCTGACCTGCACGGGCTTCACCCGCTTCCAGCTGGGCGAGGGCATCGAAAAGGTGGTGACCGACTTCGCGGCCGAGGTGGCCGCGCAGGCGGGCGTCTGACACGAGGCGAAGACACGCGCGGGCCGCTTGCCGCCGCCTGACCCCCTGTTAAAATGCGATCGTCGGCGACGTGCCGACGGTCGCATCCCCGCATGACCTTTCGGCGCCTTCAACAAGAGCGGAACACCCATGAGCGAAACGCCGATCTACAAGCGGGTGCTGCTGAAGGTGTCGGGCGAAGCCCTGATGGGCGATCGCAACTACGGTCTGGACACGGCAACGCTCAAGGCCATTGCGAACGACATCAAGGGCGTGGTGGAGCTGGGCGTCCAGGTGGCGCTGGTCATTGGCGGGGGCAACATCTTTCGCGGCATTGCGGGCGCCGCCACGGGCATGGACCGCGCCCAGGCCGACTACATGGGCATGCTCGCGACCGTGATGAACGCGCTGGGCATGCAATCCGCGCTGGAGCAGATCGGCGTGCAGACCCGGGTGCAGAGCGCCATCCCGATGGCCTCCATCTGCGAGCCCTATATCCGCCGGCGTGCGATTCGCCACATGGAAAAGGGGCGGGTCGTGATCTTCGCGGCCGGCACGGGCAACCCCTTCTTCACCACCGACACGGCGGCCGCGCTGCGGGCCGTCGAGATGGGCTGCGACGCGCTGCTCAAGGGCACGCAGGTGGACGGCGTCTATGACAGTGACCCGCGCCGCAACCCGGACGCCGTCCGCTACACCACGCTGACCTACCTCGAGATGCTCTCCCGCGATCTCGCGGTGATGGACGCGGCCGCGATCTCGGTCGCGCGGGAGAACCACCTTCCCATCGTCGTTTTCAACATCCATGAACCCGGTGCCTTCACCGAGGTGATGCTCGGCCATGGCCGCTTCACCACCGTGACCGACACCCCCTGACCGCGAGGCGACACCATGGCGGCCCCAACCCCTGACCTGCAGACCCTGAAGGCGGACTTGGTCCGCCGCATGGACGGCGCGCTGGAGACGCTGCGCAAGGAGTTCACCGGCCTGCGCACCGGCCGCGCCTCGCCCTCGCTGCTGGAACCCATCCGCATCGAGGCCTATGGCAGCAACCAGCCGTTGAGCCAGCTCGGCACCGTCTCGGTGGGCGGGCCCTCGATGCTGTCGGTGCAGGTTTGGGACCGGTCGGTGGTGAAGGCCGTCGAGATCGGCATCCGCGACTCGGGCCTCGGCCTGAACCCGCAGACCGAGGGGCAGACCATCCGTGTGAACCTGCCCCCGCTCACGGAGCAGCGCCGCAACGAACTGGCCAAGACCGCCGCCAAATACGCCGAGGGCGCCAAGGTGGCGGTGCGCGGTGTGCGCCGCGACGGCATGGAGCAGGTGCAGGCCTGGAAGAAGAAGTCCGAGATCAGCGAGGACGACGCCAAGAGCTGGTCCGACGTGGTGCAGAAGCTGACCGACGAATATGTGAAGAAGATCGACCAGGTCACCGCCGAGAAGGAAAAGGACATCAAGACCGTCTGATGTCCTCGCTGCCCGCCACCGCGGCGGGCGTGGGCGCGCCGCCGCCCCGCCACGTCGCCGTCATCATGGACGGCAATCGGCGCTGGGCGCAGGCACGGGGGCTTCCCGTGGCGCTGGGCCACCGCGCTGGCGCCGATGCGGCGCGGCGCACCATCGAGGCCGCCATGCGCTCCGGCGTGTCCTGGCTCACGCTCTTCGCATTTTCCTCGGAGAACTGGGCACGCCCGGCCGAGGAGGTGCAGGAACTGACCGGCCTGCTGCGCCACTACCTGCGCGCCGAGGTGGGCCACCTGACAAAGGAGG
>JBHYDO010000412.1:0-2416 GCA_051860645.1 Roseococcus sp.
CCGGGCGCCGTCGGGCCCCCCCCCCCGCCCGCCTCTCACCCCCCCCCCCCCGGCCAACCCCCGCCGGGGGGGGGGGGGGGGGGGGGGGGGCCCGGGGAACAGGGCGTCGAAGCGACGGTTGCAGCGCAGCAGCCGGCCCTCGGCGTCCCAGAGGGCGAGGGCGTGCGAACTGTCCTCGAAGGCCGCGACCACTTCGCGGAAGTCGGGCGGGGTCGGCTCGGGAGGTCGCGGCGGGCGGGTCCAGGAATGGCTGGCTGCCGCCCCCAGCGCCAAGCCCAGGGCGAACACAAGAAGCCCTGCCGCAGGCAGCCAGACCCAGCCATCCCCGTGCAGGAGGGCGGCCATCAGTCACCCGTCCCGGGCGTTGGCGCCGCGCGGAGCGGAGCGGCTGAACGCCTGTGAAGGCGGCATGGGCCAGCATCTCGGGTGTGGAACATTCGGCCCCCGCTGCGCCCGGCGACGGGCGCTCGGGCGCGGCCGCCCCCGCGGCGGCCGCGACGGCCAGCAGTGGCCGGTTCGGGTTAAGCTTTCCCGAATGTCCTCACGGCCGGATGAGCGTGCCCGCGCCGCCATCGGTCAGCAATTCGCGCAGGACGGCGTGCGGCTGGCGGCCGTCCAGGATCACCGCGCCCTTTACCCCAGCCTCGACGGCATGGATGCAGGTCTCGACCTTGGGGATCATGCCGCCCGCAATCCAGCCGGCGGCGATACCGGCCCGGGCCTCGGCCACCGTCATCTCGGGGATGAAGTTGCGGTTGGCGTCCATGACGCCGGCCACGTCGGTCAGCATCAGCATCCGCTCGGCGCGCAACGCGCCGGCGATGGCGCCCGAGACGGTGTCGGCGTTGATATTGTAGGTCTGCCCGTCCGGCCCGACGCCCACGGGCGCGATGACGGGGACGATATCGGCGCCGATGAGCAGTTCGATCACGCGGGTGTCCACATGCTCGGGCTCGCCCACCAGGCCGAGGTCCAGCACCTGCTCGATGTTGGAGCCGGGGTCCTTCACGGTGCGGGTGGCCTTGCGCGCCCGGATCAGCCCGCCATCCTTGCCGGAGATGCCGACCGCGAGGCAGCCCGCGCGGGTGATGGCGCTGGCAAGCTGCTTGTTGACGGTGCCGGCGAGGACCATTTCCACCACCTCGACCATCTGCGCATCGGTCACGCGCAGGCCCTGGACGAAGGTGGACTTCACGCCCAGCCGCGAGAGCATGGCGTTGATCTGCGGGCCGCCGCCGTGCACCACCACGGGGTTGATGCCCACCTGCTCCAGAAGGGCGATGTCGCGGCCGAAGCGGTCGGCCGCCTGTTCCTCGCCCATGGCGTGCCCGCCATACTTCACCACCACGATCTGGTCGTCATAGCGCTTCAGGTATGGCAGCGCGCCGATCAGGGTTTGCATCTGGGTGAGCGCATCATCGGCCATCGGGCATTCCTCGGAACCTTGGGCGCCGCTATCCGGCGCGGGGCGCAATCCGTCAAGCGAGGGCAGCGAGTTCCGCGCGCAACTCGGCAATGCCGAGGCCCGATTGGCTGCTGGTGGTGAGCACGAGGGGGTGGCCGGCCGGGTGCTTGCGCGCCAGCGCCTCCACCTCCGCCTGGCGGGCGACCAGCGGGGCGGGCTTGACGTCATCGGCCTTGGTCAGCACCAGCTGGAAGGCGACGGCGGCCTTGTCCAGCAGGTCCATCACCGCGTGGTCGGAGGGCTTGGTCTCGATGCGCGCGTCCAGCAGCAGCAGCACGCGGCGCAAATTGGGCCGCCCGCGCAGGAAGTCGAACATCAGGCCCTGCCAGTCCTCCTTCACCAGCTTGGACGCCTTGGCGAAGCCGTAGCCGGGCATGTCCACCAAGGTCAGCCGCCCCTCGATGGTGAAGAAGTTCAGCTGCTTGGTTCGGCCCGGCGTGTGCGAGACGCGGGCGATGTGGTTCTGCCCGGTCAGCGCGTTCATCAGCGAGGATTTGCCGACGTTGGAGCGGCCTGCGAGTGCCACCTCGATGCCGTCCGGAGGGGGCAGGTGCTCCAGCTTCTGGGCGGCGGTGAAGAAGGTGCATGGGCGGGCGAAGAGCAGGCGCCCGGCCTCGATCAGGCCGGCGCGCTCCTCCTCGTCCCGCGCTTCGAGCAGCCCGCCGGCCGGGAGGGCGCCGGGTTCGGTCACTTCTTGGCCGCGGCCAGCTTGCCGGGTGGCTTGGTCGCAGGTGGCTTGGGCGCTGGCGAAGCGCCACCCCCGGTGCCGCCCTGCGCGGGCGGCTTTGCCGCCTGCGCCTTGGCATCCATGCGCATGATGTACCATTGCTGCGCGATGGAGAGCAGGTTGTTCCAGGTCCAGTAGATGACCAGGCCCGCCGGGAAGCTCGCCAGCATGAAGGTGAAGATGACGGGCAGCCAAGCGAAGATCTTCTGCTGGATCGGGTCGGG
>JBHYDO010000413.1:0-2400 GCA_051860645.1 Roseococcus sp.
AGCTGCGCGAGATCGTGGCCGACAGCATCGCCGCCGCGGCGGCGGGCCGGGGCCGCGTCGAGGCCGGCTGAGGCCGCCGCGCATGACCGCCCGCACCCATCGACGGGCCCTGACGGCCGGCCTCGCCGCGCTGACGGCCGGCGCCGTGAACGCGCAGCCCCTTCCGGCCGAGACGCCGCCGCCGCCCCTCCACCTCTCGCCATTCGCCCCGCCGGCCGCCCCGCCTGCGGGCCCACCTTCGCAGGCGGGCACGCCCACGGCCATCGGTGGCCTGCGCCGCCTGCCCCAGGGCGCCTGGCGGCTGAGCTTCGAGCCGGGCACGGACACGCCCTCCGCCCTGCAGCGCCTGGGCTTGATGCGCCTGGGGGGCGCGCTGGCGCGCGAGACCACGGGCCGCATCACCCTCTGGTCCGAGGTGGCTGGGGGAGAGGACGACGTCTCCACCACCCGCCGCCTCGCCCTGCGCCGGGCCCTCGCGGTGCGCGCCGCGCTGGTGGCGGGCGGCCTGGCCGAGACGCGCGTGGACATCCGCGCCCTGGGCCGCACCGAGGCCGAACGCGACCTGGTGGACATCCTCCCCTTCGGCATCGCGCGCGACTGACGCGGAGTCGCGCGCCGGCGCTCAACCATGGGAGGGGTGGCGGACGGGGGGCCGCGCCACCCTGGATTGCCACCCGCCGGCTCGCTTGGTGATCCCCCGCGGGAGCCTCTAGGCTCCCATCCCATGACGCAGCCGCTGCAATATCTCTGGCGCATGCTGGCCTTCCTGGCGCTGGTGCTGCTGGCGGCCATCCCGCTCGCCGGCACGCTCTGGACCGCCTTCCTGGCCAACCCGGCGCTCAACGGGGTGATCCTGGCGGTGCTGGCGGGGGGCATCGCCTGGAACATCCGCCAGGTGCTGCTGCTGCGCGACGAGGTGGACTGGCTCTCCGCCTTCCGCAACGCGCGCCAGGGCGCGCCTGCCCGCGCCACCCCGCGCCTGCTGGCGCCGCTGGCCAGCATGCTTTCCGCCCGGCGCTCGGAGCGGCTGAGCCTCTCCGCGGGGTCGCTGCGTTCGGTGCTGGACGGCATCCTCTCGCGGCTGGACGAGACGCGGGAACTCTCGCGCTACATGACGGGGCTGCTGATCTTCCTGGGCCTGCTCGGCACCTTCTGGGGGCTGCTGCTGACCATCGGCGCGGTCGCCGACGTCATTGGCGCGATGAGCCTGGGCAGCGGCGATGCCAATGTGCTGTTCGACCAGCTGAAGGCGGGCCTCGCGCAGCCGCTGCGCGGCATGGGCGTGGCCTTCTCCTCCTCGCTGTTCGGCCTGGCGGGGGCGCTGGTGCTGGGCTTCCTCGACCTCACCGCCGGGCAGGCGCAGAACCGCTTCGCGACCGAGCTGGAGGACTGGCTGGCCGGGCAGACGCGCCTCTCCGGCGGCCTGGGCCAGGAGCTGGACGGCGAGCCGGAACTGCCCGCCCTGCTGGAGGCCAACGCCGCCAGCCTCGAACTGGTGGCCGGCATGATGGCCCGCGCCGAGGAAGGCCGCGCCCAGGGCGAGGCGGGCCTCATGCAGCTGGCCGAGCGCATGTCGGTGCTGACCGAGCAGATGCGCGCCACCCAGATGCTGCTGGCCCGCCTGGTGGACCAGCGACTGACCGGCGGTGATGACGCCAGCCGCGGGCATCTGCGCGCCATCGAGGCGCAGCTGGCGCAATTGGCGCAGGAGGTCGGCCAGGGCCGGCTGCAGTCCACCGCCGAGCTTCGCGCGGACATCCAGGCCCTGACGCGCACCATCGCGGCGCTGTCCGAAGGCGCGCCGGGTGGCTAGGCGGGCGCGCCGGAGCGGGGGCGCGCTGGATGTCTGGCCGGGCTATGTGGACGCGCTCTCCACCCTGCTCATGGTCATCATCTTCGTGCTGCTGGTCTTCGTGCTGGGGCAGGGGTTTCTCTCGGCGGCGCTGTCCAGCCGGGACCGGGCGCTCGACATGCTGAACCGCCAGGTGGCCGAGCTGGCCGAGATGCTGGCCATCGAGCAGGGCAGGGTGGTGACGCTGCGCGGTGACCTCACGGCGCGGGAGGCGGAGCTTGATGCCGCCCGCGCCCGCGCCGCCGCCGCCGAGACCGAGGCCGGAACCCAGGCCGCATTTGCCGCCGCCACGCGCGAGGAGGTGGGGTTGCTGGTGCGCCAGATCACGGACCTGCGCGCCCAGCTTGTCCGCCTCGCGCAGGCGCTGGACGTCGCCGATGCGCGCGAGGGCGAGGCGACGGCGCGGCTCGAAAACCTCCAGGCCCGGCTCGACGCCGCCCTGCTGGCCCGCGTCGAGGAAATGCAGGGCTATCGCAGCGAGTTAATCCGCCGGCTCGCCGCCCAGCAGGGCGACCGGCCCGAAAACCGCGGGGTTGGCGACCGCATCG
>JBHYDO010000414.1:0-2370 GCA_051860645.1 Roseococcus sp.
TCCATCTCCGCCGCCTCGGCGGCCGTCAGCGGCTTCACGCGCGAGAGGGTGGAGGCCGGCAGGCGCCAGCGCTTCTGCGCCTCGTCCGTCGGCACCTGTTCGAGGCCGCCGCACACCTCCTTGATGGCCGACAGCATGCGTTCGACCGTGCGGCGGCCCACGCCCATGTCCTCGGCCAATTCATTCAGCGTGCGGCCGGTGCGCGTGCCGGTCAGCAGCATGATGAGACGCAGTCCGTCTGCAAGTTTTGCGTGCCGTTCGGCCATGGGGTTGCATGATACTGCAAGAGTCTGGCGCGACAAGCCTGCCTCAACTTGCCATGGAGGCATCTGTTGTCACCAAAACGGACGTGCTTCGGGTGTTTATGGGCGCAAGGGGCGCGTCCGGTGTCAGGCGGGCGGCATGCGCCCGGCGGCGACCTCCACCGCGCCTTCGCGGATGGCGCGGCGCGCTTCGGCGGCGGCGCGGGCGCGGGCCACGATGTGCGCGGGCGCCACGAAGGGCGTGCCGCTGCGGAAGGGCGGCGCGGGGTCGTACTCGATCTGCAGCTGGATCTGCTTCGCCACGTCCTCGCCCGCGATGTCGGCCACCACCTGCAAGGCCATGTCGATGCCGGAGGTGACGCCGCCGGCGGTGTAGATGTTGCCGTCGCGCGTCATGCGCTCATCCCGCACCTCGGCGCCGAACTTCGCCAGCAGGTGCCGCGCCATCCAATGCCCGCCGGCACGCTTGCCGCGCAGCAGCCCGGCCGCGCCGATGAGGAGCGAGCCGGTGCAGATGCCGAAGATGTGCTTGGCGCCGAGGCATTGGCGCCGGACGAACTCCACCGTCTCCACATCGGTCAGCGCGTCATCGGTGCCGGGGCCGCCGGGGATGACGAACATGTCGTATTGCGGGGCGGTGGCGAAGCCTTGCTCGGCATGGATGACCAGGCCCTTGTCGGTGCGGATGGGGCCGGCTTGCTTGGCCACGATCTCGACGCGCCAGCCGGGCAGGCGGGCCAGCACCTCATAGGGGCCGGTGAGGTCGAGCTGCGTGAGCGCGGGGAAGAGCAGCAGGCCGGCGACTGGCATCGGGTTTTCCTTTGGCGGCGGGGGAGGATTATCGGGGGGAGTGTTCGCGCTTCGCCGGGGGCGTGCAAGGCGGGGCGCGGGTGGTTGCCCGGGCACGCTTTACCGGCGGCGGGGCGGGTGCGTAATGTGGGGTTGGGGCTGCGCGGGCGTGCCGGAATGGTAGACGGAAGGGCCTTAAAAGCCCTCGGCTGAATGGCCGTGCGGGTTCGAGTCCCGCCGCCCGCATTTGCCTGGCGCGGGATGCCGGGCAGGATGGCGCGAGAAACCCGAGGAAGCGCCCCATGCCCACCATCGTAGAACCCGAATCCCTCTACCCCGACACCACCCTCGAACAGCGCATCTGCGGCGAGGGCGTCCGCATCCTCCAGGGCACCGCGAAAAAATCCCTGCTCGAACTCCCCGACGACCTCTGCGCCCAGGCCGATGGGTTGATGACGCTCCGCCTCGCCGTCCCCGCCGAGGCACTGGCAAAATTCCCCAAGCTCAAGGTCGTGGTCCGCATGGGCGTGGGCTATGACCGCGTGGACCGCGCCGAATGCGCCCGCCGCGGCATCACCGTCTGCAACGTGCCCGACTACGGCACGGCCGAGGTGGCGGACACCGCCATCACCATGGCCCTCGCGTTGCGTCGCGGCATGGTGCTCTACCACGACGCCATGCGCGCCGACCCGCCCTGCCCCTGGGGCGTGCTGCCGAACCGCATCGTGCGGCGATTCGAGGTGCAGGGCTTCGGCATCCTCGGCCTCGGCCGCATCGGCACCGCGGCCGCGCTGCGCGCCAAGGCGCTCGGCTTCCGCGTGACGTTCTTCGACCCGCATTTGCCCAATGGCGTCGAACGCGCGCTCGGCATCGCGCGCGCCGACAGCCTGCACGCGCTGATGGCGCAGTCCGACGTGCTCTCCATCCATTGCCCGCTCACGCGCAACACGCGCGGCCTGGTGGACGCCGCCGCCCTCGCCGCGCTGCCCGCGAACGCGGTGGTGATCAACACCGCGCGAGGCCCCATCCTGGACCTCGACGCGCTGGAGGCAGCGCTGCGCTCCGGCCACGTCGCCGGCGCCGGGCTGGACGTGCTGCCGGTGGAGCCGCCCGTGCCCGAAACGCCGCTGCTGGCCGCCTATCGCGCGCGCGAGGACTGGCTGCGCGGCCGCCTGGTCATCATGCCGCACGCCGCCTTCCACAGCCCCGAGGCCTGGGACGACATTCGTTTGAAATCCATCGAGACGGTGCGGGACGTGCTGCTGCGCGGCCTGCGCACCAACGTCATCCCGCCAGACAGCGACTGAGCGCGGGCGAG
>JBHYDO010000415.1:0-2310 GCA_051860645.1 Roseococcus sp.
CGGCGACATGGGCTGCCTGCTGAACATCGCCGGCCGCCTGAAGCGCGAGGGCAGCGCCATCCGCGTGCGCCACGTGGCCGAGGTGCTGGCCGGCATGACCCATGAGGCCCCGCCCATCGGGGACGCAACATGACCCTGGTCGAGGAAGTCCGCGCCCAGGGCTTCGCCCGCCGCCGCCCGGAGCAGACGGCCGCGCTGCTGGACGTGCCCGGCCCTGCCCTCGCCGATTTCGCGGCCAGCTGGCAGCGGCTGGAAACCGACGCCTTCATGGCCGATGGCGGGCGCTACCGGCGCCGCCGCATCGCCAACTTCCTGGCCCTGCCGGGCGACGCCGCGCACCATCGCGGCCTGCACCGCCCGCATTTCCAGGCCGTGGTCCACAACACGCTGAACGGCGGCGTGGACCGCTGGTTCGCGCCCGTGGAAGACGAGGTCGCGCACAACCCTGCCTGCCCCGCCTTGCTCGCGCTCGGCCGCGACGTGGCGGACGGCCTGCACCCGGGGGCGTCGTGGTTCGTCGAGATGCACCAGTTCCGCATCGAGGCCGCCGCCGGCACGCCCGGCCTGCCGACGCCCGAGGGCGTGCACCATGACGGCGTGGACGTGGTGCTGATCGCCATGCTGGCGCGCCACAATCTGACGGGCGGCGAAACCCGCGTGACCGACCCGGACGGCGCAGAACTCGCCCGCTTCACCCTGGACGGCCTGCTGGACCTGACGGTGATGGACGACCGCCGGGTGATGCATGGCGTGACGCCGGTGGAACCCGCCGACCCGGCCTTGCCCTCCAGCCGGGATGTCCTGGTCCTCACCTGGCGGACGCTGACGGGGTAGGCCCCAGCCTCAGCGCGTGCAGATGGTCGCAATCACCCGGCAGACGACACCGCGCTGACGGCGCTGGCATTGGTCCATGCCGTCCCGCGTTGCATCCTCGCGCGTGAAGCCTGACCCGCTGACAGCCAGGGAGACGGGCTGGTTCGGGTCTGGGGTGCTCCAGGGCAGCAGGCGGTCATCGCGCGCGCCCTGGACCAGGACGGCGCAGCCCTGCTGGATTTCCACGAGGCGCCGGCAGGTATTGCCGCCTGGGCCGGCCCGGCACTGCGCCTCGGCCCGCTGATGCGCGGCGAGACGATCATGCGTGGCGGGGCTGACGCCATAGGCGCGGCCCGGAGGCGCCGCGGCGTAGATGGTGGCCCAGGTCACTGGCGCCTGGGCACCCCGGGTCGGGGCACCCTGGGTCTGGGCACCCCGGGTCTGGGCACCCCGGGTCGCGGCGCCGGCCAGGGGCGCCGGTGAAGGCGCGGCGGAGGCGGCGGGCGGCCCTGGCGTCGCTGGCCTGAGCGGTGGGGCGGGCGGTGTGGGCGGCGGCGGCAGGGGGAGGATCGCCTCCGCCGCGCGCGGCCTCTGCGGCTGCGCCCGCCCCTCGCCGGCAGCGCCCAGGACGCAGACGCCGGCCAGGATCCCAAAAATAGCTCTGAGAAGCCTCATTGGATTGGATTTTAGCCAGGCTTTCGCACCCGCGATAGAGCGCTCCGCCGGGCCGGCCTTCAACCCACACGGGCCAAATGCAGCCGGTCACCCAGATACTCATAGGCGCGCTGCAGGTCATGGTCGGCGCACAGCATCAGCCCGTGCAGCATCAGCGAGAGCAGACGGTCGTCGCCCGGGACGCGGCGGGCGCCGGAGGCGTCGAACTCCACCACCACGTCGCCCGCCGGCCCCGCCGGAAGGACGAACTCGACATGGCGTCGCTCCCCGGGCTCCAGGCGGAGCATGTGCCAGGCGCCCTGCGTGCCGTCGGGCGGCATGAGCCGCAGCGCCGTCTCGCCCGGCACAGGCGGGCCGGACACCTCCAGGAACAGCCGCATCCCCTGCCCCTCCAGCGCCGGCAGCCGCAGCCGCGCCGTGCCCTCGGTCAGCCAGACGCCGAAGGTCTCGGGTACGCTCCAGCCCTCGCCCTCCAGGATCAGGGCGTTGCCCACATGGGCGAAGCGCATGGCGCCAGGCGGGAGCGGGGGCTGGATTTCGAAGCTGATTCGCCGCCCGGCGATGGGGCCGGCGCGGATGAAGGGGTCGGGCAGGGCAACCAGCGGTGCGCGCAGGTCGTGCACCAGTCCTTCCGCGACCTCGCGCCAGCTGCGCAACGTCATCCGGCCGGGCAGCGCTGCCTCGAGCGCCGCGCGGCGGGCGGGGTCTCGCACCAAGCCCCAGGCCAGCTCCGCCAGCTCTGGTTCGCTCTGCGGGGTGAAGAAGAGCGCGGCGGTGCCGCCGGCCTCGCGCAGGCTGGAATGGTCGGGCGCCAGCACCAGC
>JBHYDO010000416.1:0-2271 GCA_051860645.1 Roseococcus sp.
GGGCCAGCAGCCGCGCCTGCTCGGCCTCGACCAGCGGCAGGGCGGAAGGCGGGTCGGCCAGCGCCTGGGCATAGAGGAAGCGCGGCTGGCCCGTGGCCTCGGCCGCGTCTGCGGGCGCGAGGCGCGCCACCCAGCCGGCCCAGGCACCGAGGAAGGGCATGGTCAGCACCGCCATCATCAGCTGAAGTGCCAGGAACACCAGCGCGAGCCGCGCGGCGGGGCCCTCGGCCAGCCAGCCCGTCGCGGCCAGCAGCAGCGGCGTCCCGGTCGCGCCTTCCAGCCAGAAGGCGACGAGGAAAAGCGCCGCCCCCAGCGCCCGCAGCCCGAGCTGGAACAGCACCACCTGGCGGCCCGAGCCGCGCAATCCCCGCCCCAGCAGCCACACCGCGAGGCCCGAGCCGAACGAGGCGCCGCAGATGCCCGCCGCCGCCTGCTCGAAGCCGACCAGGCCCGCGGCATGCAGCGTGATCAGCAGGATGGACACGGTGGAGGAGGATTGCGTGAGCAGCGTCAGCGCGGCACCCGCCGGCACCAGCAGCCAGATGACGCCGGCGGCCGCACCCAGCAGCGCCTGCACCTGGGGCAGGTCGCGCAGCGGCGCGGCGCCGGCCTGCAGCAGGCCGAGGCCCAGCAGCATGAGGCCGAGCCCGGTCAGCGCCGCCAGCGCCGGCCGCAGCCGGCCCGGCCCGTCCATGGCGCGCCGGCCAGCGCGGGCGCCCCTGCCCGGTCCACGGTCGAGGAAGGTCAGCACCCCGGCCAGGAACAGCACCCACAGCGCCGCCAGCCGCAGGTCCAGCGTGGCCACCAGCACCAGCCCCGCCGTGCCCACATTGGCCCAGGCGAGCAGCGGCAGGGCGCGGCGCAGCGGCAGCAGCCCCGCCGCGCGCATCGAGGCGGTGATGAAGGTGACGGCGTTGCTGCTCTGCGTCAGCCCGCCCAGCATCAGCCCGAGCAGCACGGCCGAGAGAGGCCCGCCGGTCAGGCCCAGGCGGAGCCGCGGCCCGGCCAGCGCCGCGAGCGGCCCCGACAAGCCCCTGATTCCCAGGAAGAAAAGGCCGAGGCCGCCCAGCAGCGTGGCGCTCAGTTCCATGCTGCCGTTCATCGAAGCGTCATTGAAATATAAAATAAGATCAGCGGCTTGCCCCCCTGCCTCTGGAGTGGCGTGCAAGGGTGGGCGGGGTCAAGTGCCGCGTGAGGCTGCCTGGGCGCCGCGGCGCAGGCCGGATCGGGTGCGGTCCGGATGAAACCGCCCTAGGCTGGCGTTCCACGCACACAAGGCAGACCGCGCATGGATGCGCATCGCATGCAGCTTCGCCTCGCGCCCGGCACCGAGAATGTCGCGGCGCTGCTCGACGCGGTCGAGGCATTCGCCGCCGCGGCCGGCCTGCCCGCGCCGCTCGCCATGCGCCTTGCCCTGGTGGCGGAGGAGTTGGCCACCAATGTCCAGATGCACGGCACGGGCGCCAGCTTCTTCGACTTTGCCGCCCGCGTGACGCCGGAGGGCATCGCCATCGCCTTCGAGGATGACGGCCCGGAATTCGACCCCCTCGCCGCCAGCCCCGCGGCGACCGACGCCGCGCTGGAGGCGCGCCCCACCGGCGGGCTCGGCCTGCACCTGATCCGGCGGATGACGCGCGCGGCCAGCCATCGCCGTGACGGGGGGCACAACCACCTGGCCTGCCTGCTGCCGGCGGCTTGACGGGCCGCGCCCGCATTCCGCCCCACGCAAAGTTGGATTAACCTTGCATGCGACACGGGCCGGGCCGGCCGGGACCCGGCCGGCCATGGTCCGGCGGCATGGTTCACGGATTGGAGCAACACGGCATGGACATCACCGAAACCAGCGAAGGCGGCAAGGCGGTGGCTGTCCTCGCTGGCCGGCTGGACACCGCGACGGCGGCCGCCGTCGAGGCGAAGCTGCTGGACATGCTGGGCCGTGGCGCCGTGATCGCCGACCTCTCGGCGGTGCGCTACGTCTCCTCCGCGGGGCTGCGCGTGCTGCTCAAGGCGGCCAAGCAGGCCAAGGCGGCCGGCCACGGCTTCTCGGTCGCCGGGCTGCAGCCGGCCGTGTCCGAGGTGTTCGAGATCAGCGGTTTCGACAAGATCATCCCGGCCTTCAAGACGCGGGCCGACGCCGCGGCGGGCTGAGGCCCGTGTCCGCACCCCAGCGCCGGGCCGGCCTGCGCCCCGCGGCGACGGCCGTGCAGCCGGGGGTCACGGCGGATGCCGCTGCAGGGCCGCCAGCGCGGCCCGATCCGGGCGCGGCGCTGG
>JBHYDO010000417.1:0-2270 GCA_051860645.1 Roseococcus sp.
GACCCGCAGGGCAACTTCCAGGCGCGCGTCGTCTTCCCCGAGCGCGTGACGCATTTCGACGTGACGGTGGACCTCGTGGCCGACATGGCCACCATCAACCCCTTCGACTTCTTCCTGGAGCCCGAGGCGGAGGAGTGGCCCTTCGAATACGACCACATCCTCGACCAGGAACTCGCCCCGTTCCGCCGCATGGAGGCGCCCGGCCCCCTGCTTAAGGCGCTGCTCGCGGAAGTTCCGCGCCAGCGGCGCCGCAACGTGGACATGCTGATCGACCTCAACACCCGCATCCAGAGCCGCATCGCCTACATCGTGCGGATGGAGCCGGGCGTGTGGGAGCCGGAGCGCACCCTGGGCGAGGGCCGCGGTTCCTGCCGGGACTCCGCCTGGCTCTTCGTGCAGGCGGCGCGGCATCTGGGCTACGCGGCGCGCTTCTGCTCGGGCTACCTGATCCAGCTTGTCGCCGACGTGAAGCCGGTGGACGGGCCGGAAGGCCCGAGTGCCGACTTCACCGACCTCCACGCCTGGGCCGAGGTCTATCTCCCCGGCGCCGGCTGGGTGGGCTTCGACGCCACCTCCGGGCTGCTGGCAGGCGAGGGCCACATCCCACTGGCCTCCACGCCGGAGCCGGCCTCCGCCGCCCCCATTTCGGGGGGCGTCGAGAAGGCCGAGGTGGAGTTCGGCTTCGAGATGAAGGTGACCCGCGTGCGCGAGACGCCGCGCGTCACCAAGCCTTACACGCCGCAGCAATGGCAGGCCATCGAGCAGGCCGGGCAGCGGGTGGACGCCGCGCTGCGCCGCCACGATGTGCGCCTCACCATGGGCGGCGAGCCCACCTTCGTGGCCGCGACGGACCGCGAGGCGGCGGAGTGGAACACCGACGCGCTCGGCCCCACCAAGCGCGCCTATGCCGGGCGGCTGCTGCGCCGCCTTGCCCCGCTCTGGGCGCCGGGCGCCGTGCTGCACCATGGCCAGGGCAAGCAATACCCGGGCGAGCCGCTGCCGCGCTTCGCGCTTGAATGCATCTGGCGGCGCGATGGCGAGCCGGTCTGGCGCGATCCCACGCGCCTCGCCTCCGACGACGACACGGGCGATGCGAAGGCGCTCGACGCCATCCGCTTCGCCAAGCTGCTGGCCGAGCGCCTGCAGGTGGACCCCGCGCTGGCCGTGCCGGCGCATGAGGACATCCATTACTACCTCTGGAAGGAGGCGCGCCTGCCGGCGAATGTGGTCGCCGAGGACAGCAAGCTCGCGGACCCACTGGAGCGCGCGCGTCTGCGCCGCCTCTTCTCCGACGGCCTCGCGGAGCCGGCCGGCGCCGTGCTGCCGCTGCGCCGCGTGGTGCAGGCCGGGCAGCGGCGCTGGCAATCCGGCCGCTGGTTCTTCCGTGACGACACTCTGTTCCTGACACCCGGCGACGCGCCGATGGGCCTGCGCCTGCCGCTGACCTCGCTGCCCTGGATCGACCCCGAGGCGCTGGGGCTGGAGGCAGAGTCCGCGCCCGATCCCTTCGCCGAGAAGGCGCCGCTGCCGCTGCTCGACCAGTTGCGCGCCAGCTTCGCGAAAGCTGGCGGCATCGAGGGCTTCCGGCCGCAGCCGCAGCCTGCGCCCGAGATCGGAATGGATGACCCGGCCCAGGTCCGCACCGCGCTCTGCGTCGAGGCGCGCGGCGGCATGCTGCACGTCTTCCTGCCGCCGCTGTTCGCCGCCGAGGATTGGCTGGAACTCATCGCCGCCATCGAGGACACGGCCGAGGAAGCGGGGCGCAAGCTGTTCCTGGAGGGCTACCTGCCCCCGCATGACGACCGGCTGCAGCATTTCTCCGTGACGCCCGACCCCGGCGTCATCGAGGTGAACATCCACCCCGCGCAGTCCTGGGCGGAAATGACCGAGCGCACCACGCAGCTCTACGAGGAGGCGCGGCAGGTCGGCCTCGCCACCGAGAAATTCATGCTGGACGGCCGCCATGTCGGCACCGGCGGCGGCAACCATGTGGTCATGGGCGGCTCCACCGTCGCCGACAGCCCCTTTCTGCGCCGGCCGGACCTTCTCCGCAGCCTGGTCTCGTTCTGGCACAACCACCCCTCGCTGAGCTTCCTGTTCAGCGGGCTGTTCATCGGCCCCACCAGCCAGCACCCGCGCGTGGACGAAGCCCGCATGGACGCGCTGCGCGAGATGGACATCGCCTTCCGGGAGCTGGACCGCGCCGGCCCCAACCCGCCCCCCTGGATGACCGACCGCCTGTTCCGCAACCTGCTGGCGGACATGACCGG
>JBHYDO010000418.1:0-2261 GCA_051860645.1 Roseococcus sp.
GCCCGCTGTGGCAGGATGATGAGGCGGCTCACTCCGCCAAGGACCATCGCTCCTGCACCACGCGATGGGGCATGATCAACAGAGGTGGACGATACCAGCAGAAATACCAACAGCTGTGGCCCCATGCCGGGAGCACGCTCTACTAGCCACTGACACGCCAAGACGCGCTAATGAACGGATTAGTCTACAAAAACCGGCCGGCCGCGTGCATTCCAGCGTGTGGACGGCGGCAAAAAGAAAGTGCGGCGGAGGAGGGATGGTGCCCAGGGCCGGAATCGAACCAGCGACACTGCGATTTTCAGTCGCATGCTCTACCAACTGAGCTACCTGGGCGCCGTTGGTCGCGGGGTGATAGCCAAGCGGGTGCCGCCTGTCCACCCTCAGTCGCGCGGGTTTTCGTCCTCCTCGGCCTCGATGGCCGGGATGGCGTAGCTGCCGCTGAACCAGCGCCCAAGGTCCACCTGCCGGCAGCGCTCCGAGCAGAAGGGGAAGGGGCCGCGCACGCCAGGCTCGCGCGGCGGGGCGGACTTGCCGCAGATGGGGCAGCGCGCGCGGCGCACCGGCCTCGGGATCGGCCGGTCAGGCATCGGTCACCTCCTCGACGGTCGCCTCGTGCAGGGCCAGGGCGTGGCGGGCGGCCTCGGCATAGTCCTCCAGTGCGCCGGGCAGGGCGCGCAGCGCCGCCAGCACCGGCGCGGGGGCGTGCAGCGCGAGGCGCCGCGCGGGCGCCAGGGCGGCCTCGCGCGCCGCCCGGCGCAGCAGGGCGAGGCCGCGCGCCAGGGCGCGGTCGGCCAGCACCTCATGCAGCGGCGGGTGGATGCGCATGCGCCGCAACTCGAACAGGCCGAGCGGCCCGAGGCCCAGATATTGCGCCAGGGCGTCGGTGCCCAGCGCGGCCCGCAGCGGCGCCTCCAGCGCGGCGCGCTGCTTCATGGGCAGCCCCGCCACGTCCAGCAGGATGGGCCCCGCAAGGTCGCGCAGGCGCAATTGCCGGGCGAATTCGGGCAGCGCCAGGCGATTCACCGCCACCGGGTCGGCACCCTGCGAGTCGACATCCACCGCGGTCAGCGCGGGCAGGGGCGAGATGATGAGCCGCCCGCCGCCGGGCAGCGCCACCTCCGGGCCGGCCAGCGCCTCGACCTCCGCCTCCAGCGCGTCGTCGAAGGCGTGGCCGAGGCTGGCGCGGGCACCCAGTCCGGGGCGCAGCCGGGCGAGTTCGGCGGGGCTGTCGGCAATGAGCCGCGCCTCGGGGAATTGCGCGGCCCAGCGCAACGCCTGGTCCGGCCCGCGCGCCAGCACGCCTTCGCCGGGTGCGTCCGTCACGCGCGCGGAGACGCGGGCACCCTTGCCGCCCTGCGCGGCGCGCAGGATGCGCAGCGCAAGCCGCGTGCCCTCGGGCGGGATGCGGCGGCCCTCGGTCTCGTTCTGGGGCAGGAAGCCGCTTTCGCCGCCGGGCAGTTCCACGAAGGCGCCGGAAAGGGCCGGCATGAGCGCGGTGACGCGGCCGCGCACCACATCGCCCACGCCATCGGGGCGGGCGGGGCGTTCGATCCGGAAGCCCTCCAGCACGCCGCCACGCAGCAGCGCCACCCGGCGTTCGCCCGGGGCACGGCCGACGCGGATCTCCGTCAGGGGCGCAGCCATCCGCAGCCGCGCAGAAGCTGGGCCGTCTCGAAAAGCGGCAGCCCCACCACGTTGGAATGGCTGCCGGAGAGGAAGCGCACGAACATCTCGGCGCGGCCCTGGATGGCATAGCCGCCGGCCTTGCCCTGCCATTCTTCGGTATGGATGTAGGCGTCCATCTGCTGGTCGGTCAGGCGCTGGAAGGCGAGCACGGAGGTGACCAGGCGCGTGCGCAGCGCGCCGTCGGGCAGGCGGAGCGCGACGCCCGTGTGCACCTGGTGGCGCCGGCCGGAGATGAAGGCGAGGAAGCGCCGCGCCTCGGCGGCGTCGGCGGGCTTGCCCAGGATACGCCGGCCCAGGCCCACCACGGTGTCGGCGGCCAGGACGAAGGCGCCCGGCGCGTCCACCGCCTGGGCCTTCGCGGCGCAAAGGCGCTGGGCGAGCGCGCGCGGCAGTTCCGCCTTGCGCGGCGTCTCGTCGATGTCGGTGGGGGCGACGCGGTCGGGTGTGACGCCGATACGCGCCAGCAATTCCAGCCGGCGCGGGCTGGCTGAGGCGAGGACCAGGGGTGCTGGGGCGTCAGGCATCAGCTTCCAGAACCACAAACCGGCGCAAGGCGCACCCCGTCAACGCTCCGG
>JBHYDO010000419.1:0-2256 GCA_051860645.1 Roseococcus sp.
GGCGGCCTGAACCCACCGCCCCGGCGGGACCTCCATTGCCCCCGCCCTCATCGAGGCTGGCCAGCCCGGCTCAGCCGCCATAGAGGCGAACGAGCCCGCCGGGATAGCCCGTCAGCGGCCGGACGCGCGGGGTGCGGCGCACCGGCGCCATGCCGGCCAGCGCGGCCGCCAGCCGCACGCCGGCGACCGTGCCGTCCACCAGCGGCACCGCCGCCTCGGGCTGCAGGGCGGCGGCCACGCCGGCCAGGGGGCCGCCCGCCAGGATGACCACCTCCGCGCCATCCTCCTCCACGCTGGCGCGCACCAGCTCCAGCAGCAGGTCGCGGCGTTCCTCGGCCACCGCGCCGGGGTCGCCCGCGAAGGCCGGGCCCATCCGGAAGCCCGCGCAGCGCGGCGCGAGGCCCGAGCGCTCCAGGCAATCCTCGAACATCGGCCGGAGTGCGGCGGTGAAGCTGACGATGCCGAAGCGCCGCCCCAGCAGGGCGGCGGCGTGGAAGGCGGCCTCGCTGATCCCCAGCACCGGCACGTCGAACAACTCCCGCGCGGCCTCCACCCCGGGGTCGCCGAAGCAGGCCACCACGGCGGCGTCGAAGCCGCCCGCATGCGCCTGCAGCCCTGCCAGCGTGGCCGGGCCGGCCACCAGCCAGTCCGCGCGCGTGACGATCAGCGGCAGGCCGAAGGGCGCGGTGATGGTGGTCACCTCGCAGCCGGGCGGCGCAGCCTGCGCGGCGGCGGCGGCGATGCGCCGCGTCACCCCCTCGGTGGTGTTGCTGTTGATGACGAGGATGCGCGCCACGTGAAGGTCCTTGTGCTGTGGCCGGCGGGGGCCGAAGCGGATAGGCTAACCTCCCATGGCACCGGACACCCAGGCCCCCCCTCCCGCCGCCGCCGGAATGGCCCCCGGCGGCCACCCAGGCGGACCCGAGCCGCGCGCCCGTTTCCTGGGCCGCATCGGCACGCGCGCGGCGGCCATCGTGCTGCTCATCTTCGCGGTGCTGGTCTATCTCGCCGCCAGTTCGCTGCTGCTGCTGACGCGCCAGGGCGCCATCATCGAGCGCATGGGCGTGCGCGACCGCGTGGCCATCGAGGCGGTGGACGACTTCTCCAACAACGTCGCCGAATTCGCCCAGGCCTTCGCCGCCGTCATGGCCGGCGCCCTGCCGCCCACCGTCACCGCAACACGCATGGTGCGCAACGCCGAGGCCATCAACCAGGCCTTCTCCCAGCTCGATGAGCTGGTCGGCGCGCGCCTGGACAGCGTGGCCATCGAGGGAGGGCGCGACATGGCGTCCCGCCTGCCGGACCTCGCCGCCCGCGTGCGTGCCGCCTTCGCCGCCCGCGCCCGCGACCAGTACGGGCCGCTGCAGGAGGAATGGCTCGACATCGTGGTGGCCTTCAACACCGTCGCTGCACGCGCGAGGGAGATCATCAAGGCCGATGCCGACGCCTCGCTGGAGGCCGCGCGGTCCTTGCAGGAGACCGGGCAGCGCTCCATCGCGGTGGCGACGGCGGTCGGCCTGCTGGGCCTGCTGCTGGTCTGGGTGGTGCTGGTGCGCTTCACCGCGCGGCCGCTGGAGCGCCTCGCCCGCGCCATGCAGTCCCTGGCCCGTGGCGACGCCGCGGTGGCCGTGCCCGAGGCCGCCCGCCCCGACCAGGTGGGCGAGATGGCGCGCACGGTGGAGGTGTTCAAGCGCAACCTCGCCAACACCCAGCGCCTCATGGAGCAGGCGCTGGAGGGCGCGCGCCGCACCGCCGTCGTCACCACGCAGGCGAGCCAGGCCATCGGCCAGGTGAGCGACGGCGCCATGACGCAGCTGGCCGAACTGCGCCAGGTGTCGGACGCGCTCTCCCAGACCGCGGACGCCGTGGCCGATGTGGGCCGCAGCACCCAGCAGGCGCGCGACACCGCGGCCGAGGCCCGCGCCCTGCTGGCGCAAAGCCTGGAGAAGGTGCGCCAGCTCATCGAGACCGTGGACGCGGTGGGCGAGGACACCGAGCGCGTGACGCGCATCGCCGGCACCATCGCCAAGATCGCGACCCAGACCAACATCCTCGCCATCAACGCCGCCATCGAGGCCGCCCGCGCGGGCGAGCACGGGCGGGGGCTCGCCGTCGTGGCCGAGGAGGTGCGGGCGCTGGCCGCCAACACCGAGGCGCTGGCGCAGGAGATCGCCGACGTGGTGCTGCTCGCCGGCCGCCGCACGCGCGAGGGCGCGGGCACCGCGGCCGCGGGCGGCGAGGCGATGGACCGGCTGG
>JBHYDO010000420.1:0-2253 GCA_051860645.1 Roseococcus sp.
GGACCTTGGCATAGACGACGTCCTGGTGGTCGAGACCCCGGGCGGCGGCGGCTGGGGCAGGTGAGGGGCGGGCGCCTCCTCGCGCTGCTCCTGGCCCTGGGTGCTGCGCTGGCGGCCCTTGCCGCCTACGCCGTCCCGCGCACGCTCGACTGGGATCGCCACCGGGCGACGCTGGCCGCCATCGCCTCCGAACGCCTGGGCCGCGCCGTGGCCGTCACCGGCCCCATCTCGGTCGTGCTGCTGCCGCAGCCGCGCATGGAGGCCGAAGGCCTGCTGATCGGCTGGGCGGACGACGACATCCGCATGACCGCGCGCGGCATTCGCCTGCGCCTTGCGCTTCCCGCCCTGCTGCTGGGGCAGATCGAGGTGCGGGAGATGGCCCTGCTGGGGGCGGAGATCCATCTGCCCTGGCCGCTGACCTCGCTGCCCGGGATCGTCCAGCCCTCCTGGCTGTTGGGCTTCGATGCGCGCATCGAGGACAGCCGCGTGATCATGGGCGGTGCGGTGGTGGAGGGCGTTTCGGCCCGGCTGCGCGGCGGCGGAACCCGCGAGCCGCTCACTGCCGAGGGCAGCCTCGCCTGGCGCGGTCGCCCGATGCGCTTCCAGGCGCTGCTGCGCCCCGCCGCCGACGATGGCGTGGCCGCCCTCGATTTCCTAGGCGAAGCGCAGGGCGCCATGCTGCGCGCCCAGGGCGCCCTTCTGCCCGAAGGCGGCTTCGACGGAAGGCTGGAGGCGGAGGGGCCGCGCCTCTCAGCCCTGCTGCCCGCCCCCCCTGGCGCCTTCCGCGCCACCGCCGAGCTGGTAGCCGACGCCGAGCGCCTCGTCGCCCGCAACATGGCCCTGCAGTTCGGCCAGCAGCGGGTGCGCGGCTCGGCCACCCTCACCCTCGGCCCCGCCTCGGAATTCCGGGTGGCGCTGGCAGCTCCCAGCCTCGACGTGGAGCCCTGGCTCGCCGCGCTGCGCGGCACGACCCCGCCGCCCATCCCTGTGGTGCTGGAGATGGCAGCGGAGCAATCGCGCCTCGGCCCGGTCCAATTGCGGCGCCTGCAGGCTTCGGCGCGGCTGGAGGGCGAGCGCCTGGCCTTGTCGGACGTCTCGGCCGAACTGCCGGGCGGCACCGAGGTGCGGCTGAGCGGCAGCGGGCAGGGCGCGCAGCTCGACCTCGCGCTGAGCTTCCGGTCGGAGCAGCCGGCGGCGCTGGCGGGGGCGGTGGCCTGGCCTTCCGCCCTGCATCCCGGCCCTGGAACGGCGGAGGGGCGGTTCCGCCTGGTGGTGGACGGACCGCAATACTCCGTCAGCGACCTGCGTGCGCGCTGGGGCGCGACGACGGCCACTGGCGGCTTCGTCTGGCGCGCCGGGGCACGCCCGCGCCTGGCACTCGGGCTCGACTTCGACGCGCTGGAGACCGGCCCCGCGCCGGGCGAAGTGCTCGCCGCGCTGCGCGGTGCCGGCCGAACCACCGATGTGCAGCTGCGGCTGGGCTTCGGCCGGCTCTCCCTCGGCGGCGCGGTGTTTGAGCGCCTGGCGCTGGACGGCGCCGCCGAGGGCGGGCGAATGCTGGTGCGACGCCTCACGGCGCGCCATCTCGGCCTTGACTTCACCCTCACCGGCGCGCTGGACCATGCGCGCCTCGGCGAGTTGTCGCTGGAAGCCGAGGGCGCCGCAGGGCCGCTGCTGGGGCGGCTGGGGCTTGATCATGCGGGATTGGCGGCGCTCCCGCTGCGGCTGCGGGCCTCGGCCGCGGGCCCTCTGGAGGCGCTGGCGCTCCGGGCCGAGGCGGAACTCGCCGATGCCAGGCTGGAATGGCAGACAACGCTGGACACCAATGCCCGCACCGGCCAGGGTAATCTCACCCTGCGCCACCCAGGGGCCGCCCGCCTGCTGGGTCGCTTCGCGGATGGCGCCACGCTGGAATGGCTGGGCGAGGGCTCCTTGTCGCTGGTCGCGGCGCTGGCCCATCGCCCTGGCGAATGGGCGGCGGAGAGCCTGGAGCTGGTGGCCGGGGGGGCGCGCGCCCGTGGGCAGCTCGCCTTCATGCCGGGCGGCGAGGGGCGCCCAGCTCTTTCGGGTCGGATCGCCTTCGAGCGCCTGCCGCTGCCGGCCTTGGAACAGTGGCGCTTCGGCGGGGTCGGGACGATGAACCTGTCGCTCGCGCTCTCCGCCGACCGGATCGTGGTGCCCGGCCTTGCCGACCTGACCGCGGCGAGCGGCAGCCTGCGCGGCGATGCGGGCGAGCTGCGCCTGACCGAGGGC
>JBHYDO010000421.1:0-2210 GCA_051860645.1 Roseococcus sp.
GTGGACTATCCGGGCGGGCCACTGGCCGGCATTGAATTCCAGCGGCATTGGGAGGAACGCGCCTTCGCCGCGGGCGGCGGCGACTACCGCGCGCCGGCGCAGCGCGTGGAGGATTTCCTGGCGGGGCGCCCCTCCACGCATCTCGGCACCGCGGTGCCCAGCTACAAGCCTGGTGTCGTGCCGACCGACCTTTCGCTGTGCCTGCCGGACTTCGCGGTGGCCGCCATCCGCGAGGCGCTGCCGGCCTTCGCGCGCTCCATCCCCGGCTTCGACATGGCGGATGCGGTGATGACCGGCGTGGAGACGCGCACCTCCTCGCCCGTGCGCATCCGGCGCGATGCCGGGTTCCACAGCGTGAACACGCTCGGCGTTTATCCGGCGGGCGAGGGTGCGGGCTATGCCGGCGGCATCTTGTCGGCCGGCGTGGACGGCATCCGCGTGGCCGAGGCGGTGGGGCGCGACATGGCGGGGCTGGCGCAGGCCGCGGCGTGACCAACGCTTACGACGCGGTGATGATCGGCGCCGGCGCGGCCGGGCTGTTCGCCGCCATGCGCGCGGGGCAGCGCGGCCGGCGCGTGCTGCTGCTGGACCACGCGGATGCGGCCGGAAAAAAGATCCTGATCAGCGGGGGCGGGCGCTGCAACTTCACCAACACGGGCTGCGTGCCGGAGCGGTTTCTCTCCGCCAACCGGAACTTCGCGCGCTCGGCTTTGGCGCGCTACACGCAGCATGATTTCATCGCGCTGGTGCGGCGCCATGGCATCCCGTTCCACGAGAAGACGCTGGGGCAGTTGTTCTGCGATGGTTCGGCGCGCGCCATCGTCGCCATGCTGCTGGAGGAGTGCGCGGCGGCGGGCGTGGAGCTGCGCCTCAACTGCCGGATCGCAGACATCACGCGCGACACGGCCTTCCGGGTGGAAACCAGCCAGGGCGTTTTCACCGCGCCCGCGCTGGTGCTGGCGACCGGCGGGCTGTCCATTCCCAAGATGGGCGCCACGGGCTTGGCGCATGACGTGGCGCGGCGCTTTGGCCTGCCATTGGCCGAACTTCGTCCCGGCCTGGTGCCGCTGACCTTCGCCGGCGAGGCGCTGGAATTGATGCGCCCCCTGGCCGGCGTGGCGCTGGACGCCGTGGCGAAATGCGGCCGCGTGGCCTTCCCCGAGGCGCTGCTGTTCACGCATCGGGGCCTTTCGGGGCCGGCGGTGCTCCAAGCTTCCTCCTACTGGCGCGAGGGCGAGGCGCTGGCGCTGGACCTGCTGCCCGGCCAGGACGCCACCGCCCTGCTGCTGGAGGGCAAGCGCGCCCGCCCCAAGGCCGAGCCGCGCACCGTGCTGGGCGGCCTGCTGCCGCAGCGCCTGGCGCAGGCCCTGGCCGCGCTGCACCTGCCCGCGCGCATCATGGCCGAGGTGCGCGACACCGAGCTCCGCGCGCTCGGCAATCTGCTGAAATCCTGGCGCCTGCACCCCGCCGGCACCGAGGGCTATGCCAAGGCCGAGGTGACGCTGGGCGGCGTGGACACGCGCGCCCTGTCGCAGCAGACCATGGAGGCGACCACCGTCCCTGGCCTGTTTGTGGTGGGCGAGGCGGTCGACGTGACGGGCTGGCTCGGCGGCTACAATTTCCAATGGGCATGGTCGTCCGGCTGGGTGGCGGGCGAGGCGCTGTGACGCCGGCGCCCGGCACGCGCGGCTTCATCCTGGCCATGGTGGCGGCGCAGGTGGGTGTGCAGATCGGAGCCTTCACCCTGCCGGCGCTGCTGCCGGGCTTCATGGAGCGCTGGGCGCTGACCAACACCCAGGCCGGCTGGTTGGTGGGCATCTTCTTCGCGGCCTACGTGCCCGCCGTGCCGGTGCTGCTGGCGCTGACCGACCGCATGCCGCCGCGGCGCATCTACCTGCTGGGGGCGGGGCTGACCTTGCTTTCGCATCTTGGCTTCGCGCTGTGGGCGGACGGGTTCTGGTCCGGGTTGCTGCTGCGGGCCATGGCGGGTGTGGGTTGGGCGGCCTGCTACATGCCGGGCCTCAAGGCCCTCACCGACCCGCTGGAGGGGGCGGCGCAGTCCCGCGCGGTGTCCTGGCACGCGGCGGGGGTGGGGTTCGCGGGGGCCATGTCCTTCGCCTTCGCCGGGCTGTTCGACGCGGTGGCCGGGCCGGGCGCGGCCTTCCTGTTCGGGGCTGCCATGGCGGGCCTCGCGGTGGGCATCGCCTTCT
>JBHYDO010000422.1:0-2115 GCA_051860645.1 Roseococcus sp.
GGCGATGATCTCGGCGAGCGGCTTCAGCGACGTGAACCGCATCTTCGCCAACACGCAGCGCGACCAGGTGGAGTTCCACCTCGCCCACATCACGAACGAGTTCGACACGCCCTACACCACGCCCTTCAACCAAGCCTACATGCGCCCGCTCTTCGAGTATGCAAGGCGGCGCACCCTGGAAGACCGCGTGTGGCTGGACCGGCCGCCGGTCTAGAGCAATATCCAGCCGGATGAAATCATCCGGTCGGATTTCTTGCTCTAGAAAACATATCTGCTAGAGCAGCTTCGTCTGCCCTAGGCCGGCGCGCCCTCACGCATCAACCAGTTCCGCATCCAGGCTCGCCGCATTGTCCTGGATGAACTTGAAGCGCAACTCGGGTCGGCGGCCCATCAGCGCCTCCATCAGATCGGCCGTCGCGGCCCGTTCGTCGGGCGGCAGCACCACCTGCAGCAGCACGCGCTTCGCCGGCGCCATCGTGGTCTCGCGCAGCAAAGCGGGCGGCATTTCGCCCAGGCCCTTGAAGCGGCTGACCTCCACCTTCTGCCCGGGCTTGAAGTGGCGCTTCATCTGCCGCTCGCGGTCGGCATCGTCCATGGCATAGACGCTCTTCCCCGCGGCCTGCAGGCGGAACAGCGGCGGCTGGGCCAGGAACACCTTCCCCGCACGCACCATCTCCGGCAATTCCTTGTAGAAGAAGGTCATCAGCAGGGCGGCGATGTGGGCGCCGTCCACATCGGCGTCCGTCATGATCACGACGCGGCCGTAGCGCAGCCGGCCCAGCTCGAAGCGGTCGCCCACGCCGCAGCCCAGCGCCTCGATCAGGTCCTTGAGTTCCTGGTTGCCGCGCAGCTTTTCCGCGCTGGCGCTGGCCACGTTCAGGATTTTTCCCCGGAGCGGCAGCACCGCCTGGGTCTCGCGGTCGCGCGCCTGCTTGGCGCTGCCGCCGGCGCTGTCGCCCTCCACCAGGAAGAGTTCGGTGCCGACGGCGCTCTCGCGCGAGCAGTCGGCGAGCTTGCCGGGCAGGCGCAGCTTGCGGGTCGCGGTCTTGCGCGGCGTGTCCTTCTCGGCGCGGCGGCGCAGGCGTTCCTCGGCGCGCTCGATGGCGAAGGCCATGAGGTTGTCGGCCATGGCGGGGTGGCCGGCGAGCCAATGGTCGAAGCGGTCGCGCAGGGCGGTTTCCACCAGGCGCTGGGCGTCGGCGTTGGTCAGCTTTTCCTTGGTCTGGCCCTGGAATTGCGGGTCGCGGATGAAGATGCTGAGCATGCCGGCCAGGCCCGTGAAGAGGTCCTCGGCGGTGATGGTGGCGGCGCGCTTTTCCTTCTTCATCTCGCCATAGGCGCGCAGGCCCTTGACCAGGGCCGCGCGCAACCCCGCCTCATGGGTTCCGCCCTGCGAGGTCGGGATGGTGTTGGCGTAGGTGGAGAGGAAGCCGTCGCCCTGCTCCAGCCAGGTCAGCGCGCATTCGCAGCGCCCGGCGCCGGCGGGGAAGTCGAGCATGGCGGCGAAGGGCTCGGGCACCACCGTTGCCTTGCCATTGATGGCGGCGGCCAGGAAGTCCGCGAGGCCGCCGGGGAAGTGCAGCGTGGCCTCGGCGGGCGTGTCGGTGCCGGCGACGAGCTTCGGCTCGCAGCGCCAGCGGATTTCGACGCCGCGGTAGAGGTAGGCCTTGGAGCGGCACAGCTTGAACAGCCGCTCCGCCTTGAAGGCGAGCGCGCCGAAGATCTCGGGGTCGGGCTTGAAGCGGATGAGGGTGCCGCGGCGGTTGCGGACCTCGCCCTCGCGCTTGAGCTTGGAGGTGGGCTTGCCGCGCGCATAGCTCTGGCGGAACAGCTCGCCGCCGCGCGCCACCTCCACCTCCAGCGATTCGGAGAGCGCATTCACCACGGAACTGCCCACGCCGTGCAGGCCGCCCGAGGTGTCATAGGCCTTGCCGGAGAATTTTCCCCCGGAGTGCAGCGTGGTGAGGATGACCTCCAGCGCCGAGAGCTTGGGGAATTTGGGGTGCGGGTCCACCGGGATGCCGCGGCCATTGTCGCGCACGGCGAGGATGTTTCCGGCTTCCAGCACCACCTCGATGCGGTCGGCGTGGCCGGCCACCGCCTCGTCCATGGCGT
>JBHYDO010000423.1:0-2053 GCA_051860645.1 Roseococcus sp.
GGCGCCGGCGGGGCAGCGGCCGGGATCTCCGGCGTCGTCTCGGGCATGATGGGTTCCTCGTCAGGCAGGGCGGGTTCGATGGCCGGCGCGGGGAGGCCCTGCTCCCCCTGCGCGCGAACAGAGGCGTCTCGATCCACCGGGACGGGGACCACGGAGATCTCGAAGGGCTCCCAGTCCACGGCGCGGTGGACGGTTTCGCCGGTGGCGGCATCGGGCCGCGGCTCATAGCGGTGGACGCGGTAGCCCACGCTCACCGCGCGCAGGGTGCCGTCGGCGACGCGCTGCCAGACTGGCTCCACATCCGCGGCGGTGGAGAATTGCAGCGTCGCAAAGCCGCGCCCGCGCTCGAGGCGCGCGGCGATGACGCGGCCCAGCACGTCGCGGGCCCCGCCGCGGCGATGGGTGTCCAGCACCGGGGCCTGGCCCGAACGTAGCGCGCCCATGCGCACCGCATTGGGCGACATGTCGAGCTCCTCGGTGATCAGGCCCAGGGCGGGGACGAAGTTGCGGGCACGGGCGCCGGTGGACCAGACCACCTCGACGGTGCGGGCGGTGCGGTCGACGGTGACGGGTGCGGCCAGCGCGCGATGGGCCAGGATCGATTGCCCCGCGGCGGGAAGTCGATCGGGCATGGCGGCGGGCGCCGGCGCGGCATTGCTGCCGCTGGGGTCGGTCGGCTCGATCATGTGGATAACCCTGGGGAAAAGCAGGTTCAACTGTGGGTAAGCCGTGGACGGCTTCAATCAACCTTTTCGGCGCCCATTTCTTCTGGCGGACCGATCGCGCCGCGGTTGCTGCGCTTCGACGGGGCGTCGGCAGTTGCGCCCGCTAGATCGAGGCACGCTGCTCCTGGCATGGGCATTGCATCACCTTACGCATGCCGTCCTCGTCGCGTGGCATAACGAAGGGATTGCTGAAATGACGCTCTATCGCCGTCTCCTGCCTGCCGTTTTCGGTGGCGCTGCCCTGCTTCCGACGATCGCCAGCGCCCAGGGCGCCTGGCCCTCACGGCCCGTCACCATCGTCGTACCGTTTGTGCCTGGCGGGGCTTCCGATGTGCTGGCACGCTCGCTTTCGGCGCCGCTCCAGGCCGCGACTGGCCAGCCCGTGCTGGTTGAGAATCGGACGGGGGCGAATGGGCTGGTTGCCGTGCAGCACGTGCTGCGCCAGCCGCCCGACGGCCATACGATCTTCATCGGCGCCAGCGGGTTGATGACCGTGACGCCCGCTATCAATCCTCGCCTCCCCTATGATCCGGTGGCGGACTTTACCCATCTGACGCTGGCCATCAGCGCGCCGAATGTGTTGGTCGTGCATCCTAGCATCCCGGCATCGAACCTGGCGGAGTTGGTAGCCTGGCTGAAGGCTAATCCCTCCGCTGGTTCCTTCGGTTCCTCCGGCATTGGCTCTTCCGAACAGTTCGGTATGGAGTTGTTCAAGCTGCGGACCGACACCCAGGCCACGCATGTTCCTTACACCGGCACCGCCGCGGCCGTGACGGACCTTTTGGCCGGTAGGCTGCAGCTCTCGACGCTGAACATCGCGAATGTCGCACCGCATGTGCAGGGCGGGCGCCTGCGTGCCATCGCAGTCGGCAGCGCCGCACGCCATCCGCTTCTCCCGCAGACGCCGAACTTCATCGAGCAGGGGCTGCCTGATTTCCTCACGGGTTCTTGGCACGGCATCGTGGCGCCGCGCGGGTTGGAGCCGGCTCTGCAAGCCCGCATGCAGGAGGCGCTGCGCACAGCTCTGCGGAACCCCGAGATCGCCCAGCGCCTGGGGGCCACCGGCTTCACCGTGGAAGCCACCGATGGCGCCGCGCTGAAAAGCATGGTGGAGACCGATCTCGCCCGCTGGCGGGAGGTGGTGCGTGTCGCGGGCATCACCACCGGGTAGCGCGGCCTACTTCCGCAGGCTCGTATCGAAAGTATTTCGAGACAGGCGCTGAGGATCAGGCGGCCGGACTGGCCACGCGGCGCCGCGGCCGCGCGGCCACGGGCGGAGTCACAGCCTCAGCGGAGGCCCACTCCACGCGCAGCCCGGGCTGCGCCTC
>JBHYDO010000424.1:0-2053 GCA_051860645.1 Roseococcus sp.
GCGGGCCGCGTGGACTGGACCGCCTTCCGTCTCTCCGTCGTCCTGGCGTTGTGGACGCTGGTGATCCTGGTGCCCTTCGCCATCTGGCTCGGGCGGGTGCTGGCCTATCGCCGCTTTCCCGGCCGCGGCTTCATCGAGGCCGCTGTGGCGCTGCCGCTGGTGCTGCCGCCCACCGTGGTGGGGTTCTACCTGCTGGTCTCCTTCGGCAACCTCTCGCCGCTGGGGGAGGCCTGGCATGCGGTGTTCGGCCATGGCCTGGCGTTTTCCTTCGAGGGGCTGTTGTTCGCCTCGGTGCTGGTGAACCTGCCCTTTGCCGTGCAGCCCATCCAGAACGGCTTCGCGGCCATCCCCTTGCGCCTTCGCGAGGCGGGCGCCACCTCCGGCATGCCGCCCTGGCAGGTGTTCCTGCGCGTGGAGTTGCCGCTCGCCTGGCCGGGCATCGCCACCGCCGCGGTGCTGACCTTCGCCCACACGCTGGGCGAGTTCGGCGTGGTGCTGATGGTGGGCGGCGCCATCCCCGGCGAGACCCAGACCATTGCCATCGCCATCTACGACCGGGTGCAGGCCTTCGACGATCGGGGGGCGGCCATCATGTCGGCGGTGCTGCTTGGCGTGTCGGTCGTGGCGCTGGGCCTGACCAACACTCTTTCCCGCCGGGTCGGGCGAAGAGCCCGCGATGAATGAGTCAGGCGGCGAGCCCGCCACGGGTGACGCGGTGGCCGCCGCCGGGCTGACGCTGCGGCTCTCGGCGAAGGTCCCCATCCCGCTCGACCTGTCGCTCAGCATCGCGCCGGGCGAGTTGCTGGCGCTGGTGGGGCCTTCGGGGGCGGGCAAGTCCACCGCGCTGCGCTGCATCGCCGGGCTGCACCACGCGACGCAGGGCCGCATCGACTGCGCCGGCGCCACCTGGTTCGACACCGCGACCGGCAGGAACCTGCCGCCGCATCGCCGCGCCGTCGGGCTGGTCTTCCAGGACTATGCGCTGTTTCCCCACATGACGGCGGCCGACAACATCATGGCGGCGATGGGCCATCGGCCGGGCCACGAACGACCGGCGCGCGCGCGGGAACTGCTGGAACTGGTCCACCTGGCGGGGCTGGCGGCGCGTCGCCCCGGGGAGCTTTCGGGGGGTCAGCAGCAGCGCGTGGCCGTCGCGCGGGCCCTGGCGCGGGACCCCGCCATCCTGCTGCTGGACGAACCCTTCTCCGCCGTCGATCGCGCCACGCGCCGCCGCCTGCAATCCGAACTGGCCGCCCTGCGCCGCAGCCTGGCCATCCCGATCCTGCTGGTCACCCACGACCTCGAGGAGGCCCTTGCGCTGGCCGACCGGATGGTGGTGATGCACCAGGGGCGCGGCCTGCAGGCCGACACGCCGGTCGAATTGCTGACCCGCCCGGCCAGCGCCGAGGTCGCGCGCGGGCTGGACCTGCGCAACCTGTTCCAGGCGCGGGTGGAACGACATACGGCCGAGGCCACCCTTCTGCGCTGGGGCCGGCACGCCATCCAGGCCCCCCTGGCACCCGGTCTCGCCCCCGGTGCCGCGGTGGACTGGCTGGTGGCGCCCTCCGACGTGGCCTTGCTTGCGCCGGGCGCGGCATGGTCCGGCACGGTCATCCCGGCGCGCGTGCTGGAACTGGTGCCGGTGGGAGAGGAGGCGCGCCTGGCGCTGGACGTCGAGGACCCGGCGGGCGAGGTGCTCAGCCTCTCGGTGCCGCTGCCCCTGGCGCTGGAACGGCGGCTTGCCATGGGCGCGCCCTGCGCCGTCGCCCTTCGCCCCCAGGCGATCCATCTGATGCGCCGGGACGCCGCTTCGGACAAGGCGGGGTGTGTTCCGACCGCCGCCGCGCTATCTGAAGGGCGTGACCCAGCCCAAGCCCGATTTCCTCGACCATGACCGCCCCCCCGTGCCCGACCTCGTGGTGCCGCGCGGCGTGAACCCCTTCCACCTGACGCAGAAGCCGGTGCGCGGCCGGCTGCTGCGCCTGGGCCCGCTGGCCGACGCGCTGCTCTCGCGCCGCACCCACCCCGAGGCGGTGGCGCAACTCATGGGCCA
>JBHYDO010000425.1:0-1763 GCA_051860645.1 Roseococcus sp.
TGCTCGGAGGTGCGGTGGAATTTCCGACCGCGATTGCCGTGACGCATGACTAAATCCTTCCAACCGGCCTAGTACGGCTCTTCCAGCCGCTTTGCCATTTCTTCGATATTGTCCGGCGGCCAGCCCGGGATTTCCATGCCCAGGTGGAGGCCCATGCCGGCCAGCACTTCCTTGATCTCGTTCAGCGACTTGCGGCCGAAGTTCGGCGTGCGGAGCATTTCCTGCTCGGTCTTCTGAACGAGGTCGCCGATATAGACGATGTTGTCGTTCTTCAGGCAGTTCGCCGAACGGACCGACAGCTCCAACTCGTCCACCTTGCGCAGCAGGTTCCGGTTGAAGGGCAGGTCGTCGTGCACCTCTTCCCGAGCCTTCTCGCGCGGCTCCTCGAAGGTGACGAAGAGGGCCAGCTGATCCTGCAGGATGCGGGCGGCAAGCGCCACAGCGTCCTCGGGGATGAGCGTGCCGTTCGTCTCGACCGAGATCACCAGTCGGTCATAGTCGGTCACCTGGCCCACGCGGGTGGGCTCCACGCGGTAGGAGACCTTGCGGACCGGCGAGTAAATGGCGTCCACCGGGATCATGCCAATGGGCGCGTCCTCGGCGCGGTTCATGGAAGCGGGCACGTAGCCGCGGCCGGTGCCGACCATCAGCTCCATCGACATCTTGGCGCCATCGTCGAGCGTGCAGATGACCAGCTCCGGGTTCGCGATCTCGATGTCGCCCGTCGTCTGGATCTGGCCGGCCGTCACTTCGCCAGGACCCGTGGCCGTGAGCATCAGGCGCTTGGTGCCCTCGCCCTGATAGCGGATGGCAAGTTGCTTGAGGTTGAGGATGATGTCCGTGACATCCTCGCGCGCACCGGTGAGGCTGCTGAATTCATGCAGCACCCCGTCGATCTTCACGCCCGTGACCGCCGCCCCCTGGAGCGAGGACAGCAGCACGCGGCGCAACGCGTTGCCGAGGGTCATGCCGAAGCCGCGTTCCAGCGGCTCCGCCACCAGGGTGGCCTGGCGGAGATCGGCGGAGCCGGACTCCACGAGGAGCTTTTCCGGCTTGATCAGCGATTGCCAGTTGCGTTCGAGCAAAGGGTTTGGCTCCTGTGGCTCAGACGCGCCGGCGCTTGCGCGGGTGGCAGCCATTGTGCGGGATGGGCGTCACGTCGCGGATGGCGGTGACGTGGAAGCCCACGGACTGGAGGGCACGCAGCGCGGATTCACGGCCCGAACCGGGGCCCGACACCTCGACCTCGACGGTCTCCATGCCGTGCTCGCGGGCCTTCATGCCGGCGTCCTCGGCGGCCATCTGGGCGGCATAGGGCGTGCTCTTGCGGCTGCCCTTGAAGCCCTTCGAACCGGAGGACGACCAGGCGATGGCGTTGCCCTGCGCATCCGTGATGGTCACGATCGTGTTGTTGAAGGTGGCCAGGACATGCGCCACGCCGGAGCTGATGTTCTTGCGCTCCTTCTTGCGGGGGCGCGCGGAGGGTTGGCGGGCCATTTACTTCGTCACCTTCTTCTTGCCGGCCACCGGCACGGCCTTGCCCTTGCGGGTGCGGGCGTTGGTGTGCGTGCGCTGGCCACGGACCGGCAGGCCACGGCGATGCCGCAGGCCGCGGTAGCAGGCCATGTCCATCAGACGCTTGATGTTCATCGCGTTCTCACGGCGGAGGTCACCCTCCACGCGGAAGTCACGGTCGATCACCTCGCGCAGCTTCATGATCTCGTCGTCGGTGAGCTGGTTCACGCGACGCTCGTCCGGGATGC
>JBHYDO010000425.1:1773-2015 GCA_051860645.1 Roseococcus sp.
GGTCGTGCAGATCTGCTTCGCGTTCTGCGGACCAATGCCGTAGATGTAGCGCAGCGAGATCACCACGCGCTTGTTCGGGGGAATGTTCACGCCAGCGATGCGCGCCACGTTGCAGCTCCATGCGATCCCCTCGGGGACCGTCCCTTGATGCGCCCACCCGCCGGGAAGACCCGGGGTTGGGCAAATTCCTTCGTTCGACAAATGCCGAGCGCGGCCGAAGGCTGCCGAACTCGACACGCCCC
>JBHYDO010000426.1:0-2010 GCA_051860645.1 Roseococcus sp.
CGATATCGCCCACCTGGCGGACGATGGTGTCGGAGCAGGCGGTGAAGGTCTCTGGATCGTCCTTGATCTGCTTGAGGTAGCGGCGCTTCAGGCGCTCGGCGCTCAGCTGGATGGGCGTCAGCGGGTTCTTGATCTCATGCGCGATGCGCCGTGCCACATCGGCCCAGGCGGCCTGGCGCTGGGCGGTCAGCAGGGCCGAGATGTCGTCGAAGGTCAGCACGAAGCCCTGCCCCTCCATCTCGGGCGAGAGGCGGGCCAGAAGGGTGCGGCGCTCCGACGGCGCGCCCACCTTGATCTCGGCCGTGCGCCCGGCGGGGCCGGCCAGCAGGGGCGCGAATTCCGGCGCGACCTCCGAGAGTTTCCGGCCGATCTCGCGCTCCAAATCAAGGCCGAGCAGCTGGCTCGCGCTGCGATTGGGCAGGTTCACGCAGAGATCGGCGTCGAGCCCGATGACACCCGCCGAAACCCCGCCCAGCACGGCCTCGGTGAAGCTCTGCCGGTCCGCGATCTGGCGGTAGGCCTCCATCAACTCGCTGCGCTGGGCGGCCAACTGGTTGGTCATGCGGTTGAAGGCGCGGCTGAGGCTGCCGACCTCGTCATCCGCGTCGCCCTCCTCCACCCGAACGGAAAGGTCGCCCGCGCGGACACGCTCCGCCGCGGTGATCAGGCGCGAGATGGGCCGCGCCAGCTGGTTGGCCAGCACGAGGCCGATCAGCACGGCCGCCAGCAGCACCAGCAGCGCGCCGATGGCGAAGATCATGATGAAGGTGATCTGCAGCCCGTCGCGGTTGCGGTCGAGCGCCTGGTAGGCGGTGACGGCGGCCTCGGTGCGCGTGATGTGCTCCAGCACCGTGCCGTCCAGCGGCCGGCCGATCATCAGCATCAGCCCGGCCTGGGGGGCCAGGGTGACCACGGCGCGCACCCGCCCCTCTTCCTCGCCGGCCACCACCGCCACCTCGCCATTGCGCGCGATGTCGATGGCCCAGCCCGGCGGCGGGGCCAGCATGAAGGCCGAGGTCACGCCCGCATGCGCCACGATGCGGCCCAGCAGCGGCTCGAACACCACGGCCTCGGTCAGGCCACGCTGGCTGGCCTGCACGCCCAGCACGCGGGCGAAGGCCAGGTTCTGCTCGGGCAGCAGCACCACGGCGCGGTTGAGGTCGTTCACCATGGCCAGCGCATCGGCGCGGATGGCGTTCTGGTGCTCCTGCAAATAGGCGCGCGAGGCGATGAGCGAGGCCTCCAGCGCGGTGCGCACCCGGTCGTTGAACCAGGCCTGGATGCCCAGGTTGAAGAAGGTGACGGAAAAGCCCGCGACCAGCATGGCCGGCACCACCGCCACCACCGAGAAGAGCAGCACGAGGCGCGTGTGCAGCCGCGAGCCGGCCGAGCCGCGCCGCCGCTCCGCCCAGACCCGCACCAGCCGCCCGGCCAGCGAGGCCAGCAGCAGCAGCACCACCGCCGCATTGCCGAGGAAGATGGCGGCCAGCTGCCCCGGGCTGGTCGGCCCGAAGGGCGAGCCGTCCGACAGCACCACGAAGGTCGCGATGCCCATGAACAGCGCGGCCACCGCGAGCCCCAGCGTCACGCCGCGGCCCAGCAGCATGTCCGCGAGGCGCCGCAGCAGCGGCACGCGCGGGCGGGCCGCCTCCGCCATCAGGTCAGCCCACGCACCACGGGCAGGTCGAGGTCCTTCAGCTTCTTGCGCAGCGTGTTGCGGTTGAGGCCGAGCAACGCCGCCGCCTTGATCTGGTTGCCGCGCGTGGCGCTGAGAGCGAGGCGCAGCAGCGGGCGCTCCACCTCGCTGATCACGCGCTCATGCAGGTCGCGCACGGGCATGCCGTCCTTGTGGGCAGCCATGAACAGCTTGAGGTGGCGCTCGACCGCCTGCTCCAGCGTCTCGGCCGAGCGCGGCGCGCCGTCGCTGGGCGTGTCGGCCTCGGGGGCGTGGGGGCCCGCCCCCCCCCCCCCCCCCCAAAAAAGCCGGGGGGGGGGGCGGGCCCCCCCCCC
>JBHYDO010000427.1:0-1996 GCA_051860645.1 Roseococcus sp.
GTCCGCGCCCTGGCTTGCCAGGCGCTGCGCCAGGGCGGGCTGTGCGAGAAGCCCGTTCACCGCCTGGTTCATGCGCGCGACGATGGCGGGTGGCGTGCCGGCGGGTGCCGCCATGCCATACCAGCCCACCGCCTCGTAGCCCGGCACGCCGGATTCGGCCACGGTCGGCACGTCCGGCAGCGCGGCGTGGCGCTGCGCCGTGGTCAGCCCCACCGCGCGCACGCGGCCCGAGCGGATGTGCGGCAGCGCAAGCGGCAGCGTGTCGCACAGCATCTGCACGCGGCCGGCGATGGTGTCGGTCATGGCCGGCCCGCCGCCGCGATAGGGGATGTGCTGGATGTCGAGGTTGGCCATCTGCTTCAGCAATTCGCCGAACAAATGCTGCGCGGTGCCATTGCCGCCCGAGGCAAAGGAAAGCTGCCCCGGCCGCGCGCGGGCCAGCGCGATGAGTTCCGCCATGTTGCTGGCCGGCACATCCGCGTTCACCACGAAGATGGAGGGCACGATCGCGATCATCGCCACGGGGTCGAGGTCGGTCGCCGGGTTGAAGTTCAGCCGCACCATCTCTGGCGTGATGGCGAAGGGCCCCGTGCTGGCCAGCAGGAAGGTGTAGCCGTCGGGCGCGCTGCGGGCGACGAACTCGCTGCCCACCGCGCCGCCCACGCCGGTGCGGTTCTCCACGCCCACCGGCTGGCCGAGTGGCGCGCGCAATTCCTCGGCCATGATGCGCGCCACCATGTCGGCCGCGCCGCCGGGCGGGAAGGGCGAGATGAGGCGGATGGGCTTGCTGGGCCAGTCGCCGCTCTGCGCCTGCGCGGTGGCGGCGGGCAGGGCTGCGGCGGCAAGGGCGAGGTGGCGGCGACGGATCATGCGGGTTCCTCCTGGCTTCGCGGCACGGGTGACGCGGCCTATTCTTGCGCCGAAGGGTGCGGGCACCACGCCCGCCCCGTCAACGCGTAAGGACCCTCATGACCGACACGCCGGCCGCCACACCCTGGGATGCCTTCCTGACCGAGCAGGACCGCGCCGTGCTCGCCAAGGGCCGCTTCGGCCGGCGCATGGGGTTCGGCGCGCGGCCGGCGGTGCTGGTCATCGACGCGCAGCGTTACATGGTGGGCGAGGAGGGCAATGACGCCGCCTGGCCTTCCTCCTGCGGGGCCATCGGCCGCACGGCAATGGCGGCGGCGGCGCGTGTGATCCGTGCCGCCCAGGCGGTGCAGGTGCCCTGCTTCTTCACGCGCTTCGAACTGGACCCCGCGGGCCGCGACATCGGCGTCTATGGCCGCAAGCGTGATTTGCTGGACAGCCCGCACTGGTGCCTGGCCGGCACGCGCGGCGCCGAGTTGGCCGAGGGCATCGAGCCTGCGCCACGGGACATCGTCTTCGTGAAGAAGAAGCCCAGCGCCTTCCACGGCACGCCGCTGCTGGGCTACCTGCAGGACCGCGGCGTGGACGGCGTCATCGTGCTGGGCGGCGCCACCAGCAATTGCGTGCAGGCGACGGTGTTCGACGCGTCGTCCCATAATTTCCGCGTGACCGTGGCGCAGGAGGCGGTGTTCGACCGCATCCCCGTCAGCCACGCCATCGCGCTGTTCGACATGGACCGGCAGTTCGCGGATGTGCGGCCCGTGGCGGAGGTGCTGGACTACCTCGCCACGCTCACACCGCCTCCAGCGCAAAGGTGAGACGCGTCTGCTGCGTCACGATGCCGCCGCGGTTGCCGATCTCGATGCTGCCATAGCGCTGGGTGAAGACGGGCGGCAGGGCGCGCGCGGCGGCGGGGGCGAGCCACAGGCGCAGCAGATGGCGGCGCTTTTCCGGCTCCGGCCAGTCCTCGAAGTCGCCGCGGCTGTGCAGGGCGGTGTGGTTGTGGACGAACTGCATGTCGCCCGGCAGGAACTCCATGCCGAGGTTGATGCCCTTCTCGTTGGCCAGCGCGTCCAGCATGGCCAGCGCCTCGACCTCGATGTCGGTCAGGCGGCGGCATTGCGGGTGG
>JBHYDO010000428.1:0-1981 GCA_051860645.1 Roseococcus sp.
GGGGGGGTCCGGGTGTGGCCCCCCCCCCTCTGCCCCGCGCCCGCGGGCGCGGCCGGCAGCTTCACCTCCGGCGGCAGCGAGAGCATCTTCCTGGCCATGCTGGCCGCGCGCGAACGCGCGGGGAAGACCAACCCCAACATCGTCATCCCCGACACCGCCCACCTCACCTTCGACCGCGCCGCCTGGTATCTCGGCCTCGAGGTGCGCCGCGTGAAGGCGGACCGCGAGCGCCGCAGCGACGTCATGGCGATGGCCGCGGCCGTGGACTACGACACCATCGCGCTGGTCGGCTCCGCGCCCAACTACCCCTTCGGCGGGATTGATCGCATCGAGGCGCTGGGCGCGCTGGCCCAGGCGCAGGACCTCTGGCTGCACGTGGACGCCTGCGTGGGCGGCTTCCTCAACCCCTTCCTGAGCAAGCTGGGCACGGATCTGCCGGCCTGGGATTTCTCGGTGCCCGGCGTCACCTCCATCAGCGCCGACATCCACAAGCACGGCATGGCGCCCAAGGGGGCCTCGCTGCTGCTGGTGCGCGATGCCGCGCTGCGCCAGCACCACCGCTTCGAAAGCAGCGCCTGGGCGCGCGGCACCTATGCCGCCTACACCGCGCAGGGCACGCGCCCCGGTGGCGCGGTGGCCGCCGCCTGGGCGGTGATGATGCACCTGGGCGAGGAAGGCTACCTCGACTGCGCGCGCCGCATCATGGCCGCGCGCGCCACCATCGCGCAGGGTGTCGCGGCGATCCCCGGGCTGGAGGTGCTGCCGGGCAACCACGCCATCCTGGTCTATCGCAGCACCGACGAGGACCTGCCCATCGGCGCCGTGGCGACGGCGATGGACGGCCGCGGCTGGCTGGTGTCCCGCCAGGCGGAGCCGGACGGTATTCATCTCCACCTCAACCCGCTGCACGCCGAGGTGGCCGAGGAATACCTCGCCGACCTGCGCGCCGCCGTCGCCGAGGCACGCGAAAGCGACGCGCCGGCCATGGCCGCCGGCCGCGCCTATTGAGCCTGGACGTCCTCGTCATCGGGGGCGGGCAGGCGGGGCTTGCGGCGGGGTATTTTCTCCGCCGCACCTCGCTGGCCTTCGAGATCTGGGATGATGGCGAAGCCCCCGGCGGCGCCTGGCCGCGCGGCTGGGATTCGCTGACCTTGTTCTCGCCAGCCGGGCATTCCTCCCTGCCCGGCTGGCCCATGCCCGCGCCGGAGGGTGGCGGCTATCCGCCGCGCGATGCGGTGGTGGCGTATCTCGCGGCCTATGAGGCGCGCTACGTCCTGCCGGTGCGCCGCCCGCGCCGCGTGACCGCCGTGCGCGCCGAACCCGATGCGCTGCTGGTGGAGGCCGGGGGCGTCACCGTCCGGGCCCGCCACGTCATCAGCGCCACCGGCACCTGGGCCGCACCCTTCATCCCCGAAGTGCCCGGCCGCGCCCTGTTCCAGGGCGTGCAGATTCACTCGGCCCAATACCGCCGCCCGCAGGATTTCGCGCGGCAATCCGTCCTCGTGGTGGGCGGCGGCAACTCCGGCGCGCAGATCCTGGCCGAGGTCTCGCAGCACGCCGCCCGCTGCACCTGGGTGACGGAGCGCGACCCGGTCTTCCTGCCCGACGACGTGGATGGCCGCGTGCTGTTCGAACGCGCCACCGCCCGTTGGCAGGCGCAGCGCGAGGGCCGGCCGCCGCCGCCGCAACTGGGCGGCCTGGGCAACATCGTCGCCGTGCCGCCGGTTCGCGCCGCGCGGGCGCGCGGCGTGCTGGTCAGCCGCCCCGCCTTCGCCCGGCTGGACGCGCATTCGGCCATCTGCGCCGATGGCGCGCGCATCCCGGCCGATGCCATCATCTGGTGCACCGGCTTCCGGCCCGCGCTGGCGCATCTGGCGCCGCTCGGCTTGGTCGAGGCGGACGGCCTGGCGCGGGTGGACGCGGAGGGCCGCAGCCTGCTGGAACCGCGCCTTTGGCTGCTGGGCTATGGCGACTGGACGGG
>JBHYDO010000429.1:0-1961 GCA_051860645.1 Roseococcus sp.
GTGCCACCACGCCCCTGGCCGGGCGGGTCGTTCGGGTCGGAGTCCGTCGCGCCCCGATTGGCGCCGCCGCGGCCACGGCCTGCCGGATCGTTCGGGTCGGAATCGGTGACGCCCCGGCCCGTGCCACCACGCCCCTGGCCGGGCGGGTCGTTCGGGTCGGAGTCCGTCGCGCCCCGATTGGCGCCGCCGCGGCCACGACCTGCCGGATCATTCGGGTCGGAATCGGTGACGCCCCGGCCCGTGCCGCCACGCCCCTGGCCGGGCGGGTCGGAGGGGTCGGAGTCGCTCGGGCCGCGCGGGGGCGGGGCGCGGCGCGGCTCCGGCGGGGCCTTCGGCGCCGGCTCGGAGGATTTCTGCGCCAGGGCAGCACCGGCCGGCAGCGTCAGCGCGCCCACGCTCGCCACCCGCGTGATCAGCAATCGGCGCTTGAGGCGCCCGTCCTGGTCCATATCCGTTCCTCGTCGCGGCCATGTTGCGCCGCCTCTTGTAGCATGCAGCGTTCACATGCGTTCTTGCAGGCTGGTCCAGCCACGGTTGGTCGTGGCACCCCATGCTTGCGGTGCCTCCACCCCAAGGCATTCCGCGCCGATTGGCCACCCGCGCAACAGATCACCCGCCACGAGGCGTCATCGCAGCGCGGTCTCGCGGTCCATGGCGGCCAGCGCATCGGCCGCGCCCAGCAGGCGCAGCTGGCCCTTCAGCCGCAGGCAAACGCCCAGCACCAGGCCGCGCGCGAGCAAACGCTCGGCGCAGGCTTCCCCACGGTCCAGGGCCTGCCGCACGAGCTCGGGTGGCAGGTCGCCCACGTCGGTCGTCACCGGCAGGTCACGCAAATCGCTGTCGGGGTCGAGGCTTTCGGCCGGGGCGCGGGTCACGGCGGGGTGGTCCACGTCCACCGCATTGGCGATGATGGTGGCGGCGGCGTCGGCCTCGGGCGCACGGCCGGCCAGCACCGTCACCGCATCGGCGATCCCGCGCGAGAAGCTCCGCCCGCGCCAGCCGGAGGTGGCGATGCCCCGCACCGCATCCCCGCCGCGGATCACGGCCAGCCCATCCGGCGCCGACGCCTGCGGCCCCTCCACCAGCCCCACCCGCAGCGTGCTCGCGGGCGAGAGGTGCAGCGCGATGTCGCCCCCATTGTTCACATGCGCCAGCTGGATGCCCGGCACGGCCGAGATGGCGCGCAGCACATGCTCGGCCACGGCGCCGGCCACCGCCACCATGGGCGTGATGAAATGGGCGCGGTGGGGCCAGGCGGCCTCCGCCATGCGGCGGGCGACGGGGTGGCGAAAGCCCGGCATCTTGCCCAGCAGGGGCGTGCGCAGCAGCGGCAATTCCTGCGCGAGCGCCGGCAGTAGCCCCGTCAGCGCCGCGCTGGCCGCCTCGCGCGCCAGAAGCACGGCGGGCCGCACGCCCTCGATGCCGATGACGAGGTCCACCGGCCCGTCCTGCAGGTGCAGCCTGCCATCGGGCAGCATGGCACGCTGGGGGGGCGGCCAGGCGGTCATGACGGCGCGTCCGGCCAGGGGTTCGCGCGCGGCCAGGGGGCGTTCAAGGCCGCGTCGCCGTGGCGGGAGAGCAGGGTCTCGAGGGCGATGGCCTGATCCACATGCCCTCCAAGTGCGGCGTAAAGCTCGGCGCGCAAGGTGAATTCGATGGGCGCCACCAGGGCGGGCGTCGGCACATGGCCGAAGGCGTTGTCCGGGATGGCCAGCACATCGGCCATGATGGTGATCCCCCCGCCGGGCCAGAGGGTGCAGGGCGCGCCGCCCATGGTGACGCGCACCTCGCCCGCCTGCACCCGCCGCGTGAGCAGGATGGGATTTTCCGTCACGCCCGCGCGCAGCGAACCGCCCGCACCGGCCATGAAGAGGATGGAGGTCAGCGCCGGTTCGCAATTCTCGCCGATGCGCACCACGGTGCGGGCGACGGCCTCGGGCATGGGCGCCACCACCGGGCGC
>JBHYDO010000430.1:0-1936 GCA_051860645.1 Roseococcus sp.
TCGAGCGCCCTGCCGAGGGTGCGACGGCCGGCGTGGACACCATCCACAAGGGGCGCAAGGCGGCGCACCACAATGGCCACAAGCGCCATGGCACGGCGCTGCGCGCGCGCCACGTGCACAAGGACGAGGAAGAGCATTTCTACAGCATCGGCGAATTCTACCAGGCCATCGAGGAGGGCCTCGAGCGCCTGCACGCCGAGATGGGCGAGGCGCTGTTCAGCGGCGACCCGGCGCGGCAGATCACCCAGGAATACTACTATTCGGCCGGTGGCAGCCTGACGCCGGTGACCGATCTTGCGTCGGCCAAGACCGCGATCCGCCTCATCTCGGAGCAGGGCGAAGGTGTGACCGACAACATCTTCGACTTCGAGGGCGAGATCGCGCACTACTACCGCTTCGAGCAGCTCCTGCTCGGCCGCTACTACCAGCCGGGCGACACGCGCGGCCAGCCGAGCGGCGGCGCCCTGGCGGTGGACTGGGAGGCGGTGTTTCCCATCAAGGCCAATGCGCGCCTGGCCGACTATGCGCCCGGCTCCGCCCTGCGGGACGGGGCGGAGGGCTTCAACCGCGCCTATGGCGAGTTCCTCGCGCTGCTGACGCGCGCGCTGCGCGGCGAGCCCGCGCTGTTCGTCGAGGCGGTGGGGAGCATGTTCCAGCTCAAGGACGTCTACTACCAGCTCATGCGCCACCCGATCGGCGATGCCACCGGCGCGCACGGCGCCCCCACCTATGAGATCAACAATGGCTGATGCTTCCACCGACCAGGCCGACACGCTGGACGGCTTCCTCGCGCTGTCCGAGGCGTTGACCGGCTTCGGGGCCTTCCAGCTGCGCGGCACCGGGCAGGCGGAGGCCTACCTCGGCACGACGGCCGGCATCGTGGGTGCCGCCACGATGCGGGCGCTGCTGGCCGCGGCGGCCGAGGCGCGCGCCAGCTCCGCCGGCGACGCGGCGAAGCATGAGGCCGAACTGCGCCGCCTGGTGATGAGCGATGACCGCCTCGGGCCGGTCGCGCGGAACATCATCCGCATGTGGTATGTGGGAAGCTGGTATCAGTTGCCGAAGGCCTGGCGCGAAGCCCATGGCCAGTCCTCACAGGACCGGGACCACGTGGTCTCGCCCACCGCCTACACGGAGGGGCTGCTGTGGCCCGCGGTGGGCGCCAATCCCGCCGGGGCGAAGCCCGCGGGCTATGGCATGTGGGCCATGCCGCCGCGCATCAGCCCCGGCTGAAGCGGGCCGGCGCCCGGGGCCTGGCCTCGGAAGGCCGGCCCGCTCCGCTACACGTCCCCGGTGCGGTTCAGGAACACCAGCACCTGCGGATTCTCGGCCAGGAAGTAGCCGGGCGTGTAGTAGCCGGTGGTGGCGAAATCCGGCCGCCCGTCGCCGTCGAAATCCGCCACGGTGATGCGCGCGGCCGAGGACCAGGAGACACGCTGCTTCACGAACAGCGCTTTCTGCAGGTCCACGCATTTGTAGTAGAACACGCCCTGCCAGGGGCGCGGGCCACGCAGCGCGACCAGGAATTCGTCATCGCCATCGCCGTCGAAATCGGCGCAGACGACATGGTGGCCGGCCCCTTCGCCCACCTCGTTCGGGTCGCCGAAGACGTCCAGGATGTGCCGCGTCCAGCCGCCCTGCGCGAGCGTGGAGCCCGGGTCCTTCACATAGACGGCGACGACATTGCCGTGGAACGGCTCGACGGTCGCCACATAGGCCTGCGCGTCGTCGCCGATGCGGCCCGTGGCGGCATTGCCGGTGCCGAGGAAGCCGGTGAGGCCCACCTCCTCGGTCTCGCCGGTGCCGATGTGGCGCTTCTGCCAGGCGGCGCCGTCGTAATAGAACCAGGTGACGCCCTCCTCGGTGGAGAGGATGACGCTGTCCAGGTCGGAGCCGATCCGGAACTTGCCCACCTGTACGTCGTGGATGAGGCGGA
>JBHYDO010000431.1:0-1875 GCA_051860645.1 Roseococcus sp.
AGGAAGCCACCGTCTCGGGCGAGGGCAGCAGGGTGGAGCAGCTTCCCTCGTAATGGCTCCAGGCGCGGGCGGCGGGCAGGTGCAGGGCGGGGTCGGGGCTGGTCAGGCGGCGGAGATAGGCTTCCAGCAGGTCATGGCGTTCCTCGGGCGGGATGTGCTCGACGAAGGCGGCCCATGCGTCGGGGAAGAAGCGGCGCAACCCGTGCAGGAACCACTCCACCTCCGCGTCGCGGCCAAGGAAGACGCCGCGCAGCACGCAGCCGGTGACCCGGTCCGGGTGGGCCTGGGCATAGGCGAGGGCCAGGGTGGACCCCCAGGAGCCGCCGAACAGCAGCCAGCGCTCCAGCCCCAGGAAGCGGCGCAGCGTCTCGATGTCGGCCACCAGGTGCGGTGTGGTGTTGGCGGTGAGCTCGCCCAGGGGGCGGGAGCGGCCGGCGCCGCGCTGGTCGAACACCACCAGGCGCCAATGCGTGGGATCAAAGAAGCGGCGGTGCACGGCACCCGCCCCCGCGCCGGGGCCGCCATGCAGGAAGAGCACGGGTTGGCCGCGCGGGTTGCCCACCTGTTCCCAATACATGACGTGGCCGTCGCCGAGCGGCAGAAGGCCGGTTTCGAAAGGCGCGATATCGGGGAACAGGTCGCCGCGGGGCATCGTGCAGTTATCCTTCGCCGGCGCGCCGGGGGCAATGGCCGTGCACCGGCGCATGCCCGTGTCCCACGCGCTCTCACCCCTGTGCGCGCCACGCGCCGTCGCACATTTGCCTCCACGCGCTGTAGCACGATCGTCGCATGCCCCCCTTCGCCTTCGGCCCCGGACTGCCTAGGTTAGCACCATGCCACTTCCGAGACCCGGCCCGAGCGCTGCGTCCACGGCCCCCCAAGGCGCCGTATGCGCGGTCTGCGGCACCGAAAGCCGCCAGGTCCTGTTCCGCGCCGCTGCGCCGGAGCAGGCACCGGACCTCGACCTGCGCCCGGGCCAGCCGCTGCGCGGCACCATGGGGCGCTGGCTGCAGCAATGCCCCAATTGTGGCTATTCCGCACCCGACATCACCCAGGCCCACCCTGCGGCCGCCCAGGCGGTGGGGGGCGCCAACTACCGCGCCTTGCTGAACGACGCCTCCCACCCGCCGCTGGCGCGCCGTTTCCTCGCCTGGGCGCTGGTGCTGGAGGAGACGGGTGCGCTGCACGCCGCAGCCGAGGCCACGCTGCAGGCCGCCTGGACGGCCGATGACCTGGGCCGGCCCGAACTGGCCCGCGCCTGGCGACTGGAGGCGGTGGCGCTGTGGCGCAGCGGCCCGCCGCTCGATTCCGAGCAGACGGTGCGCGTGGTGGACGCGCTGCGCCGCGCCGAGGAATGGGACGATGCCGCCCACACCGCTCGCCAGCTGCTGAGCGACGGCCCGCCCGAGGCCGTGGCGCAGGTCTTGGCCCTGGAAATGCGCCTGGTGGAGGCCGGTGATTCCGCCCGCCACAGCGTGGCCTCCGCCCTGCCGCCACCCGCCCGGCGCCCGCATGTCTCCCACCAGCGCAGTATGCCGCGCGGTGATGGTCTCTTCGGCTGGCTGCGGCGGCTGTTCCGCCGCTGACGGCGCACCGTTGACCGGAGCCGGTTCCACCTCCAGATAGGTTATAACATACCCATCGAGGTGTCCGATGAATCGCCGCCTTGTCCTGGCCCTACCGGCCCTGTTGCCCTTCGGCGCGGCCCGCGCCCAGCCCCGGCCCGTCGCCGTCGCCTCCTTCACCATCCTTGGCGACCTGACGCGCGAGGTGGTGGGCGACCATGCCGAGCTGCGCGTCATCGCCGGGCCGGATGTGGACGCGCATCACTTCCAGACCCGTCCCTCCCACGCCGAGGCGGTGCGGACCGCCACC
>JBHYDO010000432.1:0-1873 GCA_051860645.1 Roseococcus sp.
TCCGGGAAAGCCAGCCCATCGCGCTGCGCCAGGTCGCGCGCGTGGAATACGGCCCGCGCTTCAAGCGCGGTGAGGCGGGCGTGGACGGCCAGCCCGCGGTGATTCTCGCCATCGCCAAGCAGCCCGGCGCCGACACCATCCGCCTGACGCGCGCGGTGGAGGCGGCGCTCGCCGAATTGCAGGCCGGCATGCCGCGCGGCGTGGTGGCGGACCGCGTGAAGTTCCGCCAGGCCGACTTCATCGCGCAATCCATCGCCAACCTGCAGCAGGTGCTGGCCGAGGCCTTTATCGTTGTCGCGATCGTGCTGTTCGCCTTCCTGCTGAACACACGCACCACCTTCATCTCGCTGACGGCGATCCCGCTATCGATCCTGCTGACGGCGATCGTGTTTGCCGCCTTCGGGCTGTCCATCAACACCATGACGCTCGGCGGGCTGGCCATCGCGGTCGGCGAGCTGGTGGACGATGCCGTCGTGGACGTGGAAAACATCCTGCGTCGCCTGAAGGAGAACACCGCGCGTGCCGTGCCGCAGCCGGTGATGCAGGTGGTGATCTCGGCCAGTGCCGAGGTCCGCTCAGGCATCGTCTACGCCACGCTGATCATCGTGCTGGTCTTCCTGCCGCTGTTCGCGCTGACCGGGATCGAGGGCCGGCTCTTTGCGCCGCTGGGCATCGCCTACATCGTCTCGATCCTGTGTTCGCTGCTGGTGGCCGTCACCATCACGCCGGTGCTGTCCTACTGGCTGCTGCCGGGGATGCGGCGGATGCACGCGGGCGACGGCGCGCTGGTGCGGTGGCTGAAGGCAGGGCAGGATCGGCTGCTGCGCTGGGCCTTCGGACATCGTTCACTGGTGCTCGGCGTGGCGGCCGGCGGCGTGGCCCTCGCCGCGGCCAGCGTGGCCTTCCTGCCGCGCGCATTTCTGCCGCCCTTCAATGAGGGCACCCTGGTCATCAACATCACCTACCAGCCGGGAATATCGCTGGCGGAATCGGATGCGCTGGGTCGGGTGGCGGAGCGCCTGCTGATGCAGATCCCGGAGGTGGGCGGCGTCGGCCGCCGCACCGGACGCGCCGAGCTGGATGAACATGCCGAGGGCGTGCATTCCTCGGAGCTCGATCTCGACCTGCGCGAAGGCGGGCGCCCGCGTGCCGCGGTGCTGGCGGACATTCGCGCGCATCTCGCCTCCCTGCCGGCCGCAGTCAATATCGGCCAGCCAATCAGCCACCGGCTGGACCACATGCTATCCGGCGTCAGGGCCCAGATTGCGCTCAAGATCTTCGGCGACGACCTCGACACGCTGCGGACCCTGGCGGAGACGCTGCGCGGCAGGCTCGGGGAGAACGTGCCGGGCCTGACCGACCTCCAGGTCGAGCGCCAGGTCCGCATCCCGCAGCTGCGGATAGCCGTGGACCATGAGCGCGCGGCCCTCTACGGCGTCTCCGCGGCGGCGCTGACGGAAGCGCTGGAATCATTGACCGGCGGGACGGTGGTCAGCCAGATCCTGGACGGCGCGCGCCGCTTCGACGTGGTATTGCGCCTGGCCGATGAGGACCGCACCACGGCACGCCTCGCGGAGGCGCTGGTGCCCACGCCGCATGGCCGCGTGCCGCTCGGCCTGCTGGCACGCGTGGAGGAGGGCGACGGGCCGAACCAGATCCTGCGAGAGGGCGCGCGGCGCCGCATCGTTGTCCTGGCGACCGCCACGCCGGAGGCCGACATGGCGCAGGTCATCGCCGGCATCCGCGCCGAACTCGCCCGCACGCCGATGCCGACGGGCTACACCACGGCGCTGGAGGGGACCTTCCAGGCGCAGGAGGAGGCGATGCAGACCATCGCGGTCCTCACCCTGCTGTCGCTCGCGCTGATCTTCGT
>JBHYDO010000433.1:0-1862 GCA_051860645.1 Roseococcus sp.
TGGCCGAGGACGGGACGCGCAAGCGCCCCGTCATGCTGCACCGGGCCATCCTGGGCAGCTTCGAGCGCTTCCTGGGCATCCTCATCGAGCAGCATGCCGGCCGCTTCCCGCTCTGGCTCGCACCCGTGCAGGTGGTGGTGGCGACCATTGTGGACGACGCCGCGCCCTATGCCGCCGAGGCCGCCGCGGCCCTGCGCGCCGCCGGGCTGCGCGTGGAGACGGATCTGCGCAACGAGAAGATCAACCGCAAGGTCGTGGACCACATCGAGCAGCGCGTGCCGGTGCTGGCGGTGGTGGGACGGCGCGAGGCGGAGGAGGGCAAGCTGGTGCTCCGCCGCCTGCCGGGCCGCGAACAGGAGATGCTGCCGCTGGTCGAGGCCGTGGCGCTGCTGCGGCGGGAGAGCATGGCGCCCGATTTGTCAAGAACCCCCGTTGCAGCGGAATGAGCGCCGCCCCATAAGAATGCCCAAGACGACCGCAACCGAGACAGGAGCAGTTCCATAGCCCGTGGCCCTATGCCGCCCTCGCCGCCCTCGCGCGAAGGCCCCCGCGTCAATGAAGAAATCCGCGTCCCGCAGGTTCGCCTGATCGATGAGAACGGCGAGATGCTCGGGGTGCTGAGCATTCGCGATGCCCTGTATCGCGCCTATCAGTCGGGCCTCGACCTGCTGGAGATCAGCCCCAACGCGATCCCGCCGGTCTGCAAGATCACCGACTACGGCAAGTTCAAGTACGAACAGCAGAAGAAGGCCAACGAGGCCCGCAAGAAGCAGAAGGTCGTCGAGATCAAGGAAATCAAGGTTCGCCCGAACATTGATGACCATGACTACGACGTGAAGATGCGGCAGGCGAAGGGCTTCATCGGCGAGGGCGACAAGGTGAAGGTCACGCTGCGGTTCCGTGGCCGCGAGATGGCGCACCAGGAACTGGGCGTGAAGCTGCTGGAGCGCATCCGCACGGAGCTGGCCGAAATCGTGAAGGTCGAGAGCATGCCGCGCCTAGAAAACCGCCAGATGATCATGGTGCTGGCGCCCAAATAACGCCGAAGGCGGAGTCTTTTCTCGCCCTCAAGCGCCGTGCGCGCGCTCCGCGCGCTTGGCTTCCGCGCCGCGGCGGGTGCGCCGGGTGGGCGGTAGGTTTGGGCGCGCCGGCCGCTTTGCGGCCGGATGACGGGGTGGGCGGCGCCGCAGCGCCCTCCTCCATTGACTTTCCGCCCTCCGCGCCGTAAGCGCACGACTTGGCCCAGGCCAATTCCGGTTCCGCCCCATGCGGGATCACCGTCGCTCCGCGAGATTCGCGCAGCGGCGCATTTTCGTTTGGAGGCGTGTTCACCGGTGTTCGAGGCGTTGGGTTCCAAGCTGCAGGGTGTGTTCGACCGCCTGCGCGGCCGTGGCGCGCTGTCCGAAGCCGATGTGAACGAGGCCCTGCGCGAGGTGCGCATCGCCCTGCTCGAAGCCGATGTGGCGCTGCCCGTGGTGAAGGACATCACCACCCGCGTGCGCGAGCGCGCCGTGGGGCAGGAGGTGATCCGCTCCATCCAGCCCGGCCAGATGGTCGTCAAGATCGTCCATGACGCGCTGGTCGAGGCACTCGGCGGCACCGATGGCCCCAAGGGGCTGGACCTGAACGCCGCGGCACCGCTGCCCATCCTGATGGTGGGCCTGCAGGGCTCGGGAAAGACGACCACGTCGGGCAAGATCGCGCTGCGGCTGCGCGGGCGTGAGCGCAAGAAGGTGCTGCTGGCCAGCCTCGACGTGCACCGCCCGGCCGCGCAGCTGCAGCTCCAGACGCTGGCGAAGCAGGCCGAGGTCACGTCCCTGCCCATCATCGCCGGGCAGACGCCGCTGCAGATCGCCATGCGC
>JBHYDO010000434.1:0-1799 GCA_051860645.1 Roseococcus sp.
TGGAGGCGCTGTAGGGGCTGCGCGGGTCATAGGGCGTTTCGGGCGTGAACGGCGCATCCCCGGGGTAGAGGCTGCCGAAGACCTCGTCGGTCGAGACATGATGGAAGCGGAAGGCGGCGCGGCCGGCCTCGTCCAGCGTCAGCCAATGGGCACGGGCGGCTTCCAGAAGCACCTGGGTGCCCACGACGTTGGTCTGGATGAACTCGGCCGGTCCGTCGATCGAACGGTCCACATGGCTCTCCGCGGCCAGGTGCATCACATGGGTGGGCCGGTGAGCGGCGAAGGCGGCGCGCAAGGCCTCCGCATCACAGATGTCCGCCCGGATGTGGATGTGGCGCGGGTCCTTCGCGTGCATCGCGAGTGCGGCGGGGCTGGCCGCATAGGTCATCTTGTCGAAGTTGACCACGGTCTCCCCGGTTGTGGCCAGCAGATGGCGCACCACAGCCGAACCGATGAAGCCGTAGCCGCCGCTGAGGAGAATTGTCACGGGATACCAGGTGAAAGAGGCGCGAAGACCCTTGCACCGCGCCCTGCCCGTGACAAGGGGAACCTCAGGGCCGAGCGTGGCCGAGGCGGCGCAGCGCGCGACCCATGCGGCCTCGGCGTCGGGCGCAGGCCGGGGGAGACCACGAGCCTGCATGCGCCCGCCGCGGGTCGGAGACACGTTCTTCGCCCGAGGGTGCGCCCCATCCTGCCGCGGTGCCCCAGGGTCCGCCGCGCCCTACGCCATCAGCCCTTGCAAAGGCCGAAGTCGCTCCGTCCCCGGGAAGATCTCGTTGCCGAGGATGCGTGCATCGAGGCCCAGGTGCTCCGCCAGCATGCCCTTCATTGCGGCACGCAGATCCATGGTGGGGTTGAGATCCCGGCCCTGGAACAATTGCTGCGGCGCCAGCCCCGGCCAGTCGGTCAGCACCCGCCCGCCGCGCACCGCGCCACCCAGCAGGAGCGCCACGGTGCCCACGCCGTGGTCGGTGCCGCGGGCGCCGTTCACGCGCACGGTGCGTCCGAACTCGGTCACCACCGCGACCACCGTGTCCCGCCAGACCGGTTGCAGCCCGGTGCGCAACGCGCCCAGGGCGGCGTCGAGTGCGCCGAGTCCGCGGGCCAGACGTCCGCGCACCGATCCCTGGTCGTTGTGTGTGTCCCAGCCGCCATAGCTGATGGCGGCCACGCGCGGCCCGTCCGGCCGGGCCATGATGCGTGCCGCCGCGGCCGCATCGGTCGTGAAGTCCGGCATGCCGGCGGGGCGGGCGGCGGCCGGGGTATCATCGTCGGGCTCGGCCTGCATCACGCCGTCCAGGGCTGCGCCGCGGCGCAGCGCCTCGGCCAGCACTTCGTCCCGCGCCTCGTAGAGGTCGAGCAGCCGCGCGATCGTGTCGTCATCGGCATAGCGGAAGGTCTGGCGCTGCCAGGTCTCGATCGGCGCGCGCCCGCTCATGATCAACGGGATCATGGGCGATACGGCGAGGCCGCTCGGAGGTGGCAGGCGCTCGCCGCGTGGCATCCGCTGCAGCGCGCGGTTCAGCCAACCCGTGCGGTCGCCCTGCACCAGGTTGGGGAAGCCGGTCTCCAGGAGGTCCTGCGCGTCGAAATGCGAGCGGTCGCGATAAGGGGTCGCGACGGCGTGGAGGATCAGCGCCTCGCGCGCGCGGTACATCTCGGCCAGCGCGGGCATGTTGCGGTTGAGGCCGAACATGTTGTCGAGCGGCAGGGTCTCGTTCTGCTGGAGCATCTCCACGCCCAGGCGGAGCTGTCCGAAGGCCGGGTCGCCCAGCGGCGCCACGGCGGCAAGGCCATCC
>JBHYDO010000435.1:0-1775 GCA_051860645.1 Roseococcus sp.
GGGGGGCCCGCTCAACCAAGGCCAGCTGCGGGGTGCTGACGCCCCCGGCCGGGGCGGAGCGGCCCTTTTTGTTGCCGCCCAGTTGCCGCCGGGGCGCCGCCGCGGGTGTGGCGGCCATGGCGACGGCGGCGACGGCCAGGTCCAGCTCCTCGGTCAGCCCCACCGTCTCGGCCAGGGTGGCGAAGTCCTGCGGGCCCTCGCCGGGCTGCAGCACCTCGGGGTTGGGGCGCAGAAGCGCCTCGTAATGATGGATCTGGCGGTTGGCCAGGGCCACGATCGGTTGGAAATCCAGGCGGAAGCGCCGCTCGGCGACGGCCCGGCGCAATGCCCCGGCGCGGGCGGTGACCTGGGACACCACCCCCTCCAGCCCGTTCTCGAAGCCCGCATCCTTCAACCCTTCCGCCCCCAGCCGCGCGAAAACCGACAGCCCGTGCCGGAGCGCCCGCGCCGCCTGGGCGGGCGAAAGCACGCCCGGCTCCAGCTCAAGCTGGGCGGAGAGACTGACCGAGACGCCGGGCGCATCGCCCAGCGCCGCCTCCAGCCCGCGCGCAATGCCGCCCATGTCGGGCGCGGCGGCGCCGGCCTCCTGCATCAGCCCGTAGCGGCCGGGTGCCAGGCGGGCGGCCAGCGCGCCGCCCGAGTCGCGGGTGAGCACGGTCTGCAGCACCTCCACCGCAGCGTCCGGCACACCCGCCACCTCGATGAGGGCGAGGCTGGCCCCCTCGCCCTCGCGCAGGCGCTGCTCGGCCGCACGGGTCAGGGTGCCGGGGTTGGCGTGGGTGGCCGGGCCGACGGCGCCGTTGGGCAGCGGCGCGAAGGTGAGGCAGACCCGCGCGCAGGCCGAGGGCTGGGGCATGTGGAGCCCGGCGACGGCGAAGGGCGTGCGCTCGGCATCGTTCAGGCGGAAGGCGGTGGGGGCGAGGCGCCCGCGTTCGGGCAGGAGGGCGAGGACGCCCAGGAAGGCCTCGCGGTCCTCCGGGGCGAGGATTTCCGCGGGGGGGCGGCCCACCAGGCTTTCCGGCTCCCGGCCGAGGCGGCGGCGGAAGGCGCCGGCGGCGAAGCCGATCCGCCCATCCGGCCCCACCTCCACCAGCAGATCGGCCGCGGCGAAGGCAAAGGCCACGAAGCGTTCGCGGTCGCCAAGGGGAGGGCGCGCTGTTTCCATGCCCCCATCTGGCCAGGGCGCGGTTAACGCGCCGTTACGCCGGTGGCGTCAGGCGGCGAGCCCCTCCTCGGCCTCCAACGTCACGGCCGCGGCGTGGACGACGGCGGCGATGCGCGCCGCGGCCTGCACCTGCTCCTTGCTGATGCCGTGACCGAGCAGAACTTTCTCGTGGCTTTCCATGCACATGCCGCAGCCGTTGATGGCCGAGACGGCCAGTGACCACAGCTCGAAATCCACCTTCTCCACGCCGGGCCGGGCCATGATGTTCATGCGCAGCTTGGCCGGCATGGTCGCATAGTCGCCATGCACCAGATGGGTGAAGCGGTAATAGATGTTGTTCATGCCCATGATGGAGGCCGCGGCCTTGGCGGCGGTCAGCGCCTCTGGGCTGAGCTGGGGACCGAACTCGGCCAGGATGTGGCGAGTGGTCGTTGCGTTGCGACTGGCGAGGGCCGAGACGATGAAGCAGCCGGCGCGCTGCTGGACGCTCAGCACGGGCTCGGTGGACAGCGAGCCGAGGTTCAGCTTCTGGTCCTTGGCGTATTCGGGCAGCGCATTGCGCAGGGCTTCCAGCGACATGGGTTCGCGGGCTCCAGAGAGTTGAGATGGG
>JBHYDO010000436.1:0-1739 GCA_051860645.1 Roseococcus sp.
CGACGCCGGGGCGCTGGCGCTGTCCAAGGACCGCAGCACCGAGAAGGCGCCGCGCGACTATGGCTTTGGCCTGGTGCTGGACCTCGACGGAAACCGCAGCCATGGCGAGGCGCTGGTCACGCGCGTCCATCAGGAGCATGGCGAGGCGACCCCCATGCCCATGCTGCCGGTCGGTGCCAAGCTGCGCGTGGCGCCCAACCATTCCTGCCTGACGGCGGCGGCCCATGAGCGCTATCATGTGGTGGATGGATCACGCGAGGTGATCGGCATCTGGGGCCGCGTCAACGGATGGTAGCACGGCACGAGAACTGGACGGCGCTGCGCGAGAGCGAGACCGCCCGCATGCTCGCCGCCTGCACGCGATGCGGCGCCTGCGCCGAGGCCTGCCCCATGCTGCCCTATGCGCCAGCCGCGCAGGGGGCCGCGGCACCGGACCTCGTGCGCGGCGTGCTGGATGCGTTGCAGGGCGGTGCCTCGGACCCCGCGGCACTTGGCTGGATCGCCGCCTGCACCCGCAGCGGCAGTTGCAACGATGCCTGTCCGCACGCCGTGAACCCCATGCTGATGCTGCGCCTGGCCAAGTGGCGCGCCAACGAGACCGGCGCCCTGCCAAAACGTGATGCGACCGAGACCATGTCCCGCGTGAAGGTCTTCGCGCGGCTGGGCTTCACCGAGGACGAGCAGAGGGACTGGCTATGACCGAGAGCCTCTTCTGGTATGGCTGCAACATGACGCGCCATGGCGAGATCATCCGCCTGAGCCAGCGCCTGCTGGAAGCCGTGGGCGTGGGCGCGGCACCCGTCGGCGGGCCTGGCGCCTGCTGCGGCAGCCCCAAGGAAAGCACGCCGCGCATCGCCGAGGGCATGGCGAACCGGACGATGGAGGATTTCAACGCCTCCGGTGCACCCAGGGTCATCACCTGGTGCCCCTCCTGCCACATGAACCTCGATGACTTCATGGGGCAGTCGAAGGACCAGAATTTCGACAGCCGCCACCTCAGCCAGGCGCTGTGGGAGCGGCGCGAGGCCCTCGCCCCGCTGCTGACGCATCCGGTGAAGGCCCGCTTCCTGGTGGACCGCCATGTGGGCTTCCAGGGCGCGGCCCCGGTGAACGACATCATCCCGGCCATGCTGGAGATGATCCCGGGGGCCACGCATGCCGACCACCCCCTGCGCGGCGGTTCCTACATGTGCTTCGGCCTGGCCAATGTGCCGGGCGCCCTGCCGGACCATCAGCGCGCCACCCTCGCCGCGCTGCACGAATCGGGCGCGGACACGCTGGTGACCATCTTTCACTCATGCCACCGCGAGATGGTCGGCCTGGAGCGTGACCATGGCGTGCGCGTGCTGAACTGGGTGCACCTGCTGGCCGAGGGCATGGGCTGGGACTACACCGACGACTACAAGACCTGGCGCAACGCCGAGGACAAGCTGGCCGCCATCGGCCCGGATCGCGTGGTGGCGGCGGGCGAGACGGCCGTGCGGAAGCTGGTCCTGCCCGAGCTGGAACGCCCCCGCCCGGTGTGAAACACCTGCCCACCGCCGCCAGAAGCGGCCTCGGGCAGGCCCATGATCCCCGGACAGCCCCGGTCGGCGGCGCGGCTTTGCCGCGCCAACGGAGAAGCGCGGCCAGGATCAGCGCCAAGCCGGGGCCCCCGCAAGGGCGCGAAGCGGCCTTATGGGGCGCTTGATGGGGCCCCCGCAAGGGCGCGAAGCGGCCTTATGGGGCGCTTGATGGGG
>JBHYDO010000437.1:0-1729 GCA_051860645.1 Roseococcus sp.
CGGCATCCGCCGCGCTGGGGCGAATCGCGGGGCTGGCCGCCTCGCCGGTGCTCGCGGGGCGCCTCACGGCCTCCGATGCCCTGCTGCCCGCCTGCCTCGCCGCCCCCGAGACGCATGAAGATCCCGCCTGGGCCGCCCTGCTCGACGTGGTGACGGTGCAGGAGACGCGGCTGTTCCGCCTGCCCGCCCAATGCGCGGCGCTGGCCACACTCCTGCCGCCGCTGGCCGCCCGGGCGCGGGCACAGGGGCGCGGGCTGCGGCTGCTCTCGGCCGGCTGCGCCTCGGGCGAGGAGGCCTTCACCCTCGCCGCCCTGGCGCGCGCGGCGGCGCCGGGCGCGGCGGTGGAGGTGCTGGGGCTGGACCTCTGCCGCCCCGCCCTGGCGCAGGCACGGTCCGGCCGGCTGTCGCCTGGCCTGGCCGACCCGCTCGGCCTCGTGCCGCCCGCGCTGCGTGCCGGCTTCGCCGAGGGCGGGCCGGATGCGGGGCTGTGCGCCATCACCCGCTTCGACCGCGCCAACCTGCACGAGACGCTGGGCGCGACCGGGCCTTTCGACGTGATCTTCTGCCGCAACGTGCTGATCTACCTGACCGAACCGGCACGGGCGGGGCTGCTGGCGCGGCTCGGCGCCACGCTGACGCCGGGGGGTGTGCTGGGATTGGGGCCGACCGACCGCCACCCGCCCGGCCTCGTGCATCTGGGCGAGAACCTGCTGCATGGCTGAGGCCCCCCTCCCGCTGCCGGGCGGCGGCTGGTTCGCGCTGCGGGGTGGCGCGGCCGCGCCGGTGGCCGCCCCGCCCCGCCCGCCCCGCGCCGCGCCACCCGCCCCTGCCCCCTCGGCCCCGCCCGCCTCGCGCCGCCGCGCCTCCGGGCTGGACACGCTGCACCTGGCGCTGGGCGGCGTGGCGCTCGCGGTGCCCGCGGCGCTGGCCGAGCACATCCACCCCATGCCCGCGCTGCTGGCCCTGCCCGGCGCGCCGGCCGGCGTGGCGGGCCTCGCCCATTCCGGCGGCGCGCCCATCCTGGTGCTGGACACCGGGTTCGTGGGCGGCGGTTCCGGGATGGGGGACGACGCGGCCCCCGCGCTGCTGCTGGCGCTGGGCTGGCAGGGGCGGCGCATCGGCCTGCCCGCCCAGCGCATCGCGGCCGGGCCGGAGGTGCCGGCGCTGCGGCTGTTCCATGCCTGGCTCGCCTCGCCCGCGGCGGCGGCGGCCCTGGCCTGCGCCCCGCCCGCCCTGGCCGCCATGCCGGTGCTGCCGGTGCCCGAGCGGCACCTGGTGCTGTTCCGCGCCGGCGGGTTGCGCGCGGCCCTGCCGGTCGAGGCGGTGCGCGCCGTGCTCGCCGCCACGCGGCCCCAACCGCTGCCCGGCGCCGATCCGCGGCCCGCCGACCCCACGGGGACCCGGCATCCGCATGGCTTCGCTGCCCATCGGGGCGAGGTGCTCCCGGTGCGCGACGCCGGGCAGCGGCTGTCGGGGCAGCCCTGCTGGACCACGTCCGGCGCGCCGATGATCCGCCTCGGCCTCGGCGCCGAGGTCCTGCTGGCGGTACAGGCCATCGAGGGCGTGCGCTGCCTGCCCGCCGCCGACATCACCCCGCTCGGCGGTGGCCATGGCATGGAACCCGCACGCCTCGTGGCGGCGGTGGCGCGCTGGCAGGGCGAGAGCCTGCTGGTGCTCTCGCCCGCGGCGCTCGCCGCATGATCCCCCGCCCCGGCCCGGTCGCGCCCGG
>JBHYDO010000438.1:0-1711 GCA_051860645.1 Roseococcus sp.
AGGCCATCCAGCCCGCCGCGCAGAACCAGAACCAGCAGGCGGGGGTCGCGGCTGCCGGCCGCGGACGAAACCCGCGGCGCGTAGCTCCAGGAGAACAGGGCGCCGAGCCCGGCCAGGGTGCTCCGCCGTCCGATGAGGTGGCGCATGTGGTCTATCTCCTCTGGACTTCCGGGCTCATGACGAGCAGGGCCAGGGCCTGGCCGCCATTGGCCGCGCGCTGCAATGCGCGCCGGGTCTCCGCCGACAGCGACGGGCCGAATATGTCATCGGCCAGGCGACGGGCGTCGAGCTCCGCGTCGCGGCGGGCGGCCAGCTGCAGTGCCCAGTCAAGGCGCGACTTGATGGCGTCCGGCGAAGCCCAGGCGTTGTCCTCCTCCGGCCAGCCGGCGGGTGAGGGGGCGCCATGCCAGGGCTGGCCGAGCGAACGCAGCACGCGCGGGACTGGCATGACCCGGGGCAGGCCCCCCAGCATCCGGGAGACGCTGAACACGAGTTCGACCGGCGGGCGCAGCTTGCGCGGCGGCAGCGACCAGCTCACGGGGTGATTGACCAGCGCCTCCGTCACGGCGCGCAGATCGCCATCCGTGTCCCGGAACACACGTGCCAGCGTGGTTGCGACCTCCGGCGGCGCCGCATCACCCAGGAAATGGCGCACCATGCGCTGGGTCACATGCCGGGCTGTGGCAGGATGCCGGGCGAGATCATCGAGCAGCAAAAGGAGTTGCTCCTCACCCGCCTCCGGATAGCGTTTGCCCAGGACCCGCCGCTGCCCGGGCTCGTGCCGCGCCGGGTAGAACCGTGCGTCGTCGCCGTCGCGAGGCAAGCCCCAGCCGGTCAGGATCTTTGCCGCTTCAACCACATCCTCCTGGGTGTAGCCGCCATTCACGCCGAGCGTGTGCAGTTCCAGCAGTTCGCGGCCCAGGTTCTCATTCAGGCCGCGCTGCATGCGCCGGCCAACCGCCGAGTTTGGCCCGACCGAACGATGATTGCTCAGATAGGTCAGCATGGCCGGGTGGGTGATGCAGGCGCGCAACAGATCCTTGAAGCGTCCGAGCATGAACGGCCGGATGGCGGCGCGATCAAAATCGCCGATGAAATAGCCGGCCGGGAGCCCGACCGCGACGGTGAAATGGTTGGCCCAGTGCAGGGCCAAGCGCTCCTGGAACGGGGTGGCGGTCAGGGTCACGAACTGGAGGCGTGCGCCGGTTTCCGCCGCGGCCACGTGGAAAGGCAGTACAGGCTCGGGTCGGCGCGATTCGCGTCGGGCGGCCGCCATTTCAGCGGTACGCGCAGTGACCATTCCCAGCGCCTCGCGAAGGTCAGGAAGTTGTTGATCCTGCACCATGGTGATGGGCTGCCGCATCTGCGCGAGCACCGCCTGCGGGCCATCGCCACCTGGCCGCATGCCGGGTGCGCCAAGAAGTCCGAAGCGTGTCTGCGCCACCGAGGTCATCATGCGAGGAAACATACAAGCCAGTTGTGGCCAAGGGGAGGCGAAAACGCGTGACAAAGAGTGGCAGGGCGGGAAGCGGAGGGCGGGCATATCCTGGTGAACCGGGTGGGATTCGAACCCACGGCCATTCGATTAAAAGTCGAATGCTCTACCACTGAGCTACCGGTTCAGCGGGGCGGGGGGGGGGGCAAACCCGCCCCCCCCCGGGCGGCAAGCCCGCACGCAGCGCCCGCGGCCCCCACCAGCCGACTGATACGC
>JBHYDO010000439.1:0-1704 GCA_051860645.1 Roseococcus sp.
ATGATCGACCTGTCCCGCCTCGCCAGCGAATCCCGCGCGGCGGTGGAGAGCATGGCGGCCCGCCCGGCATGACGGCGTCCATCCTCGTCGTGGACGACAGCAGCTTCAACCGGCTGCTGCTGAAGCGCCGCCTGGGCGAACTGGGCTTCGGCGAGCCCGAGATGGCGGCCAATGGCGTCGAGGCGCTGGCCGCCATCGCCGCGCGCCGCTTCGACGTGGTGCTGCTCGACCTGGAGATGCCCGAGTTGGACGGCATCGGCGTGCTCGAACGCCTGCACGTCCAGCCCCATGCGCCGCCCGTCATCGTCATCTCCGCCCAGACCGACATGGCGGGCGTGATCCGCTGCATCGAGCTGGGCGCCGAGGACTACCTGCCCAAATCCTTCGACCCGCCGCTGCTGCGCGCGCGCCTGCACGCCGTGCTGGAGAAGAAGCGCCTGCGCGATCTCGCCGATGAGCGGCTGGCCGCACTGGAGGCGGAGCTGGAATCCGCCCGCCGCGCGCAATTGTCGCTGGTTCCACGCGACTTCGACCGGCTTTCGCGCGGCCGCATCACCGTCGCCGCCCATATGGAGCCGGCGCGCGAGGTGGGCGGCGACCTCTACGACATCCTGCCCATCGGGGCGCATCATCTGATGTTCGTGGTGGCCGACGTGGCGGGGAAGGGGGCCTCGGCCGGGCTGACCATGGCGCGCGCCTTCGGGCTGATCCGCGCCGCCGCGCGCCTCGCCGACCACGCGGGCAGCGTGCCGGACCCGGGCGCGCTGCTGGCCATCACCAACCAGGACCTCGCCGACGAGAACGAGGACATGACCTTCATCACCGCGGCGCTCGGCGTGGTGGACACGCGCGACGGCACCGGGCGCCTCTGCGTGGCCGGGCATGAGGCGCCGTTGCTGCTCGGCGGGGCGGCGGCGGTGGAGACCATGGGCGGCTACCGCATCCAGCCGGCACTCGGCATCATCGCGGGGCTGGCCTATGCGAGCATCCCCTTCGCGCTCGCCCCCGGCCAGGCGCTGCTGCTGCTGAGCGACGGCGTGACCGAGGCGCAGGACGCCACGGGCGCGCTGTTCGGCAAGGCGCGCGTGCTGGCGGCGCTGGACGGCCAGGCCGCGCCCGTGCCCGCCATCGCGGCGCTGCTGGCCGCCGTGGCGGGCTTCGTGCGCGAGGCCCCCGCCGCCGACGACGTGACGGTGCTGGCGCTGCGCCTTGCAGCAACCTGAGGGGCGGCCGGCGCGTTCCCCCATGCTGCGCCCGGCGCGGCGCCGCCCACCCGCAAGAAGGAGAAGACGTGCAGATCCAGGTGAACACGGACGACAACATCCAGGGCCGCGACAGCCTCGTGGCCAAGGTGCAGGCCGAGGTGCAGCAGGTGCTGGGCCGCTTCGCCGCACTGGTGACGCGCATCGAGGTGCATCTCAGCGACGAGAACGCGGCCAAGCCCGGCACGTCCGACAAGCGCTGCATGATGGAGGCCCGGCCCGCCGGCCAGAAGCCAATGGCGGTGACCCATGAGGCGGCGACCCTGGCCGGGGCCTATGGCGGCGCTACGAAGAAGCTGCGCGCGCTGCTGACCACGCAATTGGGCAAGCTGAACGAGACCAAGGGCCGCGGCTCGCCGCGCGACCACGACCCGGCGGTCTAGAGCAGCGTCCGGGCCGCCGGTGACCCCCCCGGGTGCGGGGGGCCGGCCAGAGCGGCCGG
>JBHYDO010000440.1:0-1680 GCA_051860645.1 Roseococcus sp.
CAGCACGCCGTGGTGCAGTCGGTGGAAGCGGGGCGAGACGAGCAGCCGCTCCCCCACCCGCCCGAAATCGAGCCGGACATTGGCGTGGCTGAGGCTTTCGGCGAGGCGCAGCACCAGCAGGATGATGGGGAACTGGGCCGGCGGGACGCCGATCGCCACCGCGATGAGGCCGATCCAGGCAGCGGCGATGACGTCGTCCAGCACATGGTTGCGGTCATCGGTCCAGAAGGTCATCTGCGTCTGGGCGTGATGGATGGAGTGCATGGCCCACCACCAGCCGAACATGTGCTGGAAGCGGTGGCGCCAGTACTCGGCGAAATCCAGCACCACGATGTAGACCGCGAGCGCCAGCAAGGGCCATTCGCGCAACCCGGGCAGCAGCGTCTCCAGCGTGGGTGGCACGAAGCCGGTGTCGGCGATCCAGCCCTCGATGGCGACGGCGGCGCCGAAAAACACCACGAAGCCCAGCAGCGGCAGCAAGCCGAGCCGCGCGAGCAGGGTGTAGGTGACGTCGGTCCAAACCACCCGCCCCGAATCCCAGCGCTCCACCGGGCGCCAGCGTTCCAGCGGCAGGCAGACCAGCACCACCACGAGCACCTGGATGAGCCCGAACAGGAAGAACTCCATCCAGTCGAAGGCGTCATCGGCCCAGGCCATGAGGCCAAGCTCATACATCAGCGGCTGCAGCCCGGCCTCGAAGAGGAAGCCGGTCAAGCGGTCATAGCCGTCCTCGATGGCGGAGATCATGCGGCGATACCTTGCGGCGGCAGGGGGGCGAAACGGAAACCACGCGCGCGCAGGCCATCCACCAGCGCATCGAAGATGCCCGCGAAGGGCTCGCGGCGCGAGCGCACGCCCCAGTGCATCACAAGCACCTCGCCATCGCGAATCTGGGTGAGGTTGCGGCGCAGCAGGGCGGCGTTGGGGTGGGTGTCGGAGGCGAGTTCGTCGCCCAGGAAGCCGCGCGCCGTCCAGCCCTGGTGGCGCAGGCCGCAGCCCTCGGCCAGGCGGCGCGCAGCGGGTGTCGTGATGCCGCCCGGCGCGCGCCACAGCGGCAGCACCTCGGCCCGCGGCGCCATGGCGCGCAGGGCCGCGATGGGTTGGGCGAGTTCCGCGCACATCGCCGCCTGGTCGAGCACCACGCCTCCCTCATTCTGCCGCGACGCATAGGTCACGCGGCCGGGGCCGGGGTCCCCGCGAAAATACCAGTGGCGCCAGGTGTGGCTGGCGAAGACGTGGCCCTCCTCCACCCGGGCGCGCCAGAAGGGCGCCCAGCCCTCCTCCAGCTGCCGGTCGCCGCGATGGGTGCGCTCATTGGCCACGAACAGCGTGGCGCGGATGGCGTGGCGGCGCAGCGCGGCGGCGATCTGCTCCGCCTCGCGCGACCACCCGGTGTCGATGGTGAGGTAGAGGGTGCCACCGCTCACCCGGCTCCCTGGAACCTGGGCGCGTGCCAGCGCCGGCGCGGCGAGCAGCCCCAGCAGCGCGCGACGGATCACGGCCGGGCCGGCGAAAGGCGCGGGATGGCACCCGGGGAAGGCGGCGAGGCGCCCTGCGGCAGGGCGTTCACCCGCAGCGCCGGGAAGTCCTCCCTCGCCTCCGCGACGGCGCGCGGCAGCGGGCGCGGGCCGCTGCGCGCGCCTGGGGCGCGCAGGTCCTCGCCTTCCCCGTGCACTTCGA
>JBHYDO010000441.1:0-1613 GCA_051860645.1 Roseococcus sp.
GGGCGGCGACCCCGCAGGAGCAATGGACCAGGGCAGCCGGCGCGCCCGGACTGGCCCCAAAGGGCCACGCACAGGGGGTGCCGCGCAAGCAGGCCCCCGGAAGCGGGGAGTTCCGAGGCGGAACGCACCTTCCGAGAATCCGGCCGCACGGCGGCCGGCGCGCCCAGACCTTCCACCCTGCCCCGCGCGCCAGTGGCGGCCCGCAAGCCAAGCCGCCGGAGGCGGCGCCCGGCGCCTGAGGGCGAAAAATCTCCGCCCGGCGCCTGAGGGCTAGGAAATATGCGCCTCCAGCATCCACAGCGCCTTGTCGAGCATGCGCGAGGCGCCGGTCAGCAAATCCGCCGTGTCGGCATCGCCTGCCCCGGCAGCCTCGTCCACCGCGGCGCGGGTGGTGCGGGCCAGGGCCGCGTAGCGCTCAGTCAGCGCCGCCACATGTGCCATGCCGTCACGCGTTTCCTGCGCATAGGGGGCGAGGCGGGTGCGGCTCGCGGCGACTTGCGTCGTGCCGTCGGGCGTGCCGCCCAGCTGGACCACGCGCTCGGCCACGTCATCGGTGGCCTCGCTGAGCTGTTCGTAGAATTCGCCGAACTGGGCGTGCAGGGCGGCGAAATGCGGGCCGCGCACCGTCCAGTGCGCCATGCGCACGGCGTTGGTGAGGTCCATCAGGTCCACCAGGGCTGCGTTGAGCAGGCCCACGCTGGTGAGGCGGGCGTTTTCGCCCAGGTCGTTGCGGGTCGCGGCGAGCTTGGCCATCTTCCGTCCTTTCCGTCCGTTGCCCACCACAGATGGGCAGTCATGCGACGGATCGCATGGGGCGTTGGTGCATTCCAGCCTTGCGGTCAGACGGGAACATTCACGTAGCGCGCGGCCTCGGGCGGCTGGTCGCCCTCGTGGAAGCGGGCGGCGGCGCGCAGCACGGCGTGGTCCTGGTCGGTCATGCGGCTCGCCTCGCGCAGGTGCTCGGCCCAGTTCTCGATGGTCCAGAGCTCGACCCAGCGCTCGGGGTGGGCCACGTCCTCATAGAGGCGCCAGAGCGCCGCGCCGCCGCGCAGGCGCCCGCGCCGCGCCTCGCCCCACATCGCCCGGAAGGCCGCGCGGCGGGCGGGCGCCACGCGGTAGCGCACCACCTCCAGCACGCGGTTGTCGCCGCCGGCCAGGAGCGCGCGCAGCTCGGCCGATTCGGGCTCGGGGCGGGCGAGCGGCACGGCGGCGGCGGGCTCGTCGCGCGTGGCCTCGCCGTCGATGCGGGCCCCGCGCACCAGGAAGGCGGCCCCCGCGCCGCACAGCGCGAACAGTCCCATGGTCCAGGGCACGCCGACCATCCCCGCGATCCAGCCGGCCCCCGCGGCCCCGCCGGCGAGCGCGCCGAAGAAGCACATCTGGTAGATGCCGATGGCCCTCGCCCGCACCCAGGCCGGGGCCGCGATCTGCGCCGCCGCCTGCAGGGTGGAGGCCGCGGAAATCCAGGCCACGCCGTAGATCACCATGGCGAGTGCCGCGAAGGCCCAATGTTGCAGCAGCGCCATCATCGCCATGGCCAAGGCGCCCAGCAGCGAGCCCACGAAGACCATGCCCGACCGGTCCAGCCGGCGCCGCGCCAGGGGCAGCAGGAA
>JBHYDO010000442.1:0-1606 GCA_051860645.1 Roseococcus sp.
CCTGATCGGCTTCGCTGGGCTCAGCGAAGGCGTTGAATCAGCCGCTCGGAGAGGGTGGCAGCGTGAGCCGCGAAAGGGGATCACGCCGCAGCGCCTGATCGGCTTCGCTGGAATCAGCGAAGGCGTTGAATCAGCCGCTCGGAGAGGGTGGCAGCGTGAGCCGCGAAAGGGGATCACGCCGCAGACCCGCCCCGGCGGCCGGCTACTCCGCCGCGGCGCGCACCAGCCGGGCCATCAGCGCCTCGGTGCCCGCGCGCTGTGGCGGCGGGACATTCACGCCGTGCCGCGCGAAGACACGGCTGGCAAGGTCCTCGCCGGTGGACCGCGTCACCTGCACCCGGCCCTCCGCATCTTCCCAGACCAGCACGCGCATCGGCAGGTCCAGCGCCAAGGTCGGGTTCGCCGCCATGCCCGGCGTGCCGGCGCGCGGGTTGCCGAACAGGACAACGGTGCGCGGGCGCAGCGCCATGCCGACATCACGCGCCGCAGCGGCGTGGTCCACCTCCTGGAACACCACCCAGCCGGCCTCGCGCACGGCCGCGGCAAAGCGGTCCAGCGTGGAGCGGAAGGCATGGGCGCTCGGGACGGTCACGAGGCCCGGTGCGGCATCCGCCGCCGGCACCTGCTGGGCCGCGGCAAGGGTCGGCAGGGACAGCGCCAGGGCTGGGACGACCAGCGCCAGGGCAGGCGCGCGGAGCGCCACGGACAGCAGGGGCAGGGCGAGGCACAGGGCGCGCGGACGGGTGGGCATGGAGAGCCTTTCCTGGGAGGGCGGCCCCGGGGCGGGGACGCACATGATCCGTCTTCGTTGAATGGGGTCCGGGGGTTACGCTCTGTTCCGCGCTTGCTGCTCCGTTGGCCGGGGCCGGGGCATCGGCACGGCGCGGGCTTGCGCAGGGGTGACCCGGTTCTGTATCGTTCGCTCCAAATCATGTCCCGTCCCCGCGCCTTCGACGAGGGCACCGCCCTCGCCGCCGCAACCGACGCCTTCTGGCGCCACGGCTATGCCGCGACCTCGGTGCGCGACCTGGGCGCGGCCATGGGGCTTGGACCTGCCAGCCTCTACAACGCCTTCGGCGACAAGCAGGCGCTGTTCGCCCGCTGCCTGGACCGCTACCTGGACCAGGGGCTGCGGGCGCGGCTGGCGCGGCTGGAGGCGGAGGCGCCGCCGCGCGCCGCCATCGAGGCCTTCCTGGGCGACATCCTCGCCCGCGCCCTGGCAGACCCGCGCGGCTGCCTGCTGGTGAATTCCGCGATGGAGGTGGGCCCCCGGGACGCCACACTGGGCGCCAGCATCGCGGGCTGGCTGGGGGAGCTGGAAGGCTTCTTCCACCGCACCGTGCAGGCCGGCCAGCGCGACGGCAGCATCGCGCCGCGCCCGCCGGCCGGGGATGCGGCACGCCTGCTGCTCAGCACCGTCATAGGTTTGCGCGTGCTCGGCCGCGCCGGCGCCGATCCCGAGGTGCTGCGCGGCACGCTGCGCGCCGCACTGTCCCTGCTCGACCCGCCCCGTCCCGCCCCCCAGGAGACGCGAACAAGATCGACCTGCACGACTGGACCACGCCGAACGGCCACAAGATCACGATGTTACTGGAGGAGGCGGGGC
>JBHYDO010000443.1:0-1585 GCA_051860645.1 Roseococcus sp.
TGCTCTACCCCTGAGCTACGCCCGCTCACGGCGTGCCGGTGACTTGCCATGGTTCGGAAACCCTCGCAAGCCCCCTCCCGCCACTTCCCGAAAAACCCCGCGAAAACAGTCAGGCGAACATCGCCACCGCGCGGATTGGGCTCGCCGTGCCGCCGCGGATCTTCAGCGGGAAACCGATGAAGGTGAACCGCCCGCGCCCCAGCAACTTGTCCAGGTTCGCCAGGCATTCCATGTGCGTGATGCCGCGCTCGGCGCAGGCCATATGGGCCTGGAAGTTCGGCTCGCCCTCGGGGGCGGGGCTGATGGCCTCTACGCCGAACATGCCGATGCCGCGGTCGGCCAACCAATGCACCGCCGCCAGCGACAGCCCCGGGAAATCATGCAGGTAGCCCGGCTTGCCCAGCAGCCGGTCATTGGTGCCCAGGTAGATCAGCACCGTGTCGCCCTTCTGGATGGTCTGCCCCGAGGCCACCACCGCCGCCTCGAGCTCCGGCACCGTCACGGCATGCTTCAGCGGCACGTGCGAGAGGTCCACGCAGAAGGCGGAGGTGTAAAATTTCTCCAGCGGCACCTGATCGATGGACAGCGCTTCGGGGCGCGGGTCGAAATGCACCGGCGCGTCCACATGGGTGCCGGCATGGTCGCTCATGGCAAGCGAGAGCGCCTTGCTGGTGAAGGTCGTATTGCCTGCGCGCTTGGGCTCGGAGTGGTCGTTCCACACGGTCATCACCACCGGCGGGTGCGAGGGGTGGGTCTGCGTGCGGTGAAAGATCTCGCGGCTGAGGTCAACGAATTCCATGGAGGCGCATCCTTGGCTGGCGTGGGCGAAGCCCTAGGGTAGGCCCGGACCGGCGCGGCGGGAAAGCCGGGCCGCGCGACGCGCGGGGTTGGCTAAGCCGCGCGACGCGCTGCGGTAAAGCCACCACCCCGCCCCAACCACCGCAGCACGCCCAGCCCAGCCAGGGTCACCACCGCCAGGTGCCCGAAGGCCAAGCCCCAGCCCAGCGTACCCCCCCCGCCCAGGGGCCGCAGCAGTCCCCCGCCGAGCCGCCCCCGAAACCCGCCAAGCCCCCCCTGCTGTGGAGCCCCATGGTGGCGCCACGCAGGCCCTTGTCGGCCGCCTGCACCGTGCCGGCGGTCAGCGCGGAACTGTCCAGGTAGATCGCGGCATTCCACGTCAGCACCAGCACCACCGCCAGCAGCAGCGACACGCCGCTCGCCCAGCCCGCCAGCAGCGAAAGCCCCGCCGCCGCCGCCATGGCCCACAGCACCACCCGCCCCCGCCCGCGCTTCTGCGCCATCTCGTTGCCGGTGATGGAGACCACGATGCCCAGCAGCCCCGCCAGCGTGAAGATCACCGCCGCCCCCGGCAGCCAGTCTGGCCCGCCCAGGCGCACCTGCGTCGCCACCAGGAAGGTCACTGCCCAAGCCCGCAGCGCCGCCAACTCCCAGGTGTGGACGGTGTAGCCCGCGATCCAGCCCATCGCCTGGCGGTTGCGCAGCACCGGCCGGAAGTCCAGCAGGCGGCGGCCCGCGACCGGCGCGGCATCGGCGGGCAGCGCGCGCGGCAGCAGGCAGAAGGCGA
>JBHYDO010000444.1:0-1576 GCA_051860645.1 Roseococcus sp.
TCGCGGCCTATGTCTCGCCCAACTTCAACGCGAGCCTGGAGGTCCGTAACGGACTGGGTGGCGGGCATGATGGCATCGTGGCCGACTTCGTGGCCGATGCGGTCTGGCAGCCCTTTCCCACCCTGCCACTGCAGCTTTCGGCCGGGCCGCGCCTCGCATATGGCGGCGCTGGCCTCTCCCGCGCCTTCTACGGCGTGGACGCGGCGCAGTCGCGGCGCTCGGGCCTGCCCGCCTTCCGGCCGAACGACAGCTTCCTGCTGGGCGCGGGCGTGGGCGTGGGCTACCGCGTCGCACCAGGCTGGACCGTCGGGGCCTTCGCCGAGGTGGCGCAGATCCTGGGCGACGCGCGGCGCAGCCCCCTCGTCCGCGACCGCGAATCGGAAACCCAGGCGCAGGTAGGCCTGTCCGTCACCTACAGTTTCGGCTGGGGCGCGCGATGACATCCGGCGGGGCGGGCCGGAATGGCTGGCCGATGCGGCTGCGGGACATTCAGCTGTTCCGCCGCAGCGCCCGCAGCGATGCCTCGCTCGGCGCGCTGCGCGGGGCCGCCTGGACCGACCGCGAGGCCTTTGACCGCGTCTATGCCCAGGCGCCCGACAACGACCCCTGGGCCTCGGCCGACCGGCGCTACCTTTACCAACAGCGCAAGTATGAGCGTCTGGTCGCGCTGCTGCCCCAGGGCCGGCGCTTCGGCGAGGCGCTGGACCTCGGCTGCGGGCTGGGCCTGCTGTCGGAGCGCGTGGCGCCGCGCTGCGACCGGCTGCTGGGGCTCGACCTCTCGCCCACCGCCCTGGCGCGCGCGCGCGTCAGGCTGGGCGGGGCGCACCCACATGCGCGCTTCGAGGAGGGGGATGCCACGGCCCTGCCAGCCGCGCTGGACGGTCGGTTCGACCTCGTCCTCGCGGCGGACGTGATCTACTACCTGCCAGCCCCCTTCCTGACGGATGCGGGGCTGAAGGGGATGGTGGCGAGGCTCGCACGGCTGCTGACACCCGAGGGGATGCTGGTGGTGGCAAACCACGACTTCGCCGGCTGGGACCGCGAGACCCGGCTCACCCGGCGCATCCATGCCGCGCTGCGCTGGTGCCCCGCGCTGAACCTGGTGGGCGAGCACCGCTTCGCCTTCTTCCGAGCCTCGCTGGCGCAGCATGCGGGCGGGCGTCCCGAAGCCGGCGGCTAAGGCAGGCGGGCCGCGTCAGGCCTCCATCAAGCCGCGCATCGCCGCCGCGAAGCGCTCCGGCTCCGCGATGGCGCGGGGCACCTTGTTCTGGCCGCCCAGCCGTCCCGTGCGGCGCATCCACGCGGTGAAGCGGCCCTCGGGCAGCAGCACCACCTCGGGCGGCGCCAACTGCCCCATCGTTCGGTGGGTCGCGTAGTCGTCATTGCCGGCGGCGAGCCGCGCGTCGAGCGCCGCAGCCAGACGCGCCGCCAGGCCGGGCGGCGGAGCGGCAAGCTCGACCAGCCAGCAATGGCGGCCTTGCGTCCCCACCAGTTCCGGCCCCATGGTGAATTCCAGGACGCGCACACCGAGCGCGGCGGCGGCCGACCACAACGCCGCCTCGATCTCCTCGCCGGT
>JBHYDO010000445.1:0-1535 GCA_051860645.1 Roseococcus sp.
TCGCGGCCAGCCGCTCGGCCACCCGCGTTTCCTCGCGCGCCTCGGCCTCCTCGATGGCGGAGCGGATCACCTCGACCATGCTGGTCCGGCGCTGCTCGGCCAGGCGCTTCACCTTGGCGATGAGGGCGTCGTCCTTGATGTTCAACTGGCCCATGGTAGAACCTCCATGCTTGGTTCTACCATCAGGCGGCGCTTTCCAGCCAGCTTTCGCAGCAGGCGCGCGCGAGGTTGCGGACACGGCCGATATAGGCGGCGCGCTCGGTCACGCTGATGGCGCCGCGCGCATCCAGCAGGTTGAAGCGGTGGCTGGCCTTGATGCAGTGGTCATAGGCGGGCAGGGCGAGCCGCTGCGCCACCAGCGCCTGGCATTCAAGTTCCGCCTCCTCGAACTGCCGCTTGAGCAGCGCCACGTCGGCGTGTTCGAAATTGTGGGCGGAGTATTCGCGCTCGGCACGCAGGAACACGTCGCCATAGGTGACGCCCGCATCGTTGAAGCGCAGGTCGTACACGTTCTCAACGCCCTGGATGTACATCGCCAGCCGCTCAAGCCCGTAGGTCAGTTCGCAGGAAGGCACCTCGCAGGGAATGCCGCCGACCTGCTGGAAATAGGTGAACTGCGTCACCTCCATGCCGTCGCACCACACCTCCCAGCCCAGGCCCCAGGCGCCGAGCGTCGGGCTTTCCCAGTCATCTTCGACGAAGCGGATGTCGTGCAGCGCGGGGTCGAGGCCGAGGGCGCGGTAGCTGTCCATCAGCAGCGCCTGCGGGTCGCGCGGGCTGGGCTTCATGATGACCTGGTACTGGTAGTAGTGCTGCAGCCGGTTGGGGTTCTCGCCGTAGCGTCCGTCCGAGGGGCGGCGCGAGGGCTGCACATAGGCGGCCGACCAGGGCTGGGGGCCGAGCGCGCGCAGGGTCGTGGCCGGGTGGAAGGTGCCGGCCCCCATTTCCATGTCGTAGGGCTGGAGGATGAGGCAGCCCTGCGCCGACCAGAAGGCGTGCAGGCGCAGGATGATGTCCTGGAAGCTGGGCGAGGTCATGCGCGCTTTCTAGCCCGGCGCGGCGCGCGGCGGAACCTGTGGCCTCAATCCACGCGCCGGTAGCGCAGCGCGCGCGCCAGCCAGCAGCCGACCAACACCTCGGCGACCGCCCCGCCGGCGTCGCGCCGGAAGGCCAGCGTCCAGTCGCCGGGCGGCGTGTGGTCCAGCGCGCGCGGGCAGGGAAGGGCCCAGCTGTCGGGGCCGATGGGTTCCAGCAATTCCATGCGGCCTTGCCCCAGGAAGCCCGAGAAGCCGCCATACAGCGCGCCGCCGGCATCGGTGACGTGCAGCTCCGCATCCAGTTCGGCGCAGTGGAAGCGGCCGGTGACGTCGTGCGGCGCCTCGCCGCGCAGGGGTTCGAGGCGGGTGGACATGTTCTCCTGCGGGCGGTCCATCCACAGCCCGTCCGGCGTGGGGCGAATGCGGGTGCGGCCGTTGGTGGCGCCGCCATCGGGCCGCAGGTCCAGCCGCTCCGGCCCGTGGCCGAAGCGCAGGCGG
>JBHYDO010000446.1:0-1532 GCA_051860645.1 Roseococcus sp.
CACGAAATCCGGCTTGCTCAGCGCGCGCCCAGCAGGACCAGCACCACGCCCGAAACCAGCAGCAGCGCGCCCAGCACATCCTTGGCCTTGAGCTTCTCGCCAAGGAAGAAGCGGCTGAACAGCAGGGTGAACAGGATTTCCACCTGCCCCACCGCGCGCACCAGCGCCACCGGTGCCAGCGCGAAGCCCATGAACCAGCAGGAGGAGCCCGCGGCGGAGAGCGCCCCCACCTTCGCACTGTCCCGCCAGGTGCGGAACACGGCGCTGAGCTGCCCCGGCTCGCGCCAGAGCAGCCAGCCGCCCTGCATCACGGTCTGCATGGCGTTGGTCAGCACCACGCTGAACAGCGCCTTGAGCAGCACGTCCTCGCCCGGCAATTCGCTGTTCGCGGTGCGGATGCAGATCGCCGTCAGCGCGAAGCAGAAGCCGGACGAGATGCCGCGCAGCGCTGCCGGCTGCGTGGTGGCCTGCAGCACCTCGCGCGGGGTCAGGCCGCGCCCGGCCAGCGTCAGATACATCACGCCCGAGACGCTGATGGCGATGCCCAGCCATGAGGTCATGGACAGCACCTCGCCCAGCACCACGACGGCGATGATGGAAGCCTGCACGGCCTCGGTCTTGGAATAGGCCGTGCCCACCGCGAAGCCGCGCGGGCCGAAGGAGGAGATCAACAGGTTCGTGCCGAAGATCTGCAGCAGGCCCGCCATGGCGCACAGCGCCAGGAACCACGGCGTCGGCGTGCCGAAGCTGCCGCCGAACACCAGCCAGTAGCTGCCCAGGATCAGCAGGCCGAAGGGCACGCCATAGAGGTAGCGCACCACCGCCGCGCCGTTGAGGGAGAGCTGACCGCGCAGCCGCTGCTGCAGGGCGGTGCGCCAAGTCTGGAACAAGGCCGCGCACAACGTGATGACAACCCAAAGCGACACGGTGCGGCCCCCGAACTGCGCAGAAGGCTAGAACAGATCGGGCGGGGCGTGAATCGGCGCGCCGGGCGAATTCTGGGCGCGGCAACTCAGCCCGCTTCCAGCCAGGTGGCCATGCGCCAGGGCCCGCCCGCCATCGCCGCCTCGTCGGCGCCCTCACGGCAGCCGAACGCCGGCAGGAAGGCCAGCGGGAAGGCGCCGGACCCGCCCATCGTCACGGCGATGCGCGCCTGCGGCCAGGCCAGCCCGACGGGCGTTCGGGCTGCGGCGCGCGCATTGGCGGACGCGATCACGTCCGGCATCAGGAAGGGCGGGGATTACGCCCCGCGCCCGATGTTCAGCACATCAGCGGTCCGTTGCACCCAAGGCGACGCCCGCGCCGCGTGGATCGGTCAGCGTGGTGCAGGCGCCCTCCAGCCCCGGCAGGTAACGCGCGCAGGCGCCGATCTGCACCCGGCCGGGCTCCGGAACGGTGGCCAGCGCGGCGTCGGGCGTTGCTCCCTGCATCATCACGGCATGGATGGGCGCGGCCACGGCCAAGGGCGCGGCACCCTGGCCCGAGCCCGCCGCCGCCATCCGGAAGGCACGGATGTTGGGCGACCAGCCGAT
>JBHYDO010000447.1:0-1521 GCA_051860645.1 Roseococcus sp.
CCACGGCTGGAGGCAGCCGGCAGTCCGCGCCCCCCGGGGCATGGCGAATGCCTCCTCTGCCCCTCCCTGACCGTTCAACCGTCGGGCGAAGGTGTCGGCAATGCGGACGCTGACGCGACTTCGCCGTGACGAGGAACGGACATGCGCGATCATCGTGACGCCAAATTCATGGCGAAGACCCTGCGGGAGGCGCTGGCCGCCCGCGAGGTGACGCTCTCCCACAGCGAGGCGCTGGAGATCGTCGCCCGGCAGTTCGGGCTGGCAAACTGGAACATCCTTTCGGCGAAGCTGGGCGAGGCCCCAGCGGAGGGCGGGATCGTCCTGGAACGGGCCGTGCCCATCATCCGCATCTTCGACGTGGCCAAGGCGCGGGAATTCTACCTGGGCTTCCTGGGCTTCGCCATGGATTGGGAGCACCGCTACGGCGAGAATTTCCCGCTCTACATGCAGGTGTCGCGCTCGGGCGTGCGGCTGCACCTGTCGGAGCATGCGGGAGATGCGACGCCGGGCGGCAACATGTGCCTCTACATGCGGGGCATCCGCGCCCTGCATGCGGAGTTGCAGGCGCAGGATTACCGCTACATGAAGCCCGGCCTGCGCGACCATGGCGACCGGCTGGAGCTGGAGGTCACCGACCCCTTCAACAACCGCATCCGCTTCATGGAGGTGCCGGGGTAGAGCGTGATCAGGCGGCCTGCTTCGCCACCTTCAGCACATTCGCCACCATCCCGCGCGCGGCCTTGAGCCGCGCGTCGAAGGGCAGTTCGCGCGCCAGCACCATCTTGCCGTCCGGCCGCAGCACCACCACGCCCTTCTGGCCCTGCACCCAGTTTACGAGGCCCGCCGGGTTGGCGAAGCGGCCCTTGTGGAAGGCCAGCACCACGCCCTTGGGCCCCGCATCCACCTTCTCGATGCCGGCCGCGCGGCAGGCGAGCTTCAGCGCCACCACCTGCAACAGGTTCTCGACCTCGGGCGGGATGGGGCCGAAGCGGTCGGCGAGTTCGGCGGCCATGGCCTCGACCTCCGGCTCCGTCGCGACCGCGCCGATGCGCCGATACAGGCCGAGGCGCACCGGCAGTTCCGAGACGTAGCTCTCCGGGATCAGCACGGCGAGGCCGAGGTTGATCTGCGGCGTGAAGTTGCCCTCGCTATCCCGCTTGGCGCGCGAGCCGGCGCGCAAATCGGCCACCGCCTCCTCCAGCATCTCCTGGTACAACTCGATGCCGACTTCGCGGATCTGGCCCGACTGTTCCTCGCCCAGCAAATTGCCCGCGCCGCGGATGTCGAGGTCGTGGCTGGCCAGCGTGAAACCGGCGCCGAGATTGTCCAGCGTCTGCATCACCTCCAGCCGCTTCTGCGATGTGGGGGCGAGGCGATGATGCGCGGGCCAGGTGAGGTAGGCATAGCCGCGCTGCTTGCCGCGCCCCACGCGCCCGCGAAGCTGATACAGCTGCCCCAGCCCGAACATGTCGGCGCGATGGATGATCAGCGTGTTCACGGCCGGCATGTCGAGGCCGGATT
>JBHYDO010000448.1:0-1493 GCA_051860645.1 Roseococcus sp.
GTGGTCGGTGATCATTTCCAGGCGGGCGGAGAGCGCGTCCTCCGCCTGGTGGTCGAGGCTGACGCTGGCGCCGGGGAGGTAGTCCAGCAGGGTTTCCATCGTCTCGTGGAACAGCCCGGCCCAGTGTTCCATGCCGGGATGGCGGCGCCCGGCGCTGATGGAGGCGTAGAGCGGGTCCTCGGCCGAGGCGTTGCCGAAGAGGTCGCGGTAGGCGACGCGGAAGCGCTCGATGGAGGCGGGGTCGAGGAACACCTCGCCCACCGGGCGCAAGGTCAGCCGGTCCACCTGGGCGCCGCTGCGCTGGGTGCCGGTGTCCAGTTTCCGCAGGCTTTCGATTTCGTCGCCGAAGAAGTCGATGCGGAGGGGTTCAGCCTCGCCCGAGGGGAACAGGTCGAGGATGCCGCCGCGCACGGCGTATTCGCCGGGCTCCATCACGGTGCCGGTGCGGTTGTAGCCATTGGTCTCCAGGAAGCCCGTCACGGCCTCGATGGCGACGCGGCCGCCCTTGCGCAGCCCCAGCGCCGCGCCGTCGAACACCATGCGCGGCGGCACCCGCTGCACCAGCGCGTTGATGGTGGTGAGCACGATGCGCGGGCGGGTGGCGGGGGCGGCGAGTTCCGCCAGCGTCGCCACGCGCTCGGCCACGATCTCGGGGTTGGGCGAGACGCGGTCATAGGGCAGGCAGTCCCAGGCGGGCAGGCGCAGGATTTCCGCCTCGGGCATGAAGAAGCCAAGCGCATCAGCCAGGCGGGCCATGCGGGCATCGTCGCGGCACACGTGCAGCACCGGCGCCTGGCTTTCCGCCCGGCGCGCCCGGATCAGCAGGGCGTCGTAACCCTCGGGCGTGCCATGGACGTCGAGCGTCATCGCAGGTGGTCCGGCTTGCCGGCGCCCGACAGGCCCGATTCGGTGGCGATGCGCCGCAGCAGCGGGCCCTCTGCCTCGGCCGGGATGGGGCGGCGGCCGGAGAGCCAGTCCGCCAGGTCCACGTCGGGCATTTCCAGGATGGCCTCCAGCTCCTCCAGCGCCGCGGCGTCGAGGCTGGCGATGTGGCGGCGGACGAAGCCGCCCAGCATCAGGTCGCATTCCTTGGTGCCGCGGTGCAAGGCGCGGAAGAGGAGGCGGCGTTGGCGGGGCGGAAGCTCGGGGGTTTCGTCAGTTGGGGTCACGGGTGGCATATAGGCCCCTGTGTCCAATCCTGTCAGCCTCTCTGCCCTGTTCGCCCCGCTGAACTCCCTGCCCGGGGTCGGGCCGGCGCGCGCCGCGCTGATCGAGAAGGCCACGGGCGGCGGGCGGGTGCTGGACCTGTTGTTCCATTTGCCCGAACGCATCGCCGAGCGCGTGCAGGTGGCCCGGCCGGAGGATGCGCCCGAAGGCGTGGACGCCGTGCTGGCCGTGACGCCGCTGGCCGCCCGCGCCGCGCAGAGCCGCGCCACCCGCCGCCGCTATGTGGAGGTCCGCACCGAGCAGGGCGTCACCCTGCGCTTCATGGG
>JBHYDO010000449.1:0-1475 GCA_051860645.1 Roseococcus sp.
TCCGCCCGGCTGATGTGGTCGCGCCCATGCGCGTCCGACATGAAGGATTCCGTGCGGTCGGCCGTCCACTTCACCGGGCGCCCCAGCTTCGCCGCCGCCCAGGTGACGATGGCCTCTTCGGCATAATGGTAGATCTTGGAACCGAATCCGCCGCCCACATCGGGCGCCACCACGCGCAGCTTGCTCTCGGGGATCTGCAGCACGAAGGCGCCCATCAGCAATCGGATGACGTGCGGGTTCTGGCTGGTGGTGTAGAGCGTGTGCTCGCCCGAGGTGGTGTCATAGTCGCCGATGGCCGCGCGCGGCTCCATGGCGTTGGGCACCAGGCGGTTGTTCGTCGTCTCGAAGACCACTTTGTGCGCGGCGGCGGCGAAGGCCGCGTCCGTCATCGCCTTATCGCCGATGTGCCAGTCGTAGCAGAGGTTCGACGCGTTGTCGTCGTGCACGGCCGGCGCGCCGGGCGCCTGGGCCTGGGTCATGTTGGCGGCGGCCGCCAGCACCTCGTAGTCCACATGGATGGCCTCGGCCGCGTCGCGCGCCTGCTGGCGGGTTTCCGCCACCACCACCGCCACCGGGTCGCCCACGTGGCGCACCTTGCCCTCGGCGAGGACCGGATGCTTCGGCTCCGCCATCGGCGTGCCGTCCTTGTTGTGGATCTGCCATCCGCAGGGGATGCCGCCGATCGCGGCGAGGTCCACGCTGGTGTAGACCGCGGCGACGCCGGGCATGGCCGCCGCCGCCGCGGTGTCCAGGGCGCGCAGCCGGGCATGGGCGTGCGGGCTGCGCAGGATATAGGCATGCGCCTGCCCGGGGCGGTTGATGTCGTCGGTGTATTGCCCGCGGCCGGAGAGGAAGCGCAGGTCTTCCTTGCGCCTCACGCTCGCGCCGATGCCCTCGAAGGGGGTGACGACGTTCATGGTTGTTCTCTCCCTTGAAGCCGGCGCCTTCGGGGCGGGATAGCCCCGGCGGCGGCGCAGCCCCCGTCCCTCAGCTTAGCCGAGCGGCCGATTCACGCCTTCGGTGATGCCACCGAAGGCGACCGGACGCTGGACCGGCGCCGCGGCTTGTGCCGCCGCGTGCGCGTCACGTCGTTCGTTACTCGGCGGCGGCGGCCACCGTCTCGCGCCGGCCGTGCATCACCTCCTGCGCGGCGGCGATGGCCTTCACGATGTTGTGGTAGCCCGTGCAGCGGCAGAGATTGCCCTCCAGCCCCTCGCGGATTTCCTTCTCGGACAGGCCCTGCGGATTCTTGGCCACGAGGTCCACGGCCGACATCACCATGCCCGGCGTGCAGAAGCCGCACTGGAGCGCGTGGTATTCGCGGAAGGCCTCCTGCATCGGGTGCAGCGTGCCGTCGGCGGCGGCCAGGCCCTCGATGGTGGTGACCTGGCTCCCCTCGCACATCACGGCCAGCGTGGTGCAGGCCTTCACGCTCTCGCCATCCACATGCACCACGCAGGCGCCGCACTGGCTGG
>JBHYDO010000450.1:0-1347 GCA_051860645.1 Roseococcus sp.
GCCGCCATCGACGAGGCCACCTTCGGGGCGCGGCTGTTCACCGCCGGCATGCCCGATCCGGACCTCATCATCCGCACCTCGGGCGAGCAGCGCATTTCGAACTTCCTGCTATGGCAGGCCGCCTATGCGGAACTCGTCTTCCTGCCGGTGCTTTGGCCCGATTTCGGTCCGGCGCATTTCGACGCCGCCCTGGCCGATTTCGCCGCGCGCGAACGCCGCTTCGGCGCGCGGGTGGGTTGAGCATGCCCCCCTCGTCCAGGTCGCCGCGGCCCCGCTGAGCCATGCAGCGCTGGGGAGATCTGCGAAAGCGGGCGCTGACGGCGGCGCTGCTCGGGCCCGCCGCGCTGGCTTGCATGTGGATGGGCGCCGAATGGTGGGCGGGTCTCGTGGCCGTCTGCGTCACCGGCATGGCCTGGGAATGGGTGCGGCTGTGCGGCGGCTCGGTGCGGGCCCTGCCGGGGATGGTCGTGCCGGGCGTGGTGCTGCTGTCGGGACTTCTGGCGGTGCTCGCCATGCCGCTGCTGGGCCTCCTGGTGCTGGCCGCCGGTGCCTATGGGGCGCAGGCCGTGGCGCGCCATCCGCGCGGGCCGGTGCCGCCGCTCTGGCTTGGCTTCGGGGTGCTGTATATCGGGCTGGCGGGCATTGCACTGATCGAACTGCGCGCCGATGATCAGGTGGGGCGGGACAATGTCATCTTCCTGTTCCTGGTCGTCTGGGCGTCGGACATCTCCGCCTACCTGGCCGGCCGGGCCTTTGGGGGGCCGCGGCTGGTCCCGGGAATCTCGCCCAACAAGACATGGTCCGGCGCTGTGGGCGGCCTTGCGGGCGCGATGGCAATCGGGTTCATGACGGCCGTGTCATTTTCTTCCGAGATGGCGCCCGCGAGGGTCCTGATGGTGGCCGCCCTGCTCGGGATTGCTGCGCAAGCGGGTGATCTGTTGGAAAGCTGGATCAAGCGCCGATTTGGGGTAAAGGATTCGTCAGGCCTGATCCCTGGCCATGGCGGGCTGCTGGACCGGCTGGACGGGGTCCTGGCCGCGGCGCCGGTGGGCGCCCTGATCGGGGCGCTGCTGGGCGCGGGCGTGCATTTGTGGAGGTAGTCTTGGGTCAGTCGCGCCGCATTACCGTGCTGGGCAGCACCGGTTCCATCGGGCGCAGCACGCTGGCGCTATTGGAGGCCGCGCCGGAGGGCCGCTTCGCCGTAGAGGCGCTGGTGGCCGGCCGCGACGTGGCCACGCTGGCCGCGCAGGCGCGCCGCCATGCCGCGCGCCTTGCCGTGGTGGCTGACCCCGAATGCGGCCCTGCGCTTGCCGAGGCGCTGGCGGGCAGCGGCATCGCCACCGCGAG
>JBHYDO010000451.1:0-1299 GCA_051860645.1 Roseococcus sp.
GGGCGCGGATGGCCACGTTCGAACTGGAACTCGTCTCGCCGGAGAAGCTGCTGCTCTCCCGCCAGGTCGAGATGGTGATCATCCCCGCCGCGGAAGGGGATATGGGCGTGCTGGCCGGCCACGCGCCCATGATCGTGGCGCTGCAGGGCGGCGTGATCTCGGTGCGCGACAATGGCCAGGAGACGGAGCGCATGTTCGTGCGCGGCGGCTTCGCCGATGTGGGGCCCACGCGCGTGACCATCCTCGCCGATGACGCGACGCCGGTGGCCGAACTCTCGCGCGCCGAGGCGGACCGCCTCATCGCCGAGGCCGAGACCGCCTACCAGAGGGCAGCCGACACCGACACGCCCGAGAAGCGCGACGACGCCATGGCCCGCCTGCTCGCCATGCGCGCGATGAAGGAAGCAGCGCAAGCGGCTTGAAAACGCGTGCTTCCCGGCGCATGTCCCGAAACTGAGGGCCGGGGCGCAGCGGCGGGTTCACCGCCGGCGAAGAACCCGTCCAGCAACTTGTGGTCGGGTCAGGCATCCGGTCCGGAGGGTCGCGCGGGGCATGAAGCATTGGACAATCGAGCAGGTCGCCTGGGATCAATTCGATCCCACGAAGGTCGACCCTGACGTCGTCCCCCTCGTCAAGGCGGCCGCGATGGTCGAACGCAATGGCGACGACTATGCCCTCTATCTGAAAAGCGTCTTCCGCGACGACCCGGACTTCCAGCAGGCTGCCGACAACTGGGCCGTCGAGGAGGTGCAGCACGGCGACGCGCTGGGCCGATGGGCCTCCTTGGCCGATCCCAGCTTCGACTACGCAAAATCCTTCGCGCGCTACCGCGCGGGCTATTCCATCGACGTGCGGGCGGATGCCTCCATCCGAGGCTCCCGCACGGGTGAACTCATCGCGCGCTGCATGGTCGAAACCGGCACCAGCAGCTACTACACCGCGCTGGGCGAGGCCTCCGACGAACCCGTGCTGCGCGAGGTCTGCCGCCTGATCGCGGCCGATGAATACCGGCACTTCAAGCTGTTCTACGACCATATGCGGCGCTACCTGGAACGGGAGAACCTCTCCCTCCCGCGCCGGTTGCGCGTGGCGCTGGGCCGCGTGGGCGAGACTGAGGATGACGAACTCGCCTTCGCCTTCCATTGCAGCAACGACCCGCCGGGGATGGCCTACGAGCACAACCGCTGCATGACCGCCTACATGGGCCGCGCCATGGGGTTCTACCGCTTCCGCCACATCGAGCGGGGCATGGGAATGATCTTCAAGGCGCTCGGCCTCGATCCGCGCGGCCGCATGTCC
>JBHYDO010000452.1:0-1298 GCA_051860645.1 Roseococcus sp.
GTGTCGGGCTCCGGCGTCGGCGTGTCGGGCTCCGGCGTTGGCGTGTCGTGCTGCTTGCCGCGCTCTGGCGTTGCGGGATCCTGCTGCGAGGGGCCGGCCTCGCCACCCTTGGTGTCCCGCCCCGCATTCGCGTCCTGACGAGCGTCCGTCGTGCCCTTGTTCGACCCCAGCTCCCGCTCCAGTGACCTCTCCAGCCTGCGGACTGGGGGCTCGTTCTCCCCGTCCGACTTGTTCTCCTTATCCCCGTTCTCATCCTCCTTCCCGTCCTCGTCGGCCTTCTCGTCCTCCGCGTCGGCGACCCGCGCCGGCTTGTCGTCGGACAGGGAGAGGACGGGCCGGAACCAGTCCTTGAGGATGTCGTCGCGAACCCAGGTCAGCGCCTCCTGTACCATCTGGCGGTCGGCCGGGTTGGTGATGCTGACGTTCGACTTGATGGTGCCGTTGGTCACCAGCCTCTCGAGCATCGCCTTCAGCTGGCCGGTGAAGACGATCTTCTTGATCTGCGCCTGGATGCCCAGCTCGGCGGTCAGCTTGTCGTAGACCTCCTGACGGTCGGCATGCAGCGTGACCCGGCTGGGCTCCGCCATCGCCAGGTAGGTCAGGTCGTAAATGATGCCGAGGATGGCGCCGCCGCGCTTCAACGCCGTCTCGGCCAGGATGGCGGCGCCCCTGTTGAGCTGCACCGCGAAGATTGCCGTCAGCGCGCCCGAGAGCGAAGGCGTCGCGCCGCCCAGGACGCGCACCACATGCGGCGCGTCCGGCGCAGCCGGCTTGCTGCCATGGCCCCGGCCAGGGCCGGCGTCGAGCAGCACCAGCTGGACGCTGCCGCCGCCCTCGAATAGGGCCGGGCTCAGCCGCGCATTCGGGCGCGGGTCGCTGCCCTGGGAGGACAGTCTGGTCAGGATGCCCGACCTGTGGCTGTCGCTCAGCCGCATGTCGACCCCGAAGGAGAGATAGGCGCCTCCCGGCGCCTCGCCGCCCTCCGCGCCTGCACCGGGCTTCATCACGTACTTGATGAAGGAGAACTGCGCCTTGTCCGGCTGGTCGGTCCGCCGGGCGAGACGGATGGTGCTCGGCAGGTACCAGAACTGGTCGGGATCCGCATGGTCTGCAAACACCGGCACGCCGTCGTGCTCGAAGAGCTTATCCCGCTTCATCATGACGCGATGCTGTCTCCTTGCGCTGGTCGCGGCGCCTCTGCGCCTGCGGTTCCGAACGGCCGCGGGCGGGCGCCCGCGGCCCTGATGCCCCCCTACAGCACGACGACGACGTCCTCGGGCAGGTCGAGGTCCGTCCAG
>JBHYDO010000453.1:0-250 GCA_051860645.1 Roseococcus sp.
ACCGGCGGCGGGACGCGCACGCCGGGGCCATGGAGGTCCGCATCGGGCGCTTCCACGGAGGGCTCAGGCCGGGGCATCGGCGACCCCCTCGGGCAGGGCCATCCAGGTCGGGAGGTCAGGGGTGAGGCGGGCCTCGCCGCAATCGAGCGGCCCGCCGCGCAGCGCCTCCAGCCGCAGCAGGGCGAGGCCACGGTCGGCGCGGCCCGAGCGCATCTCGCCCATCTCGACGCCGGCGCGCGTGACGGGCGTG
>JBHYDO010000453.1:260-1284 GCA_051860645.1 Roseococcus sp.
CCACCCGCACCGGCACCAGGCGGCGCTTCACCAGGCCGCGATACTTGGTCCGCGCCGTGAGTTCCTGGCCCATGTAGCAGCCCTTGGTCCAGGAGACGCCGTGCAGTTCGTCGAAGCCGGCCTCCAGCAGGACCGACTTTTCCGGGTCCATGTCGCGGCTGCCGTCGGGCAGGCCGAGGGCCAGGCGATGCAGGTCGAAATCCTCGGCGCTGGCGTCGGTGGGCAGGGGCGAGGCGAAAAGCACGCGCCAGCCGGCCGCGGCTTGGCGCGGGTCGCGCACCACCAGCCCTGCGGCGGGGGGCGCCGCGCCCCAGGCGGCATGGACATGCCATTCGGCCGAGGCGTCGCGCAGCGTCACCTTGCTGCGCAGGCGAAACCGCGTGAGGCGCTGGACCAGGTCCGGGACCTGGGCGCGCTCGGCGTCCAGGAGCAGCGTCTCGCCATGGGCGATCACGAGGAAGTCGGCCAGCCACTTGCCCTGCGGCGTCAGCAGCGCGGCCCAAATGGCGGTCTCGCCCTCCGCCGCCGCCACGTCATTGGAGATCAGCCCCTGCAGGAAGGCGACGCGATCCGCGCCGCCCACCTCCAGCACGCCGCGGTCCGGGAGAATTGCCATGGTCATGGCGCAGGATATCGGGGGCCGAACCTCCCGCCTCAACCCCATGCATGATACAGCGGCCGGGTGGAAATCCTGTTCATCATCCCAGGCCGCGTCGGCGACGCCGTCCTCTCGACCGGCCTTGCGGATCATCTGCTGCAAAGCCATCCCGGGGCACGCCTCACCGTCGCCTGCGGGCCGGAGGCGGCGGGCGTCTTCGCGCGCATGCCGGGCCGCGCGCGCACCCTGGTGCTGCCCGAGCCGACCTCCGCGCGCGACTGGCTGGGGCTCTGGGCGCGGACGGTGACGCGGCGCTGGGACCTGGTGGTGGACCTGCGGGGGTCGGCCTTCGCCTGGACGGTGCCGGCCGGCCGGCGCGCGGTGCTGCGCGGCACGCGCCGGCCGGGCCACCGCATCCTGGGCATG
>JBHYDO010000454.1:0-1273 GCA_051860645.1 Roseococcus sp.
GGACCTCGCCGCGGCGCGCCGCCTGGGGCTGCGGGTGGGCCGGGTGCCCGCCTATTCGCCCGAGGCGGTGGCCGAGCACACGGTGGCCATGATCATGTCGCTGAACCGCAACATCCATCGCGCCCATGCCCGCGTGCGCGAGGGGAATTTCGCGCTCGACGGGCTGCTCGGCTTCGACATGCGGGGGCGCTGCGTCGGCGTCGTGGGCACGGGGCGCATCGGCGCCGCCTTCGCGCGCATCATGCAGGGTTTCGGCTGCCGCGTGCTGGCGCACGACCCCTACCCGGACGCGTCGCTGGCCCTTGAGCACGTGCCCATGGACCGGCTGCTGGCCGAGGCCGACATCATCAGCCTGCACTGCCCGCTGACACCCGCCACCCGCCACCTGATCGACGCCGCGGCCATCGCGCGCATGAAGCGCGGCGTGATGCTGGTCAACACCAGCCGCGGCGCCATCGTGGACACGCGCGCCGTGATCCAGGGGCTCAAGAGCGGCGCGATCGGCCATCTCGGCCTCGACGTCTACGAGGAGGAGGCGGACCTGTTCTTCGAGGACCTCTCCGGCCAGGTGCTGCAGGACGACGTCTTCGCGCGGCTGCTGACCTTCCCCAACGTGCTGGTCACCGCGCACCAGGCCTTCTTCACGGAGGAGGCGCTGATGGCCATCGCACAAACCACGCTGGACAATGTCTCGAGCTTCGCCGCGACCGGCGCGCCGCGGCACGAGATCTCGGTCGAGAAACTGGCCTGAGCATGGCGGCGCTGGCCGCACTGCTGCCCATCCTCGTCATCCTGGCGCTGATGCTGGGCGCGCGCTGGGCGGCCGGGCCGGCCGGGCTGGCGGGGCTGGCCGTGGCCCTGCCGGTGGCGCTGCTGGGCTTCGGCTGGGGGGCGGGCGGCCTGCCCGGCGTGGCGGCGGAGGCCGCCTTTTCGGCGCTCACCATCCTCTGGATCGTCTTCCCGGCGCTGCTGCTGCACGAGGCGCAGATGGCCGGCGGCGGCACCGCCACGATCCGCGCGGGCCTCGCGCGGCTGTCGGACGACCCGCGCATCATCGCGCTGCTGGTGGCCTGGTTCTTCGCGCTGTTCGCCGAGGGGGCCGCGGGCTTCGGCACCCCGGTGGCCCTTGCAGCGCCCATCCTGGTGGCGCTCGGCTTCCCGCCGGTCCGGGCCGTGGCGCTGGCCCTGGTGGGCCATGCGGTGGGCGTGAGCTTCGGCGCGGTGGGCACGCCGGTGATGGCGCAGGTGGCGGCGACGGGCCTCGACCCGCTCT
>JBHYDO010000455.1:0-1125 GCA_051860645.1 Roseococcus sp.
TCGGCGCAGACCCCTGCCTACCCTTCCGAAACAAAGGGAGGATCAAAAAACATGAATCGTCGCCAGTTGCTGTCGCTCGCAGGGGCCTCCGCCCTCGGCGCTCCCCCTCTGGCCGCGCCGGCCATCGCCCAGGGCGCCTGGCAGCCCGACCGGCCCATCCGCGTCATCGTCCCCTTCCCGCCCGGCGGCGCCACCGATGTCTGGGCCCGGCTGGTGACCGAGACCATGGCGCAGATCCTCGGCACCTCCATGGTCGTGGAAAGCCGCTCGGGGGCCGCGGGCATGATCGGCGCCGAGGCCGTGGCCAAGGCGCAGCCCGACGGGCACACCCTGCTCTTCACCATCACCTCGCTGGTGCAGTCGCCGGTGGTGCTGCGGCAAAATCCCTATGACGCCGTGCGCGACTTCACCCCCATCGGCCAGATGGGCACCACCACGCTCATCTTCATGAGCCGCGCGGCCCTCGGCCCCCGCAACCTCAACGAGTTCGTCGCCTTCGCGCGGCAGCGCGCCGCGGCGGGCCAGGGGCTGAACCTTGGCTCCTGGGCGGCGGGGTCCAGCGCGCATGTCTTCGGCCTGGCGCTGAACAACCAGCTCAACCTCGGCATGACCCATGTGGCCTATCGCGGCGAGGCGCCGATGCTGGCCGCCTATCTGGGGCAGGAGGTGGATTGCGGCATCAACTCGCTCACCACCATGCGCCCGCATGTCGAGAACGGCACCATGGTGCCGCTGGCCGCACTCGGCGACGCGCGGGCGGGCGGGCTTCCCGACGTGCCGACCTTCGTCGAGCAGGGGCATGAGGTGGGCCGCGGCTGGAGCGGCTTCGTGGGCATGCTGGCGCCGGCGCGCCTGCCCGAGCGCATCCACACCCGCCTGGCCGACGCCTTCCGCGAGACGATGGAGCGGCCCGCGCTGCAGGCGCGGCTACGGCAGATGGACACGGACCCCATCTGGCTTGGCCCGCAGGATTTCGGCGCGACCATCGAGCGGGTGCGGGCGAAGTGGATCGAGCTGACCTCGGGGATGGACCTTCAGCTTCGCTGAGCCCCACGACCTGTTTCCCCACGACGCCGCTTCGCGTCGCCGCGGGGGCCCCATCAAGCGCCCCATAAGGCCGCTTCG
>JBHYDO010000456.1:0-1054 GCA_051860645.1 Roseococcus sp.
CCATCGCGTCCTGGTCGCCGGCGGCCGCCGCGTCGTCCTCCTGCAGGGCGGACAGCACGATCAGCGCCGCGTTGATGGACACGCCGATGGACCCGATCAGCCCGATGATCGCGTTGATCCCGAAGGGATGGTTGAACACCGCCAGCGCCAGCAGCGACAACCCGGCCGACAGCCCCGCCGCCAGGAAGGCCACCAGCGTCAGCCGAAAGGAGTTGAAGGTCAGCACCACCACCGCGATGGACAGCACCACGATCAGCCCCAGGGGTGCCACCAGCGCCTGCACGGTCGAGGCGCGCGCATCGGCATCGCCGCCCGTCTCCATCCGCACGCCCTCGGGCAGCCGGAAGCCCTCGCCGTCGAGCGCGGCGAGGATGGCGGAGAGCGCCTCCTGCGGCAGCACGCCGGGCATGAGGAAGGCCTGCACCGTGTTGGCGCGTTCGCCGTTGCGGCGCGTCACCGCACTTTCCGAAGGCTCCAGCCGCAGCGTGCCCAGCGCCGAGAGCGCCACCCCCGGGAACTGCCCAAGCGCCGACAGCGCCGCGGCGTTGGGCGGCAGGATGGGCATGTCGGCGATGGCGGCGCGGTCGGCGCGCAGGCCGGCACCCAGGCGCACGCGCACCGGCAACTCCTCCGTGCCCTCCAGCAACGAGCCGCCGACCACGCCCTCCAGCCCGGCCTCCAATTGCCGCGCGACCTGTGCGAGGTCTAGGCCGAGCAGGCGCGCGCGACCCTCGTCGATGTCCAGCATCAGCCGGGGCGCGCCGCCGCCGATGGTGGTCCGCGCCACCGTCACCTGCGGCAACGCGGCCAGGCGCGCGCGTAGCGCATCCCCCGCGACGCGCAGCGTGGCGATGTCCTGGCCCACCAGGCGCAGCTCCACCGGCGCGTCCACCGGCGGCCCCTGAACAAGGCCGCGCAGCAGCAGCCGCGCCTCGGGGAAGGCCGGCGGCAGGCGCGATTGCAGCGCGCCCAAAAGCCGTTCGGTCGCGGCGGGCGAGGCGGTGGTGACCAGCGCCTGCGCGAAGCCCGGCGCCTGGTCCCGGTTGCCCACGAT
>JBHYDO010000457.1:0-1048 GCA_051860645.1 Roseococcus sp.
GGCTGGAGGCCGGCGGCGGCGCAGTCACCCCCCGCCGCGGCAGCGTGCGCCCAGGGCTTGCCGGCACGGCCGCCCAGCAGGCGGGCGATGATCAGGGCGCGCGGCTGGCGGCGCTGCGCGATGAGCGCCTGCGGCTGGCGCTGGAAATCGAGGCGGGCGAGACCGAGGCCGCGGCCCGGGGGATCAACGAGCGCGAGCAGGCCCAGCAGCGCGCCGCCGACGCCCGCCGCCAGCGCGCAGAGGCAGAAGTCGCGGCACTTCGCCCGCGGCTCGATGCCGAGTTCCGCATTCGCCAGGAGTTCGAGCAGCGCACCCGCAGCCTCGACGAGGCGCTGGGCGCCGGCGCCATCGACGCGGCCGAGCGCGACCGCCTGGCCGCCCTGGCCCTGCGCGAGCGCGACCAGGCGCTGCAGCGCATCGAGGGTACTACCCGCCGCGTGGCCAGCATCCCGCGCCCCGACCGGGAGACCGAGCGCGAAATCAACGAGCTGATCCGCGAGCGCGAGCGGCTCATCCAGAACAACGAGACCGCCTACGAAAAGTACCAGCGCCGCCTGGAAACCCTCGGCCAGCTGGTGGAGCGGGCAGAGCGCGCCGGCCGCCCCGTGCCGGGCGAGACCATCTCGCGCGAGGCCAATGCGGCGCTTGAGGAGCTGGAGCGCGGGCAGCAGCGCGTGCAGGCGGCCACCGAGCGCACCAACGACGTGGCGCGCGATCTGGGCCTGGCTTTCTCGTCGGCCTTCGAGGACGCGATCGTCAAGGGCGAGAGCTTCTCCAAGGTGCTGCAGGGCCTCGCCTCGGACCTGCTGCGCATCGGCACGCGCAAGCTGGTGACGGAACCCCTTGCCGCCGCCGCAAGCGGGTTCTTTCAATCGGCCACGGCCTCGGACGGGTTCCTCGGCAGCCTGTTCTCCGGTGGGGGCCTGTTTGGCCGTCTCCTGGCCGGGGTGTTCCACGAGGGAGGGGTTGTGGGCGCGGGTGGCCCCACGCGCGGCCTGCCCGTCCACGCCTTTTTGGGCGCGCCGCGCTACCACAATGGCGGCGTGGC
>JBHYDO010000458.1:0-1008 GCA_051860645.1 Roseococcus sp.
GGCGGACAGCACGATCAGCGCCGCGTTGATGGACACGCCGATGGAGCCGATCAGCCCGATGATGGCGTTGATCCCGAAGGGGTGGTTGAACACCGCCAGCGCCAGCAGCGCCAGCCCGGCCGAAAGCCCCGCCGCCAGGAAGGCCACGAGCGTCAGCCGGAAGGAGTTGAAGGTCAGCGCCACCACCGCGATGGACAGCACCACGATCAAGCCCAGGGGTGCCACCAGCGCCTGCACGGTGGCGGCGCGCGCATCGGCGTCGCCGCCGGTCTCCATCCGCACGCCCTCGGGCAGTTGGAACCCTTCGGCCTGCAGCGCGGCCAACACGGCGGAGAGTGCCTCCTGCGGCAGCACGCCGGGCATGAGGAAGGCCTGAACGGTGTTGGCGCGTTCGCCGTTGCGGCGCGTCACGGCACTTTCTGAAGGCTCCAGCCGCAACGTGCCGAGCGCGGAGAGCACCACGCCCGGGAATTGCCCCTGCGCGGAGAGGGCGGCGGCGTTGGGCGGCAGGATGGGCATGTCGGCGATGGCGGCGGGGTCGGCGCGCAGGCCGGCACCCAGGCGCACCCGCACCGGCAATTCCTCCGTGCCCTCCAGCAAGGAGCCACCGACCACGCCCTCCAGCCCGGCCTCCAACTGTCGCGCCACCTGCGCGAGGTCGAGGCCCAGCAGGCGTGCGCGGCCCTCGTCGATGTCCAGCATGAGCCGGGGTGCGCCGCCGCCGATGGTGGTGCGCGCCACCGTCACCTGCGGCAGCGCGGCAAGCCGCGCGCGCAGCGCATCCCCCGCGACGCGCAGCGTGGCGATGTCCTGCCCCACCAGGCGCAACTCTACCGGCGCGTCCACGGGCGGCCCCTGCACCAGGCCGCGCAGCAGCAGCCGCGCCTCGGGGAAGGCCGGCGGCAGGCTCGATTGCAGCGCGCCCAGCAGGCGTTCGGTCGCGGCGGGCGAGGCGGTGGTGACCAGCGCCTGCGCGAAGCCCGGCGCCTGGTCGCGGTTGCCCACGAT
>JBHYDO010000459.1:0-802 GCA_051860645.1 Roseococcus sp.
TGCTGCAGATACAGCGCCTTCAACACGCCCGGCAGGTCGGAGCGGGGGGCCATGGGGAAGGGCTTGGCGCCCTCACTCATGATGCGGCGATAGGCGAGGAAGGCCGTCACGCCCAGGCCCAGCAGCCCCGCCAGCGCCAGCCACAGCCAGTCCCCGCTGAACAGCAGCCCTACGACGAGCCCGATCCCCAACGCCACCAGCGCCGAGATGCCCGCGGTGCGGAAGGCGCCGAGGTCCAGCGGCGTCAGCGGCGGCGCGCCCTCCCAGTAGTCGTTGAATGGCATGGTGGTCTCGACCTGGCAGGCGGCGATGAGGCGCGCGAAGCCCGCCGGCCCGTCCACCCGGTCATAGCCGTGGCAGTGGCAGAGCAGGCGGCGCCACTCGGGCTCCATCAGCCGGAACAGGTTTTCCAGGTAGGCGTCGCGCGTGGCGTCGCTCCCGTCGGCGGCGTCGAAATCCGTCACGTAGATGAGGTAGGGACAGGGCAGTTCATCCTGTGGAGTGGGCTTGGCCGGGCGCAGCGCCGCGACGATCGGGTCGGACTGCACGCGGCCGTTGAAGGCCACGTTGTCCAGCACGGCGAAGCGGGCGAAGTGGGTGCGGCTGTCGCGCGCGAAGGGGCTGTTGATGCCGATGGCCTCGGTGGCCGGGCTTTGCAGCGCGGTGGGAAGCGCCACCAGCGCCTCGCGCAGCGCATGGGCATGGCTGGTGGTGCAATCCGCGTTCCAGGGATCTTCCACCGCATCGGTGCGGACGGGGATGAGCGCCGTCATGAAGTAGCGTCCGCCGTCAAAGCTGGGCA
>JBHYDO010000460.1:0-749 GCA_051860645.1 Roseococcus sp.
TACCTGCTGGCCATCGCCGAGCACGGGCAGTTCAGCCGCGCGGCCGAGGCCTGCGGGATCAGCCAGCCCACGCTTTCCGTCCAGGTCCGCAAGCTTGAGGAGGAGCTGGGCGTGACCCTGTTCGAACGTGGTGCCAAAAGCGTGTCGCCCACGGATGCCTGCGAACGACTGCTCGGCCATGTGCGCGGCGCCGTCGCCGAGGCGGACGCCATCCTGGCCGTGGCGCGCGACCTGCGCGACCCGCTGGCGGGGCGCTTCCGCCTCGGGATCATCCCGACGCTGGCGCCCTACCTGCTGCCGCTGGTCTTCGCGCCCTTGCGCGAGGCGCTGCCGGCGCTGGAACTGGAACCCTGGGAGGACCAGACGCTGGCCCTGCTGGAACGCCTGCGCACCCATCAGCTCGATGCCGCGGTGCTGGCCACCGAGGTGGACGGGCCGGACCTCGCCAGCGAGCCGCTGTTCGACGAACCCTTCCTGGCCGCCCTGCCGCCCGACCACCCCCTGGCCGCGCAGGCGGTGGTGGCCGAGGTGGAACTCGCGCGCGACATCCTGGTCCTGGCCGATGGGCATTGCCTGCGCGACCAGGCGCTGGCGGCCTGCGGCCAGGGTGGGAGCATGGGGGGTGCGCTGGGCGGCACGCTGCGCTCGGCCAGCCTCTCCACCCTGCTCAACATGGTGGCGGCGGGCTATGGCACCACGCTGATCCCCGGGCTGGCGGCCGGCGCCGCGCAGGATGCCGGGCTGGTGCT
>JBHYDO010000461.1:0-739 GCA_051860645.1 Roseococcus sp.
GTTCACGCTGTTTCGTCCGCGGGGTGGGGCGAGGCTACCCTGGGTGGGCTTGGGCAGGTTCAGGGCGACGAGGGCTTCCAGGAACTTCACGCCGCAGGCGATGCCGTCGAGCAGGGGCACGGGGGATTCCGCCTGGATGCGCGGTCCCATGCCGGCCAGCGCTGCGCCGCCCATAATGACGGCGTCGGCGCCCTCCGCTACGGCGCGGTTGATGCCGCCGAGCACCTTGCGGGCCACCCCCTCGGGGTCGCGCACAGTCTCCTGCGGGGTGGCGTCGAGGCCGATGAGGGAGGCGCAGCGCGAAGCCAGGCCGTGTGCGGCGATGCGCTCGCGGTAGGTTTCTACGCCGCCGAAGGTCACCAGGCCGAATCGCGCGGCGACGAGGCAGGCGCCGAAGAGGGCGGCCTCGGTCATGCCCACCACGGGGCAGGGCATGAGCTGGCGGGCGGCTTCCAGCGCGGTGTCGTGGCTCACGGCCAGCAGCACGCCCTCCACCTGGCCCGCGTGTTCGGCCAGCAGGGCGAGCAGCGCGTGGCCGGCGATGATGTTCTCGGCCCGCGTCGAGATCACCTCCGGCCCGAAACGCGGCGTGGCGGGGATAATTTTCGTGCCAGGGGCGGCCGCCGCGCGCGCTGCGTCGGCGCAGAGCTGCGTGATGGCTTCGGTGGTGTTGGCGTTGGCGATGAGCAGGCGAATGATTTTCCCATCCAAGAGGGAATCACGATGGAAGCCAAGCTCG
>JBHYDO010000462.1:0-619 GCA_051860645.1 Roseococcus sp.
AGACCCAGCAGGCGGGCGGCGCCGGCCAGATTGCCGCGGCTGCGCTCGACCGCCAGGGCCAGCACCTGCGCCTCCAGGGTCTCGATCGGCACGCCGGCATCGAGCACCTGCGCGCACAGGCGCAGCTCGTCCTCGGGCGCACGGCGCGCCAGCCGGCCCTGCGGGTCGATGCCGTCCTGCGCCGGCTCGGACTGGTTGGGGAACAGGTGCTCGACCTCGATCACGCCGCCCTGCGCCGCCAGGATCACGCCGCGCTCGACCAGGTTCTCCAGCTCGCGCACGTTGCCGGGCCAGCGGTGGCGAGCCAGCGCTTGCAGCGCGCGGTCGCTGAAGCCGCCCAGGCGCTTCTGGTGCAGCGCGGTGAAGCGCGCCAGCAGGTGCCGAGCCAGCGGCTCGATGTCGCTGCTGCGTTCGCGCAGCGGCGGGATGCAGATCGGGTAGACGTTGAGGCGGTAGAACAGGTCGCGCCGGAACTGCCCGCGTTCGACCGCGGCTTCGAGGTTGACGTTGGTCGCCGTCACGAGGCGCACGTTGACCTTGCGCGCGCTCTCGCTGCCCAGGCGCTCGATCTCGCCCTCCTGCAGCACGCGCAGCAGCTTGGCCTGCGCCGGCAGCGGCA
>JBHYDO010000463.1:0-591 GCA_051860645.1 Roseococcus sp.
GTGCCGGTGGTGTTCAGCGCGCACGGCGTGCCGAAATCCGTCCCCGAGGAGGCGGAGGCGCGCGGGCTGTTCCAGCTCGACGCGACCTGTCCGCTGGTCACCAAGGTGCACCGCGAGGCCGAGAAGCACTTCGCGAAGCAGCGCCACCTGATCCTGATCGGCCATTCCGGGCATCCGGAGGTGATCGGCACGATGGGGCAGTTGCCGCCGGGCGCAGTGACGCTGGTCGAGGACGTGGCGCAGGCGCGCACGGTCGAGCCGCCGGCCACCGACGGACTCGCCTACAGCACCCAGACCACGCTGTCGGTGGACGACACCGCCGAGATCATCGCGGCGCTGCGCGCGCGGTTCCCGGAGATCGAGGGGCCACGGCGCGAGGACATCTGCTACGCGACCACCAACCGCCAGGCCGCGGTGAAGGAGATCGCGCCACGCGCCGACCTCACGGTGGTGATCGGGGCGCCCAATTCGTCGAACTCGCAGCGCCTGGTCGAGGTCGCGCGCAAGGCGGGCTGCAAGCGCGCGATCCTGATCCAGCGCGCGCGCGATCTCGCCGGCGTGTCGTTCGACGGGGTGGAGACGCTGGCACTC
>JBHYDO010000464.1:0-547 GCA_051860645.1 Roseococcus sp.
CACTTCCTGTACGCCGAGGTGGATGGCGAGATCCAGGGCGTGCTGCCCCTGGCGCACGTCAACAGCCGCATGTTCGGCAACGCGCTGACCAGCCTGCCGTTTGCCGTGTACGGCGGGGTGGCTGCGGCCACACCCGTGGCGGCCCATGCGCTGGAGGCCGAGGCACAGCGCCTGGCGATCGAACTGGGCACCGACCACCTCGAGTTGCGTCACATCGAGCGCCGGCACGACGACTGGCCGGTGCAGGAGTTGTACGTCACTTTCCGCAAGTCCATCCTGCCCAAGGAAGAGGACAACATGCTCGCCATTCCGCGCAAGCAGCGCGCGATGGTGCGCAAGGGCATCAAGAACGGGCTGACCTCGCACGTCGATGCCAATGCCGACCGCTTCTTCGCGCTGTACGCCGACAACGTGCACCGCCATGGCACGCCAGCGATGCCCAAGCGCTATTTCGAGACCTTGCTCAAGACCTTTGGCCCCGACTGCGAGGTGCTGACGGTGTGTTCCGCCGAAGGCCGCCCGCTCTCCAGCGTGCTGAGCTTCTACT
>JBHYDO010000465.1:0-507 GCA_051860645.1 Roseococcus sp.
ACCGCTGCGTGCTGGCCGGCCAGCGCGAAGGCACGATCGCGCCTCAGCGATCGGCGCGTGACCTGGCGCGCCTTCTGTTGAGCACGGTGATGGGCCTGCGCGTGCTGTCCCGCGCCAGGCCCGATTCCGCGCTGCTGCGCGGTGCGGCACGCCAGGTACTGGCGCTGCTCGATCCCCCCGCTCCGGAGCACCGCACATGATCGACCTGCACTACTGGACCACGCCGAACGGCCACAAGGTCACGATGTTCCTGGAGGAAGTCGGCCTCCCCTACCGCATTGTCCCGGTGAACATCTCCAGCGGAGACCAGTTCAAGCCTGAGTTCCTGGCAATCGCGCCGAACAACCGCATCCCTGCAATCGTCGATCATGCGCCGGCGGATGGCGGCGCACCCGTGTCGCTTTTCGAAAGCGGTGCCATCCTGCTCTACCTCGCCGAGAAGATCGGTCGCTTCATGCCCCCAGCCACCGATATCCGCGGACGTGCGGAGGTGCTGCAGTGGCTGTT